>DATLRW010000194.1:0-31759 GCA_035534495.1 Candidatus Dormiibacterota bacterium | reverse complement strand
CAGTTCCCCTTTCACGCACTGTGCGATGACGGCCACCTTTTGCAACTCCCGTTGGCTCAACGTGAATGTCTCCTGTCTCATGGGGTGACATTTTCACGCGGCCGTTAAGGGGTGACAGAATTATCTGGCTAAGACACCGAGAACAGGAACGGTTGCCCGCGGCCTGCAATACGGTTTACTATAATCGGTTCTTTGAACCTTCGGCTTCCCCGGAAACAATGCCTTCATTCATTTGGTATTTTGCCTACGCCAGTAACATGAACCGAGATCAAGTCCGCTCGCGTGCCGGTGAGGTTTCCGAGGAAAAAACCGGCAAACTCGAAAACTACGAAATCGTTTTCAATAAAAAGGCGCGCGGCGGAGCGGCGACGGCGAACATTCGCCCCTCCACGGGCAAGGCTGTCTACGGCATCCTCTTCAAAATCCCCGAATCGGCGCTCCGAACGCTCGACCGCTTCGAGGGCGCGCCGGAGCACTATCGAAGGATCGAAGTGACCGTCACCGACAACCAAGAGAGTCCCGTGCGCGCGCAAGTGTTCATCGCCACCCGAGTGGAAAAGGGGTTGCGCCCGGCGCCCCATTATCTCCAGACGATTTTGCAGGCCGCCACCGAATATCAATTCCCCGCCGAATACGTCGAGCAACTGAAGAAAACGGCCGGCCTGAATTGATGGCTTTCCCCGGACCGTTCCGGGGACCTTGGCCCGCATCCGTTTCCCATCCAGCGTAGAATGGATCTGCGCGCTATTCTCGGCACGCGCGTCCGCCGGGGCGCTTACAGTCTCGAACGCCGCCCCGCCCCGGAAAAGGGAAAGGGAGATTCGCCGTGCCCATGCCCCATGCGAGCCTGCCCGTGATGAAAGGGGGCGAGTTCCTGCTGCAATCCTGCGCTCCGGAGAGCGTCTTTACCCCCGCCGATTTATCCGACGACCAGAAACTGATCGGAAAGACGGCCCAGGAGTTCGTCGATCAGGAAGTCGTGCCCCGGATCGCTGACCTCGAACTGCACAAAGAGGGCCTGATGCCGCAGCTGCTGAAAAAAGCGGGCGAGCTCGGACTGCTCGGCGGCGGCGTTCCCGAGCAGTACGGGGGAGGGGGGCTCGACAAAATATCGTTGACCCTGCTGTCGGAGAAGCTGGCGGCCTATGCCTCCTTCGCCGTCTCTTACGGCGGCCACACCGGCATCGGCACCTTGCCCATCGTTTATTTCGGCACCGAGGAGCAGAAGCGGAAGTACTTGCCCAAACTGGCCACGGGGGAACTGGTCGGCTGCTACTGTCTGTCGGAACCGCAGGCGGGCTCGGACGCGCTGGCGGCGCGGACGCGGGCCGATCTTTCGCCGGACGGGGAAAGCTGGCTGCTCAACGGCCAGAAGATGTGGATTACCAACGGCGGGTTCGCGGACCTGTTCACGGTGTTTGCGAAAGTGGATGGCGAAAAATTTTCCTGCTTCCTCGTGGAGCGGGGAACGCCGGGGTTTTCGGTGGGCGCCGAAGAAAAGAAGATGGGCATTCGGGGCAGTTCGACGGTGCCGATTTTCTTCGAAAACGCCAAGATACCGCGCGAGAATCTGCTGCACGAGGTTGGGCGCGGGCACATCGTCGCCTTCAACATCCTGAACGTGGGGCGATTTTCGCTGGGGGCGTACTGCCTTGGCGGAGCGAAAAGGAGCATCGAAATCGCGGCGCGCTACGCGAAAGAGCGAACCGCATTTGGGAAGCCGCTGGCCGAGTTTGGCCTGATCCAGGCGAAGCTCGGCGAAATGGTCGCTCGATCCTACGCCGTTGAATCGATGCTGTACCGGTTGGCGGGCTCGATCGAAGCGGCATCGGAGGCGGCCGAGCAAGGCGGCGACAAAACGGCGCGCATGATGAAGGTGCTCGAGGAGTACGCGATCGAATGTTCGATCAGCAAGGTGTGTGCCAGCGAGGTGGTGGATTTCGTCGTGGATGAGGCCGTGCAGATTTTCGGCGGTTACGGCTTTCATGAAGATTACCCCGCCGCCCGCGCCTACCGCGACAGCCGCGTCAACCGCATCTTCGAAGGAACCAATGAGATCAACCGCATGCTCATCCTCCAGATGCTGATGAAGCGGGCGACCGCCGGGACCTTGCCTCTGGTGCCGGCGGCGCAGCGCCTCGCCGACCAGGTGCTGGCCGGCCCGTCGGTCCAAGGGCCGCCGGAGGGTCCGCTCGGCGCCGAGATGCTCGCCGTTGCCAACGCCAAAAAGGCGTTCCTGCTGGCTGCCGGCACGGCGGTGAAGCGATTCCTCGAAAAACTCGCCGACGAGCAGGAAATCCTGGCGGCTTTGGCGAATGTCGTGATCGACATCTACGCGATGGAATCGGCCACGCTGCGGGCCGCTCGGGCCATCGCGCGCCAGGACCGCTCGGCCGGGCCGCTCGGCGCTGCCGCGCGCCTTTTTGTTTACGACGCGGTTGACCGGATCGAAAAACAGGCGCGCACCGCCCTGGAGGCCTCGGCCGAAGGAGACGCGCTTCGCGCTCAACTGGTCGTGTTGAGACGCTTCTGCCGGCGCGAGCCGGCCGATACGGTTCTGCTGCGCCGCAACGTTGCGGCCGCTCTGCTTTCGTCAGGCCGCTATCCCTTCGAAGCCCGTTGAGACTGGAACCCATGCCGCGGAAAAATGAGAATGAAACGGGTTCGGTGGACTGGATCCGCGATCTCGCGCGGCCATACCTCAAGGGATTTGATCCCGCGCGGGAAGCCGGGCATGCGTTGCGCGGCTACCGTTTTTCGCGGGCGGCCGGAGGAAAAGAGCGGGGCCGAATCGGCTTTTTCGCTGGGTTTCTGGTGGGTGAGGACGGATACGGGTATCTCGATCCCCAAATGCCGGAATGCCTCCTTTTCGCTTTTGTTGATCCGCCCGGCGGAAAGCTGCACGAGCGGCTGGTGCGCCGGCCCGAGAGTCTGTTCCGCTCGTTCCACGAGTACATCAGCTGGCTGACGCATCACCCGCCGCGCTTCCAGTTTTCCGAGCATGGCCGGGCCGGATTGCTGCGGCATCTTCCACTCGATCGATGGCCAGAAGGCCGGCGCGCGCACTACGCGCGGAATTTCCTGATCGAGGGGCTAGCCTGGCTGGTCCGTAGCGGCCTGGTTCGAAACATGTCCTCGGAATCTCGTTCGGGGATTAAGCCGAATCGCTAGACGTTTCCCTGTCCTAACCGCAAGAGATTCGCGGGATCCATAAGAAATATTGGTCGCTGCCCGGAAGCCCCGATCGGCGCTTCCGGGCGAACCCTCCTCGAATCGGGGGGATTGCGGCGGCGACAACGACGCCCCGGCAAATTTCGCTGGTACTGAAGGCATTTTTCTGGTCTCATGCGGGAACGATTGGCGTAAGGGCCCTCTCGCCGTTCAGAAACGAGCGAGGAGCGGTGGGGAGGGATTCTGTCGACGCCGGCAATTTTGGGTGATGTCCCCGGTTTTGGACGGCCAAAGAAATCAGAAATGTGGTGCCGGAGGTGCCCATGAGAAGCACCATGGTCAGTCTTGTGTTGGTGGTTGTTGTATTCCCCCTGTCACTGTTCGCACGGCAACATACAAAACCGGCTTCCTTGAATCGCACCCAGATCGAAGGCCGTCGCATCTTCAACCAGCGCTGCGGCGTTTGCCACGCCACTGCGTTTCTGGGGGCCAAACGCTACGCCACGGCGTTGAACCAGGAAGTGGTCGACGGTCACGAAAAGGCGATGGCGGAAATCATCCGAAACGGAGTGCCGGAAATGATGCCGGGTTTCCGGTACACGCTGACGGATCGGGAGATCGACGCCATGGTCGATTACCTGAAGACTGTGCCCAAGCAAGCGAAAGCAGCGTCCCACGGCAACGGGCCGAACGCGATTGATTGAGCCGATCGACTGAGGGAGGAGATAGTCTCCGGGAGGCGAAGATGAAGCGAATCAGGAAAATCAGCGGAGGCGTCCTGGCTGTTGCGTTGCTCGGCTGGGCATCGGCGATTTTGGTTCCGCGCCAGGTACGGGCGGCCACGCCCGCCGGCCTGCTGACCGGTTCCGTTCAATCGGTTTCAGGTGGGAAGATGGCGGGAGTGACGGTATCGGCGAAGCGGGAGGGAAGCAACATCACCACCAGTGTGTTCACCGATACAGATGGCGATTACTACTTCCCGCCCATGCATGCGGGCAAATATAAGGTATGGGCGCAGGCCGATAGCTACCAGTATACGAACGCCACGGTCGATTTGCGGTCGCTCGCGCGCCAGGATTTCGTGCTGAAGCCCATGGCGCATTTCATTCATCAATTGACGGGCGATCAATTGCTGGCGGCGTTGCCGGACAGCACACCGAGCGACCGCCGGTTGAAGTGGCTATTCCGCAACAACTGCACCAGTTGCCATCAGCCCAATTACATCCTGCAGAACCGGTTCAACGAGGCGGGTTGGACGGCGGTATTGAATTTGATGCGGGAGATCAACATATTCGGCGTCTCTCACGCCCAGAGCGCGGCGCTGCCGGTTTCTCCGGGCACATCGTATATCCTGACGCACGAGAAGGAGTTGGAGAAAGAGCCCCACTTCGCCGGAATGCAGTTTCCGTATATCAACAACAACAAGCAGGCCTTAGCGGCCTACCTGGCCAGGATTCGGGGACCAGGGCCGTCGGCTTTGAAAATCCACTTGCGGCCGCGTCCCACGGGCAAGGCGGCGCGAGTCGTCTTTACCGAGTACGACCTCCCCGTCGATTCCTCGGTCGGTTACCCGTACAAGTACGTGACGAACAACGGCAGCAACTGGTCACTCGGCACTCCCTCGGGTTTCTTCGGCAACTTCGGGATTCACGACGCGGTAGCCGACCCGGAAGGGAACATCTGGTTTACGTACGCCCACCCCAACGTGGACATTACGATCGGGCGCGTCGATGCCAAGAGCGGAGCCGTCAAGTTCTTCAAGATTCCGGGCAGGCACGGACTGGCGACCGGGAGCCACGGAATCACGCGTGATTTGCACGGCAACCTCTGGTTCAACATCGGTCCGGGTCCGGATGGCCAGCCGGCCGGCATAGCCATGGTCGATCCCACCACGCAGAAAATCCAGATCTTCTATCCGCCCAAGGGGATGACGGGAGCGGCCGGGACGATCGATACCGATGCCAAAGGAAACGTCTGGGTGACGACCGATATCGGCGCCCTTCGCTTCAATCCCGTTATCAAGCATTTTCGCGAGTTTAAGTCGCCGACCTTCATCAATGCGGCTGGAGTGGGAACCACCTACGGCTTGACGGTGGATTCCGAGGGCAACGGTTGGTGGGCTCAAATGCCCATCGACATCATCGATAAGGCCGACATCAAAACCGGCAAGGTGGTGGCAATCCAACTGCCGCCGGTCAAGAGCCAACTCGATAACGCCACGCCCGAAGACCGCAAGCTGTACGCGGAATACGGCGCCGACTTCAACACCACGCCGCCTGGGGCGCAGGGTCCACGCCGCCTGGGGGCGGACAAGCACGGCAATTCCGTGTGGGTTTGCGACTGGTGGGGTGGAAACTTGGCCAAAATTAACATCAACACCCTAAAAGTTACTATCGTACCGTTCCCCCAACCGGACGCCCAGCAACCCTATCAGTCGAAGGTCGACGATCATCACCGCGTGTGGGTGGATATGATGAACTCCGATTCCATCATGGAGTACGATCCGCAGGCGTCCCGGTGGACGGAATATCCGTTGCCTACGCTGGGAACAGAGAACCGCTACATCGACCTGTTGGAAAAAGGCGGCTCGCTGCAGCAGGTGATTTTGCCGTACTTTCGAGCGCGAAAAGTGGTGCGTATGACGTTCCGGACAAAAACGCAAATCCAGGCCCTGAAAAAACAGATCGAGCAGCGCGAACAAGCGGCCATGTAGCCGCCGTTTCGTACCGTCCGCGTGGGGCCCGGGGCGCCGCAAGGATGGGCCCGGGGGCTCACCGACACATTTCGTCAAGAGCCGTGCTTTGGTTGCCATGATGGAACGGCCGCCGGGTTGCCGGCGGCCATTTTTCCTTGACAAGCCATACTGCCGGTGATAACAGTTTCTTGGTCTTGGAACAGGGGTTTTGGATTTGGGGGCGCTCACGCGTGTGATGTAGCGCGCAGGGGTATTTTGATTCCGCCTTTATACCGTTTTGGGAATGCCCTTTTTGATTGAGGGCGTTTGGCGTGCGTTTCCCCAGGGGTTCCAAAGCCAGCCGGGATGCGCTAGCGCCGTGCGGTGTGCGGCACTAAAACGGCTGGTCCATCCATAACCCACATCCAAGAAACTACGCTACTGGGCAACAGCAAGTTTGCGCGCTTCTGTGAGCGATGGGAACTCGCAACGTCGGATCATTGTTGCAGCCAGAAACTCTTTTGGTTTGTCAGGAGGAGTACATGAAGGTGGCAGGGGCTAGACACGCTACGTGGTTATTTGGGATTTCAGGACTTCTTGTTTCTTTAGCATTCTGCATCGCCGGAATTTCGGCCTTGGCCCAGCTTCCTACAGCCTCGATCCTGGGGGCCGTAAAGGATCCATCGGGCGCGGCGGTTCCGGGAGCGACGGTAACAGCCACGAATGTTGATACGGGAGCCGTACGAACGGCCGCTACGAACGCTACGGGAGACTACAACCTGGTTCAACTTCCCGTCGGGCATTACTCCTTAACCGTGTCACACGCCGGGTTCAAGACGGCCACGCGCTCGGGAATCACGCTATCGGTTACCCAACAGGCGCTACTGAACTTCACCCTCCAGATCGGCGCGACCCAGCAGACGGTCACTGTGACCGGGGCGGTGCCGCTGGTCAACACGCAGAGCGCGACGCTGGGCGGCCTGGTCAACAACCAGACCCTCGAACAGCTCCCCCTGAACGGCCGGAACTACATCAACCTCACTTTGCTGCAACCGGGAGTCATTCAACAGAGGAACTTCGTTTCGGCAGGCGGAATTACAAACGGAACGCTCATCAGCGTAAACGGCGCTCCGATACGCGATAACAATTACATGCTAGACGGTGCTATCTTGCAGAACCTTTCCGGCGCCAACCCCTCCGGATTGACCGGCAGCACTTTGGGCATGGATGGCATTCAGGAATTCCGGATTCTCACTTCCAACTTCCCCGCCCAATACGGTCTGGACGGGGGCAGCCAGATCGTCATGGTCAGCAAGGGCGGGACCAACAAGTTTCATGGCGATGTTTATGATTATTTCCGGAATAACGTTCTCGACGCGCGAAACTACTTCGATCCTCCTCCATCCGCGCTTTTCGGCAAGCGAAACGGGGCGTTCAACAAGAACCAGTTCGGGGGTTCTATCGGCGGGCCGATCAAGAAGAATAAGACGTTTTTCGATGCCGTCTACGAGGGCGTGAGAGAGAAACTCGGCGTGCTTCAAAACACCGTGGTGCCCGCCGCGGGATGCCACCCGCCAGGCGCTGACGCAACAAACGGTTATGGCGCCGGAGCGCAGATCTGGGATGGCAGCGGTTCCCAGCCTACCGGGACCGTTGGCCCGTGCCCGGATCTTCAGGCCATCAACCCCAACCAGACGGGTGTGGGTACGGCTGCGGGTTCGCCCTATGTGGTGCCGCTTAGCCAGTACATCGCGCCAGTTCTTTCGCTGTTCCCGCTGCCCAATCAGACGGGCCCCTGCGGTCCCTGCACCTACAACTACGACGGAATCTCGCCAGTCAGCGAGGATTTCGGGCAGTTGCGCATCGACCAAAACATTTCCTCCTCGGATTCGTTCTTCGGGCGCTATACGATCGATAACAGCAGCTATGACGCTGCGAATGCAGGCACCGGACTGTCGGATATTGGCGTAGGCAGCTTCCCGCAGTACCACCTGTTGGGACTCACCCGGAATCAGTATTTCACGCTGGCGGAAAACCACATCTTCGGTCCCAACCTGCTCAATACCTTCCGGTTGTCCTTCAGCCGGACCCATACTCACGCGGCCGATTCTTACGTAGGCCTTCCCAACAGCAACCTAGGGTTTCCGATCATCCCGTCTTCCGCCGCCATCCCCAACCCTCCCATCGGGGATTTTAGTATTTTCGCGGGCGGCTACAGCCAGTTGGGACCGGCCGAGTCGTATCCGGCTGTGTTCTATCTCCAAAACGTCTACACGCTGAGCGACGACGTTTCCTGGACTCACGGGAACCATTCCTTCATGTTCGGCACGCTGATCAACCGGTGGAACTCGGGAATCGGAAACACCCCGTCGATCACCGGGTTTTTGACCTACACGAACTTTGCTGACTTCCTTGGGCAGACTCCGAGGTTGATTGAATACGCAACGCCCGGCTCAAGCGGAAACCGCTTCTGGCGCTATTGGACCTTCGGGTTCTACGGCCAAGATCAATGGCGCGCGACATCGCGGCTGACCGTCAACTTGGGCTTGCGTTACGAGTTCATGAAAATCCCGGTCGAGATGAACGGACGAAACTCGAGGCTTGTGAATCCCCAGACCGATCCCTTCACGCTGGGGCCGCTGATGGCCAACAACACCCTGCATGATTTCAGCCCCCGGGTCGGGCTGGCGTGGGATGTTTTCGGAAACGGGAAGACGGCCGTGCGCTCCGGATTCGGCGTCTACTATTCCATCGGAAACATCGGGACCACTTTGCAGCAAGGTACCATCGGCACTCCACCATTTTCCGGCTTGACGGACCTCAACCCCACCGACATCACCACCCTGTACGGCTCGAACACCAACATCCCGCTTCCTCTTCCTGCGAGCCTGTATACATCGGGCTCGTCCACGGCAACGCCTCAATTCGTCCAATACAACGCCAAGAGCCCGTATTTGATCGACTGGAACCTGAGCGTCCAGCAACAGTTGCCCTTCCACGTGGGTCTGACCGTTGCCTACGTCGGCGACCGGGGCGTTCACCTGTGGGACTACTGGGATTCCAATCCCATTATTCCCACTTCGTTTGGCGCGTGCGGAGACCCGGCGAGCCGTTGCGTGGCCGGCCAGGTTCCCTTCTGGGATGCAGGCTCTCCGAACTACGTGAACGTGAACCCCAATATGCCCAGCACGATCGAAATTGCCACGGTAGCCGATTCCTATTACAACGCCCTCGAAGTCGCGTTGAACAAAGAAGCCGGTCACGGGCTCTCGTTCGGCAGCTCGTTCACGTGGGGCAAGCTATTGGACGATACGCAGGGGCAGGCGAACGTTGCCGACTGCTTCTCGTCCGGTGGCCAGGCGGACACCTATCCTTTGAACATGAAGGCCGTGGACAAAGGGCTGGCCTGTTTCGCGAGTCCTTATGACTGGCAGTTCAACGTCGTTTACCATGTGCCGGGGATCGGGTCCTCCGGTTTCGTCTCGAAAGTGACCAATGGCTGGAGGTTGAGCAGCATCGTCAGCGTACAGTCTGGTTATCCGTTTTCGATTATCATGGGCTCGAATCGATCGGGTTCAGGCGTTTTGCAAGGGCAGCCTGACCTGGTCAACGTCAATACGGCGGGAGTGCTGGCGAGCTACTATCCCTCCACCTGCCCGGGCGGCGTCGCAAGCGGATGCCCGTATACGCCCGTTGTTTACAATAAGAACACGGTGATCACGGGCAACATCAACCAGTGGTACAACGTGAATATGTTCTCCATGGCGCCCACGTTCAACAGCCCGGAGGCCACAAGCAGCACGGCTTGCAACAACCCAACGGCAGTGCAAAACGGTACGAATCTGTGCGTCGGGCAATTGGGCACCTCTCCGCGCGACTTCTTGCTCGGGCCGGCTTTGCGGAACCTGGACTTTTCGATTGCCAAGGACACGAAAGTCGGGTTCCTCGGAGAAGCGGGATCGGTCGACTTCCGTGCCGATTTCTTCAACCTCTTCAACCATCCAAACTTCGGGATGCCGCAATCGGGCGGTCTATTTTCCGGCAGTCAGTCGGACATGAGTCCGTTCTCGGAAGCGCTTAGCCCGTCAGATGCGCAGATCACAAACACGATATCGCAGAACCAGCGGGAAATTCAGTTCTCGCTAACGTTTAAGTTCTGACGCTCGGCTAAACCGGCCGCTTCGGCGGCCATAACATCGGTACTGAAATGCAAGTCGATGGAGGCACGGCGCGGGATGGACGTTTTCACCGCGCCGGCCTCCATCGCTGCTTTTAGCCGCCTTCCAGCCGCTTTCCATCGTTGCCACACCCGCGGCTCCTCGCCGCGCTCGGGGGCCGGCCGGAAAATCGGTTGCGGGCCAGCAGGATTTGGTTTCCCTGGAGACGCTTTGCGTGTAAGCTTGCCCCTGCCTATGAGATCGGAACGGAGATTCCTGCTGGCAGCAGACATCCCAGCCTGACGCCGGTTCGACTTTTCGCGTTTAGCAGTCAGAACTTAAGGAGGATTGGAATGGCAACTCGGTTGTTACGCATTGTTGGTTTTCCCGCATTCATTTTGCTTCTGGCCTCGTTCGCCCTGGCGGCGCCCGTACCGTCCAAATCATCGGGCTATTCCGGCTATCGCGTTTTGAAAACGTATCATTTGGGCGGCACGCAAGGCTGGGACTATATCCGCATCGATAGCGCGCTTCGCCGGCTCTTCATTGGCCGGGGAAGCTACATGGATGTCGTCGACGTCGATACCGGCAAGGTCGAGGCCAAGCTGACCGGCATGCCGGGAGTGCACGGTATCGCGCTGGCCCGCGATCTTGGCCGCGGGTTCACCGTCAATGGCGACAACGACACATCGACAATACTCGACCTGAAAACCCTGAAGATAATCGGGACGGTCAAGACCGGCAAGGACCCCGACGGGAATACCTACGACCCGGCCACGAAACGGGTCTTCATCATGAACAGCGCCGGAAACGACGCGACCGCCATCGACGCTGTCACGGGCAAGGTCGTCGGCACGATTCCGCTCGATGGCCAGCCGGAGTTCACCGTGTCCGATGGAAAGGGCCACATCTTCGTCAACATCACGAACAAGAGCCAGATGCTCGAGTTCGATGCGCGGACGCTGAAGGTACTCCACCGGTGGCCGCTTGCCCCGTGCGAGTACCCGTCCGGGCTCTCGATGGACCGGGCGAATCATCTCCTGTTCTCCGTTTGCAGTAACAACAAGATGGTGGTCACGAATGCCAACACCGGCAAGGTCGTCGCGGCCTTACCAGTGGGTGCGGACCCCGATGCCAGCATTTTCGATCCGGCGACCCAAAATGCTTTCTCCTCCAACGGCGGCTGTGGAAATCTCACGATCATTCATGAGGACTCACCCGACAAATTCCATGTGGTCCAAACTGTCGATACGCAAACCGGCGCCAGGACCATGGCGCTCGACGGGAAAACGCACAACATTTTCCTGATTACCGCTATGCATGGGCATGGCAGCACCGCGCGTAGCATCGTGCCGGGTACGTTCGTCGCCCTTGTTGTCGGCAGGTAATTGTTGTTCGTGAAACAGGAGCGGCCTTCCGCTGCCGGGGGGGACTTTGTGCGAATGTAGATTTCTATACGCGCAAAGCTGGAGATCCATTCCCCGGGTAAGCGCGGATCCGGCCGCGATTAGGATAACGGGTAGCAGACAGGAGGAAGGAACGTCATGCGGGCATTCTCGAAGAATCTATTTTGGCTGATGGTTTTGATGGTTTCGGCCGTCCCTCTAGTCATGGGGGCGACGATCACGGGCACGGTGAAAGGCCCCGATGGCAAGCCTTTCGAAGGCGCGTTTGTCGAAGCGCAGAATATGAGCACCACTATCATGACGGATGTCTTGTCGCAGGAGGATGGAAGCTTTAAGGTGCCGAACCTTCCAGCGGGAGACTACCGGGTTAGCATCCGGGCTGTTGGTTACAAGGCCGCCGCGCAAAATGAAACCTTGCAAACTGCAGATCAGCATGCTCAATGCGGTTTTGACTTGCAGAAGGGCAACGTGAGCTGGAGCGATATTTCCGTTTACCAGGCAGGAGTGTTGCTGCCGAATGGCACGGGGAAAGCAACATGGTTTAGAACTTGCTTTGGCTGCCATAATTTTCAAAGCCGCATGGCCACTCGCCGGTTGAACTACCAGGGCTGGATGGGGCTTATCAATTACATGCGGGACGACGCAGTGAACTACTCCCTTGGTCCCAGAGGCGTGCCGTTTCCGGCCACCAATCAGATGGCCGATCAAATAGCCAGCTATCTCACTCAGGTGTTCGGTTTGAATTCCACTCTTCCCGCATCGCCGGCCGACCTGCCTGGCTATCAGGCGACGGTGCAGAAATTCAGCAAAAAGGCGATGAATATCGTTTACGTCGTGTATCCCTTGGCGGATTCAACTTGGCTGGATTTTCAAGCGTATCCGCCGACCGTCCAGAAGGGATATTACGCTGATGGGTATATTTGGGCAGCCGACTACGGAAATGGGAATCGGGTAGTTCGAATCAATCCCAAGACCGGAAATAACACGACTTACATGTCGCCCCAGGCCCTTAGGAATTCGACGTACCCGCTGCCGTGCAAGGGGGAAGGCATACACGCAGTCGAGGTTGACCCGTCCGGCAATGCGTGGTACGCCGAGCAAGGTTGCAACCGGGTCGGCGAAGTCAACTTGAAAGCCGGGAAGGTGACGCAATTCCAAGCGCCGTTTATCGATAAATCGGAATGGGGAATCCGTGGGGGATACAAGCACGACTCGCATCCCATGCTGGTCGATGGGAAACTGTACGTTTTCTCCAGCGGAGACCCCGCCACGCGGCTCGATCCGGCAACGGGCAAGTTCACCTCAATTCCGGGAATCCCGAACACGTACGATGTGGGAGGGGATCTGGTGAACGGGAACGTATGGTTCACCGGAATTTCCCCGAATACTCCGCTCTACGAAGTCGACCCGAGGACGTTAAAAACACTCATCAGATATTTCCCTGCTACCGATCCCAAGAATTTCAAGCCCCACCGGATCACGTTCGATGCCAAGGGTATCGTGTGGCTCACCTGTTACAACAGCAGTAGGGTCTGCCGGTTCAATCCCAAGACCAAAGCTTTCAAAATCTACACTCCCCTGGGACCGAACAAGCACGACTATGCGATCGCTGTCGACCACGCTGGCAACATTTGGTATTCGATGACGTTTATAGACCAGATCCAGCGGCTCGACCCGAAGACGGGAAAGATCATCCAGTATCCGTTCCCCTATCCAGAAATCACCATGAGAAGGTTCTGGACCGATGCACAGGGACGAATCTGGGGGTCATCGCCGGCCAACGCCGTGGTAGTGAATTGGTATTTGGCGGGCGGCGGCATGCACCTTTCCAAATGACAAGTTGCCGGGCTCTGACGCGCCGCTTCCTCGCCCAGGGGAAGCGGCGCGCCGAATCCGGCTCGTGCTGAGGGTTTTCCCCGGGCGACGCTAATTCTTCAGCGCACGGCTCGAAACCCATATCCCGGACGAGGGCCGATGCGGCCCGCCGTCCGGGGCAGTATTTATTCAGAAGGGGGGGCATCATGCGGACACTCTCCAAGAACCTGTTTTGGTTGATGGTTTTGCTGGTTTCGGCTGCATTCGTTTTCGCGGGTACAGCGAGGGCTGCAGGCCCCGGCCGCGCGCCGGCGATGCAGCGGAAAACCGGGTCCGGATATCACCTTATTCGGACCTATAAGATCGGCGGCGACACGTTTTGGGATTACATGGGCATCGACGTCGAGCGCCGTCACCTGTTTATTGCCCATCACACTCACGTCGTCGTGATGAACGCCGACACCGGCAAGGTGGTTCACGTTTTCCGCGATACCCCGGGCGTGCACGGCGTCGCCGTCGCCCCGGAATTGAATCGGGGCTTCATCAGCGACGGCGCTACCAATAGCGTCACCATCTTCAATCTCGCCACTCTGAAGGTCATCGGCACCGTGAAGGTCACCGGCCACAATCCCGATTGCATCATCTACGACCCGGCCTCCGGCCGCGTATTTACCTTCAACGGCGATAGCGACAATTCCACCGCCATCGACGCCAGAACCGGTAAGGTCGTCGGCACGATCGACCTGGGCGGGCGGCCCGAATACGCCGTCGCCGACGGCCGCGGCCATGTCTACAACAATCTGGTCGACAAGAGCGAGGAAGTGGCCATTGACAGCCATACCTTGAAGATCACCAAGCGCTGGCCGCTGGCTCCCTGCGAGCATCCCTCCGGCATCGCCATGGACACCGCGCATCGCTGGCTCTTCGTCGGCTGTCACAACCAAATGATGGCCATCGTCAATCCTGATACGGCGAAAGTGGCCCAGACCGTGCCGATCGGTCCCGGTATCGATGCCTGTCGATTCGATCCGGGGACGGAACTGGCCTTTTGCTCGAGTGGGGGTGGTGGGGGAACCCTGACCGTTGTGAAGGAAGACCCTCCCGGTCGCTTTTCCCTGGTGGGCCACGTCAAGACGGAGCCTGGAGCGCGGACGATGGAAGTCGACCGGAAGACGCACAACGTCTTTCTCGACACCGCCACGCAAGGTCCACGGCCGGCCAAGGCCACGCCACAAAACCCGTACCGGCAAGGCAAAATCGTGCCCGGCAGCTTCCGTGTACTAGAACTGGCACCGTAACCGCAGATGGGCGCGCCGCCAAGCCAAGCTCTTCCTGCCAAGTCCGAACCGGAACCAGCTCGCGCCGCGAAGCGGCCGCAAGCCGTATTGCATAAGGTTCTAGCCGAGCAAATGTGAATTCGGTATGATAATCAATCTGAGGGGGAGGGAGACGGCTTTCATGGACCTGGCCGGAATCGGCTCGAATAATGGATCGGGCGGCAGGAAGACGCTTCTCAGCGTGCGCCCGCGCGGCTTCTGCGCCGGGGTCGTAAGGGCCGTGGACATCGTGGAGCTGGCTCTGGAATCTTACGGGCCGCCCGTCTACGTTCACCACGAAATCGTTCATAACCGACACGTTGTCGAGCAGCTTCGCATGCGGGGCGCGATTTTCGTCGAAGGCGTGAGCGAAGTGCCCGAAGGAGCGGTGCTGATCTTTAGCGCTCACGGGGTTCCGCCGCGCGTCCGGCAAGAGGCCGATGAACGCAAGCTTAGAGTGGTGGACGCAACCTGCCCCTTGGTGACGAAGGTTCACATGGAAGCCCAGAAATTCGCCCGGGAGGAGCGCACGATCATCTTGATCGGCCATCGAGACCATCAAGAAATCGTCGGCACGTCGGGCGAAGCCCCGCAAAGGACGCTCGTCGTCGGCAGCGTGGAAGAAGTCGACCAGCTCGAAGTTCCCGATCCGGCGCGTCTGGCCTACCTAACGCAGACGACGTTGAGTCTCTACGACACGCAAGAGATCGTCGCCCGCCTGAAGCAGCGCTTTCCGGAAATCGCCGGGCCGAGGTCTTCCGATATCTGCTATGCGACACAAAACCGCCAGGAGGCCGTTGAGCAGATGGCCCAGGCGGTTGAACTGATTCTCGTGGTTGGTTCGGCGAACAGTTCAAATTCCAACCGTCTGGTCGAGGTGGCCCAGCGTCGTGGCGTGCCAGCGCGATTGATCGAGGACGAACACGACCTTCAGCCCGAATGGTTTGAAGGTATCCAGAGAGTGGGACTAACGGCCGGAGCCTCGGCTCCCGAGGTTCTGGTGCAGCAGGTGAGCGAGCGGCTGGCTCAGCTCGGCTTCACCGATCAGCGCGACCTGGATCTGATCCGGGAAGACGTGCGATTCATGCTCCCGGCAGAGTTGGTGGCTCTGGGCTGATAGGCTGCGGGTGGTGGTGACCGCTCTCAAGTGGTTGCCACGCCACGGGTTGCTCGGGCGTTGCCGGTGCCCCGGGCGGCTAATTTTCGAAAACAGCAGGAGAAGAGGTTTTGACTGCTAAGCTGATCCGACATCCTGACCAGCTTGCCCTGGTTGGCGCTCCCACCAGTGCGGCCGCCCCTGCCGCGGGCGTCGAACGAGGGCCGGCCGCTTTGAGAGATTTGGGGATACTGGATCGGCTGCGCGCAGCGGGTTATCAGGTTGCCGATCCGGGCGATCTGCCGTCCCAACTCTTCCAGCCCGACCCGGGAAACCCCCGTGCGCGGAATCTGAAGAGCGTTTTGGCGATTCTGGAGGGGCTGCGGGTGCGCGTCGAGCAGGCGTCCAAGGCCCATGCGTTTCCGTTGATCCTGGGAGGCGACGCGACGGTACTGGTGGCCCTGGTTGCCGGGTTGCGCCGCCAAGCGCCGAGTCTGGGCCTGATCCATGTGAGCCGCTATGCCGATCTGCACACTCCCACCGATACGGAAGATGGTTTCATCGGCTCGATGACGGTTTCCCACCTCGTCGGGCAGGGGGCAGCTGAACTGGTGCGTTTTTGGAAGAGTCCGCCACTGGTGAGGGAGCCGGACTTGGTGGCCTTTGGGCTCGATGAGACGGACGCGATCGACCGGGAGCGGTTGGGGCGCGTCGCGATTCGGGATTTCACAATAGCCAGGATACGAAGCCTCGGCGTGCGGGCAGCTGCCGAAGCGGCCCTCGATCATCTGCGTGGGAACGAACGGGATTTCGTCGTGCACATTTCCTGGGATGCCTTTTCGCCAGAAGAGGTCCCCGGAGGTCCCCGCGGCGCCGCAGGGGGATTTAGCGCTGCCGAAGTAGGCGAAGCGCTGAATTTTTTCGCTACCCGCGAAAAGTTCGCCGGCCTTTCCATTTCCGGCTACGATCCCGAACTCGATCCGGAGCGCCGCGGAGGCGCCGCCGTGGTCGAATTGGTCGTCGGGGCCATGGCGGCTCGGCACACCGCGCTGCTCCATCCGCCGGTGGAGAAGGAGGAGGCCGAGCAGAATCCCGACTCGGTCGAGAGCGCCGTAAGCGAATCCCACGGCGGCAATCCCTAGTCTGCATTCTCCCCGGCAAGTTCCAAGCCCGTCCTGCCGGTGCGCCCGCGCCGGGCTGGAAATCGATTGCAACCGGCTTCGCCCGGACATACCATCGAATGAGTAGGAAGGAGGCTCCCGCCACGGGAGAACCGCCAACATGATTCGTCGATATTCATTTCGTGCACTGATTCTAACGGTTGCGCTGGCGCTGACTGCCGGCTCATCCCTCTTTGCTCAAACCAAGAAGCCGGCCCGCCGCCCGCGCCCGGCGAAAGCAGCCGCAACGACGCAGATGGCGGGTCTGGGATTTGGCACCCCCGAATCCCTCTCGGGCACCGTTCAAGTGGTTGCCGCCGACCAGAATCTGCTGGTCGTCAAAGGGCCAAACGGCGTGCCTTACGACTTGAAAGTGACGCCGAAGACCCTGGTCGTGGTCAACGAGAAGCGAGGCACAATCGAGTCGCTTGCAACCCAGGTCGGCAAGGCGGTCACCGTGGCCTTCGTGCCCCAGCGTGAGGGCGACTTCGCCACCCGGGTCGAAATCACGGACTGACCCCGTATGATCATCCTAGCGCCGGTGGCAGAGCCCGCTTCCCGGTGTGTGTAGACAGCGGGCGGAGGCTGTGCGGCTGGGCTCTAACATTCATATGGAAAACGCTCGCGGGGATTTCTATTTCCGCAACCGCCGATGGTTGCTGGCTTCTCTGTTCGTTACGGCATGGCTTTTTCTTCCCCTTTCTCCTGTGCCCACGGGCCAACGAATCGCTGGGCTTCTCTTCCGCTTCGCTGGGGCAGGGAATCGCGAATTGTGGGAGAGCGCCTGCTACGGCCTGGCCGCCTGTCTGGTCGCTCTGGGCGCCTTCTGGCGAACCTGGGGCTCGGCCTATCTGGGCGCAGATGTCGTTCAGGATAGGCAACTGCACGCGGAGCGTTTGATAGCCGACGGGCCCTACCGGCGGACGCGAAATCCCCTGTATTTCGGTAACCTGCTGCTCGCGTTGGGCCTGGCAATCCTGGTCAATCCGCTGGCGGGCGCCATATTCGTGGTCGGGATGTGGGTCCTCGTGCGCCTGTTCATTCGCGACGAGGAGCGTGGCCTGGAGGAATTCCGTGGCGAATCCTACCACGCCTACCGCGCGGCGGTGCCGCGGCTGGCGCCCGCATGGCGGGCGCAAATTCCGGCGGCGGATGCGCGACCCAGGTGGGTGCTGGGTTTTTGCGGCGAGTCGGTCCTATGGGTGGCCGCCGTGTTGACGGCGGGGTTCGCCGCGACGCTCGATTTCAAATGGTATGCAAACGGTCTGCTCTGGGGCGTCGTCATTTCGGTGTCGCTCTTGCTGTGGGCAAAGCGGCGCACGCGCCGGGTCGGCCCCGGGTCCGTCTAAGACTTCCCAGAATCATTCTTCCAGATGGGTTCTTAAGGAGGCCAGGGTGAGGCCCCAGCGCACTTGAGGGCGACGATATTGCCGCTTGGGCGCAAAAAAACACCAGCGCCGCTTTCGCGGAACTTCAGCATGTTCTGGCGGCTCGATTCGCGGTTTTTGAAAAAGTGTTCTTAGATCTCTTCCGCGAATTACGAATCTGCCCGCCGCCTATAACTCCGAACGAATCGTTCCGAAGAAGGCGGCGAGCGAATTCGCTAGAAAATAAGCTTCAATCCCAATTGGATGGCCCGCGGGCCTCCCGATCCGAGGACGGGATCGGTTTGCGCCACGTCCGGTGTCCGGCAACCGCAGCCGAAGTTGGCCGGGGCGGAAGGATCGGAGGAGAATGCGGGCCCCCAGCCAGTGATCCCGCCATATGGGTTCGCGAAATTGGGATGATTGAGCACGTTAAAGAACTCGGCTCGGAATTGGGCCGTGAGGCGTTCCTTGAACTTGAAGTCTTTGAAGATGGAAAAGTCCATGTTGTAGAAGCCGCTGTCGCGGAAGATATTGCGGCCCGTGAATCCGAACGTTCCGATGGCGGGAGGCACGAGCACGTTGTTGCCCTCGGCGAAGCAGCCAAACTGGTTAAGGGACTCGAGCCCCGTCGTGCCGCCCGGTCCGTTCGGGACCATGCCGGCCGCCGCCACGCAAGCCGCCATGGAGGCGGCGGGGAAGTTTGGCTCACCAGAATATGGAATGGAGGTGTGGCCGTGGCCGGAGAAGCTGTTTGGGTTACCGAAGAAGTCCCAGCGGTCCATGAGCTCTCCCGTGTTGCTGATGTTATTGGCGGTGTCGAACGACGCCCAAGGCATGGGGCTTTGCAGCACGACGATGGTATTGAGCACCCAACCGCGGAGGATCTCTGCCGGAGAATTGATTCCGGGAACGTTATAACTCCAAGACAGAGTCGCCCGGTGGCGGACATCAATATCGCTGCTGGCGTATTCGGCGCCGGGATCCAGGCTGTTTTGGGGTGTAACGGGGAAATGGCTGAAAGACATTTGGTCCAAGGCGTGGGAATAGGTGTAGCCGAGAACGAAGGTCATGCGATGGTAATTTCGCCCCGTCAAGGTCGCCTGCAATCCGTTGTAGTTGGACCGGTATTGGTTCCCCAGCATATTGATGACTCCCAAGTACGGAAACGAATTGCCATACGGTGCAGCCCCCGTTGCGGGATCGGGCTGGTTGGCGTCCACGACGCTGGTTAAATTCTGGCCGTGATTGCCCACGTAGGCCACATCGAGGGAAAGGCGGTTGTTGATGGCGTGCTCCAAACTCAAAGTCCAATCGGCCACATAAGGAGTTTTGAAATTCTTCGTCACGGCGAAGATGCTGCATGGCGCCGGAGGTATGCCTATCAAGGAGGCAGGGCCGGAAGTCACCGTGGTTACGCCGTCACCGCAGGCGACCGGGTGGATGGGGAAAACCGGGCCGGCGGTAGTCCAGTTGAGAACGGGGAGAAAAAGCGTCCCCGACTGAATGCCGTTGGGGTTGGATTGCGTGGCGACACCCGCTGAGTTCACAAAGTAGGCGCCCGTCGGATTCGACTCGATGCCGTTCGTGGGGAAATTCTTCAAGTTGACGGGGTTGAAGGCGAAGGTGGAGGCTGCCACTGAGTCGTAATACATGCCGCCGCCCGCCCGGAGCACAGTCTTGCCGTTTCCGAAGATATCCCAGGCCAGGCCGAGGCGCGGGGCGAAATTCGCTTTTTGGCGGTTGTACACGGTGCTGCCCTGCGATCCTCCGGCTGAAAAGAATCCCTGCGTGGGATTCCAGTTGCCCAGCAAGTTATTCGTCTCGCTGAGCGGGGTGGTGTATTCCCAGCGAACTCCCAGGTTTAAGGTCACCCTGGGGGTGACCCTCCAATCGTCCTGAGCGAAGAGGGCATAGTACGTCTCGTGGAAACGCCGCAGGTCGTTACCTACATTGAGAAGAGCAAAAGTGGGAGCGCCGGCGAGGAAGTCTTCGAGCCCGGTTGAGCCCGAGAAGGCATTGCCGCCGAAGAAATTGATGTCGCCCCTGGAGAAGGACAGCGCGTTGTCGCTCATCGCCGCAAAACGCACCTCGCCGCCCCACTTGAAGGTATGGTTGCCACGCAGATAGGACACCTGATCCACCCAGTCGTAATTCTCGTGCGGACCGAAGTAATGGGGCCAGGAAGCGTTGGCGCCGATACCACTGCCGAAGCTCGCGCCCCCGCCAAGGCCGCTGACGAAGATCAGCGGCAAGCCTCCGGATACCGGGTTCGTCACGCCGGTGTTGATGCCGTAGTGTGAGGCAGGCACGTTTTGGTCCACGGGCCTCGCGGGCTGGTTAAAACGGAGAAAGCCGAACCGCGCCTCGTTCACCCACCTGGCATTCGGCATCCACGTCCAGTCGCCCAAAACGGTCTGCGACCGCTGGCCCATATGGGTGAGGAACTCGGGTTGCAAGACCGGGAAATCCTCGGCAATGAGGTTATCGTTCCCAAAGAAGTAAAACACGTTCAGGGTGTTGCGGGAATTGATGTTGTAATTCACCTTCCCCAAAACATTGTCCGAAAGATTCGTTGTGGTGAGGTTGTTTGTCGTTATGTTGCCGTTGGCGTTCGGGCTGGTTCCAAAAAGAGGAAGCAACTGCAGGCTGAGCGGGCTCAGCGGGATATTCTGATTGGCGAGGGCTTGCTCTGCGGCCGGGATGCTGACACTAGGATCTCCAGGCAGATTCGTGGGTTCGACCACCGGGAGAGAAATGCCGAGCGCGTAGCGCTGTTCTTCGAAACCGGCAAAGTAGAAGAGTTTGTTCTTAACGATGGGCCCGCCAACGGTCCCGCCCCACTGCTCCAAACCCAGCGGTAGCGACGGCCCGTTGTTAAAGTAGTTGCGCGCGTCCCAGGAACCGGACCGGCCATAAGCGTACGCGGTGCCATGGACCTGATTGGTGCCCGACTTAATCCCCACATTGGTCACGGAGCCGCTGGAGAAGCCGAATTCCGCCTTGGGGTTCTCTTCGACGTTGAATTCCGAGATGGCGTCAATCGGCAGAATCGTTGCGGCGTCCCCGGCAATACCCGGTGAATCGATGACGTTCTGGCCCAGAAACGTCTCGTTGTCATCCATCCCGTCGACCAGGTAACTTTCCGCATCGACGCGGAGTCCGTTGGTGGACATCGTCCAACCGCCGCCGCCCTGGTACGAACCCACGCCGGGGCGGAGCTGCAACAGATTGGTAAAGTTGCGCCCGATCAGGGGCAGGTTATTGATGGTTTGGTTGCTGAGCGTCCCCCCCAGGGTAGCGCTTGTGGTATTGACCATAGGGACAGCGCCGGTGACTTGGACCGTCTGGGTCACCGCGCCCGGGACCAGTTGAACGTCGATGCGGACGGACTTGCCGGTTTCGATCAGGACGTCCTTGCGCACGAATGTCCTGAATCCGGGCGCGGAAACGCTAACCGTATAAGTGCCAGGGATCAGAGCCGGGGCGCTGTATGCGCCCGCCCGATCCGTGGTCAGACGGCGCACCACGCCAGTCGCCACATTCGTGACGGTCACCGGAGTTCCCGCAATGACCCCTCCCGTTTGGTCCGTCACCCTTCCCGAGATTTGGCCAAGGTTCTGTTGAGCAAAGAGTGGCAGGCCGAGCAACAAGACCGCCGTTGCGACCACGAAGGCGCGCGCGAGTCTTCCTGCAGGGACCGAAAAAATCCGCTTAATTCCTGATGTGAATAAGTTCATGGAACCCCCCCATTTCCTCATATGAACTTATGAACGAGTCCTCTACCGCCAGGGATGGGCCCGCAATCGATTGCCAGAACTTCCGCCGGACAATCCCGAAGCGAGCAGCTAGAAGCGATGCCAATGCCTGATGGATCGCGAGCGAACGGCGCCAGTATGTCGCCAAAGGCCGCAACTTTGCAAGCCAAATCGATGGCGGATTCGGTAAGAGACCTCGGCTAATTCAACTCGCTGCCGCTCCCGGCGGCAAGAGTTGTATATTTGTGGTGCCACTTGGTTTCGAAGGATAGAATAAGGTGCTTCGTTACGAAAGGAGTCAGCCGTCATGCCCCACACGCGCAGAGCAGTTTTGGCAACTTGTTTGGTCGGCCTAGTTGTAGGTGCTCTCTTTTTGTTTGCTCCTCCACGAGCCATTCCCGCCAAGGTGGAAAGTCCCGGCTACCGGGTACTGAAGACGATTACCCTCGGCGGCACCACAGGGTGGGACTACGTCAGCATGGATAGCACCAACCGCCATCTCTTCATCGGCCGAATGGATTACATGGACGTTGTGAATGTGGATACCGGCAAACTCGCGGCGAAGCTGACAGGCATGCCGGGAGTGCACGGCATACTCCTGATCCCTCAGCTCAACCGCGGTTTCACCGTCAACGTCACAAAGACAAGCCACTCGTCGACGATTTTGAATCTAAAAACGCTGCAGAAGATCAAGACGATCGACCCCGGCCCGTTCCCGGACTCCTATGCCTACGACCCGGGAACCAAGCGGGCGTTCATCATGGAGAGCGACGCGAAAGAAGGAACGGCCATCAGCGCCGTGACCGGTAAGGTGATCGGCCAGATTCCGTTTGGCGGCCAGCCGGAATTTTGCGTGGCCGACGGAAAAGGCCACATCTTCGTCAACATCACGGACAAGAACCAGATGCTCGAATTCGACGCGCGGACGCTGAAGGTGCTCCATCGCTGGTCGCTCGGCCCCTGCGAGGGGGCATCGGGGCTGTCGATGGACCTGGTGAACCGCCGCCTGTTCACTGCCTGCGACAACGAGAAAATGGTGGTCATGAATGCGGACAACGGCAAAATCGTCGCGGATTTGCCGACGGGCGCCGGGAACGATTGCAGCCTTTTCGATCCATACACGCACAACGCCTTCGCTTCCAGCGGCGGGTGCGGGTCGCTGACCGTCATTCACGAGTTTTCGCCCGATGATTTCCGCGTGGTCCAAACCGTTCGCACGGAGGCAAGCGCCCGGACCATGGCCTTGGATACGAAAACGCACAACATCCTCTTGGTGGGGGCCAGATATGGCCACGGCTATAACCATGCGGACATTTTGCCGCACACGTTCAACGTAATCGTCGTCGGAAAGTAATTTCTCTCCGGCACAAACGACCACGGGATCACCTGGGGACGGAGGGAGCGTCGACGCCGTCCGTCCCCAGGGACCCAACCAAGCGGTTGAATGTTATCCTGCCGGCCTCTTCTAATCCTGAACCGTATAGATCCACATCTGGGCCCCGTGGTCGATGCCTTCTGGAACCGCCAGATAGAAGCGGTCGAAGCCCTTGATCAATCTCCCCCAGTACCCGGCCGTGCGCGCGCCTATGGCGCTCGGAACGTTGGCCAGCAAGAAATAATGGTCGGGGTCGATCTGCTGATAGACGCTGATGTAGCCTGCGCCTCCCGGTTCGTAAATGCGCTTGCGGTCGGGATCGTAATATAGGTCGTCGGTGTCCTGGACGCTCGGAAGATCCGCAATCAATCGGCCTGAATTTGTGTCGAAGACCGCCAACCGCGCCGGGTTGTGCGTTCCGACGAACAGGCGGTGATCCGTTTCATCGAGCGCCATCGGGAAATTGTGCTGATCGACCGTCATCGGCCAGCGTTTGATGACGCCGGTCTTCCGGTTGATAACGGCGATCTGCTTCAGGTCCGGAAGATTCACGTAGATGTGCGGTCCCGAGGTCTCCAGCTCGAACGCTTCCGGATGGGCCCCCAGCTTATATTCCTTCTTGAGACGCTGGTTGGTCATGGCATCCACCATCGCGAGGGCTCCCCTGGCGTCTTCACCGTAGGAGACGTAGACGCGCCTGGTCGCTTCGTCGTATCGCAAGTCATCCACGCTGCCGGGACCGCCGAACTCAATGGTCTTGATGAGCTTGTAGGTCGTGGCGTTGAAGATATAAAGCTTCCCGTACTCGCTTCCGGCAAAGAGTTCGTCCGATTGCGGCGCATAGACCAGGCCTTCCGGCCTGGGATCGCCCGTAATGGAATGAACGACTGTGCTTCCGGCAAACGAGACGACCTCGATCGTGTTGTTGCCGAGCGCCGAAACAAACACGTTCCTTTTGCCGTAACAAAAATGGTCGAAACGCCCCTTTACGCCGTCCAGATGAATGACACCCGTCAATACCAGCGGCTTCGGTCCCGCCATTTGGGCTTTCACACGGGGGGTGAATGCAAGAGCGATCGCTGCCGCCAGGACCAACCCAATGACGTATCTTTTTCTCATGATTCTCCTAGGGATGAGGAGTTTGGCCTGTGGTGATTCCGTTCGATGCCTCCGGGGACCTCTTCCCGGCCGGTTCGGGCAATCATTGACCGGGTTCGCGGTCGAGTTTTTTGTGTAGGGGAAATTTCTTTCGTTGTAACCGGAGATGGCAGACGGAAACCGGAGCCTCTCCGGTTTTTGGAGAGGCTCCGGTCCGCGCTGTTCGATACTCGGAGTTCAGCTACTTCACCAGATCAACTTCAGGCCGAGCTGCATGGCGCGATTGCCTCCAGCTCCGAGGACGGGGTTGCCGGCCGCGACGTCGGGCGTCTCGCAACCGCAACCGAACTGCGAGGGGTTGCCAGGATCGTTGTGGCCGAAGCCGTTGGAAGCGCCGTATGGATTGGTGAAGTTGGGATGATTGAAAATATTGAAAACCTCGGCGCGGAACTCGGTGCTGAGGCGTTCCTTGATCCGGAAAGTCTTGGTCACTGAGAAATCCACGTCGCGCAAGCCAGAATCGCGGAAGGGGTTCCGAGCCATCGTTCCGAAACTACCAAAGGCAGGTGGAATCATGACCGAGCTGCCCTGGGCGTAGCAGCCATTGGTGTTGAGCGAGGTTACCGTATCGGCACTGATGCCGGCGGCGGCGGTGTAACACCTGGCTACGAACGCTGAGGTTTGTGAAGCGCCCAGCGTCTCCGTGCCGCCAGGGAGGACTTCGGTGCACGTAATATTGCTCCCGGTGCTGAAGTCCGCCGTAACGGTTGGGCTAGCAGCGCCGCAAAACGGAATCGTATGGTTAGTCGAAGTAAAGTCCGAGTTGTTGCCGAAGAAGTCCCAGCGGTCCATATATTCGCCGGTTCCGCTGTAGTCTACGCTTCCAGTTGAAGTGAACGCTCCCCAAGGCAAACCGGATTGTATCGTGATGATGGAATTGACCTGCCAGCCCTTAAGAATCTGTCCGAATCCATTGACTCCGGGAAGGTTGTAGGTTAGAGCGAGCGTAAAGTGATGCCGGACGTCAAATTGGCTATTGCTGTACTCCGCGTACGGATTGTAGCTGTTTTGCGGCAAGGGTTCGTCGATATTGGACCATGCGTAGCCGAGGGCATGCGAATAGGTATAACCAGCCAGAAAAGACAGCCCGTGGGCGAGGCGCTGCGTCGCCGTTACTTGCAGGCTGTTGTAGTTGGAACTATAGAGGTTCGAAATATAGTTGATAAACTGCAACCAAGGGTACTGGGTGCCATACGGACGATCCGCAGTGGCTTCGCAGTGGGGGCCTTGACCCAGGTTGTAGCAGGTACTGCCGGGTAGCCCAGACTCTCCGAAAGATGAGGGGTTGATCTGGTTGATGTCCGTGACACTCGGCAACCTGGAACCGTGATTGCCTACGTAGGCAACGTTCAAGGAAAGGTTGTTCGTGAAGGCGTGCTCGATTCCGAAGTTCCAAGTAGCGTTGTATGGAGTGAGCCAATTGCGGGCTACTGGCGAGATGCTGCATGGCCCGGGGTCGCTGCCGACGCCATCGCCGCACACCACCGAGCCGGCGTTGGCGAAAAGGGGAGTGCCAGTGCCATCGCCCGGCTGGCTCTGCCAGGCAGCGTTGAGAGTCGGGCCGCCGGTGACAACGTTGCCGTAGCTAACCGTGCAGGAAGGGCACGGCCGAGTGGCCACGCCGTTCACGACGATCGTGGCGGCGGCGGGGTTCGCCTCGAGGCCCAAAGTGTTCGCGTTGTTCCCAAACGCGTTCCCCACCCATTCGAACATCGGCATGCCGTTGTTGTAGACAATGGTGTAGCCAGCGTGCAGGACGGTTGTCCCCTTGCCGGTAATATCCCAGGCTACGCCGATGCGCGGCGCAAAATTGTTGAGTTGGGCGTTGTAGGGGGTACTGATTTGGTGGCCGACCTGTTCGATCGGGAAGACGCCCGGCGCGGCGTTGAGATTGAAATTAGCCAGCCGATTTTGGCTCTCCTTCAGGGGCGTCTCGTAATCCCAGCGAAGTCCAAGATTCAGCGTCAATCTCGGAGTGACACGCCAGGAATCCTCGACGAAAGTGGCATACCACCAGTTGCTCAGAGTCAGTAGCTTGACCCCGCCCAAAAGCCGCCCGAATGTCGGGGTTCCAGCCAAGAAGTCTTCGAGCGGCGTTGAATTACCGGAGAGGTTATTTCCGCCCCCGAAAAGGAAGAACCCCTTTCCTTGGGACAATCGGCCGAAGCCGTTGCGGTTGTAATGAATGTCTACACCGAACTTGATATCGTGCTTGCCGTGCAAAAAGTCAACCGAGTCCGTGCCTTCAAACATGTTGAGGGGGCCAGCGTAGATGGGCCAACCGGGGAACCCACCGAGAGAGGTAAAGCCTCCGAGCAGGATATTCGGGAATCCCAGTACGAGCGGATTCGTTACGCCGGTGTTGATCCCGTAATGCGTTGCCGGAACGCTTGCGTCGAGGTATGTGTTTTTCCGTTGAAACCAGGTGTAGCCAAACCGGAAGTCGTTCACCCAACGCGAATTCGGCGTCCAGACCCAGTTTCCGTCGAATACTTGCGGTTGATTGGGCTGCTGCGTAAGCCACGCGGAGTTCAGCTGCGAGAATGGCTGCCCGAAGTCCGGGGCCGTTACAAGCGCCCGGGCGATAAACAGGAAGCCGTTAATGGTGTTCTTGTCGTTGACGTGGTAATCGATCCTTGCCAAGCCATTGTCGGTGTTGACCTTGGTCGAATAGGTATTCGTAAAAGAGCTGGAAGATGACGTGTTGTTGCCGAAGAGCCCGCCATTGCAAGTGATTGGCGGTCCCAGGGTGCAACCGGCCAGATGCAGGCTAAGAGCGGCGGGCGTAATGCCGTTCGCTTGCAGGGCGCTGATGGCGTCCGGGAAGCTATTGCTAGGATCCCCGGTAGGATTTAACGTGGTGGCTTGCGAGTTTGCTTCAGGGACCGAGTCTGGAATCAAGTCGCCAATCGAATAGCGTTCTTCTTCGAATCCCAGGAAATAGAATAGCTTATTCTTCTTGATGGGTCCGCCGATTGTGGCACCCCACTGCTCGAGTTCCACGGGCGATTTGTTGCATGCGATGAGAGGCTGAGGGCCCTGTTGATTGCAGGTTCCGTTGACGGGCGCCGTATCGAAATAGTTGCGCGCGTCAAAAGAATCGCTCCGGCCAAAGGCATATGCTGTTCCATGGATCTGGTTGGTGCCGGACTTCAATCCAACGTTGATGATGGCCCCGGGATAAAAGCCGTATTCCGCCGGCGGATTTTCGACGATGTGGAACTCCTGGATGGCATCCATTGGAAGCAGCGTGATCGCATCGCCGTCAGCACCCGCTCCGTTGATGACGCCCAGGGACGTCAGCGGAGACTGGTTGGTCAAACCATCGACAATGTAGCCGGCTTCCTCGGGGCGGCTACCGTTGCTGCTTTGGGTCCAGCCGCCGCCTCCCGGATACCAGGCAGATCCCGGGCGCAAGGAGGCCAGATTCTTATAGTTCCGGCCCATCAATGGAAGGTTGTTGATCGTATTGTTGCTGAACGTCCCGCCCAGGGTTGCGGTGGTAACCTGCACCAGGGGGACCTGTCCTGTCACGACCACCGTTTGCGCCTGCCTGCCAACCTGCATGGGAAAGTCGATGCGCAGGTTCTGCCCGACTTCGAGCGTCACTCCGGATCTCTCGATGGTTCTGAATCCGCGCGCTGTCACCCGGATGGAATAGGTCGAAGGAAGAAGGTTCGGCGCGACATACGCTCCGCCTTGGTCGGTGGTCAAGGTTCGCGTGATGCCTCTTGCAACGTCCCGAATCGTGACGGTAGCGCCTGGGATGGAAGCGCCGGTTGTATCCGTCACGCTTCCCTGGATTACGCCAGAGCCGCCTTGCGCGAAACCAAGTTGGCAGAAAAATAGAACGAGAATAATTCCGGTTGCGACCCGAGCGCAGCCTTTCAGGGAACTTAGAAACCGAGGCACCATGGAGCCCTCCTTAATCCAGATTAAGGCGAGAATAGCGACGGCAGGACCGTTTTTGGACTTCGGTAGACACAGCCCCCCCCCCACCCACCTAATAAGACGGGGGCAGGTTACGCACGCTCTATACCCGATGTCAAGTATAAAGATAGTCGATGCCTGGCATAATTATTTGTTAGGGGTTTGCGGCGTCTGGATGGTGGCCTTGCCGCTGGCCCTATCCCACCGCCCACACTCGGGAAGCCCTGGATTTGAGGAAACCCGAGCATGGCGATAGAGGTGAGGCGCCGGCCGATTCCGGGATTTTGCGTTGGATTACCGGGAACTCACCCCTCCAGATGGGTTCTCAGGAAAGCCAGCGTAAGTCCCCAGGCGTGCTTGGCGGCGAGCGGATTGTAGCTGGGGCGCGCGTCGCAGAAGAATCCGTGATCGGCATCGGAGAATTCGACGTTGGCGTATGGCTTTTTAGCCTCGCGCAGCGCGTCCACAACCGCCCGGGTTTGGTCGATCCCGATATGTTTGTCGAGCCCGCCCCAGAACATCAGGATCGGGGCGTGCAGATCCTTGGCGCGGCCGAGAATGCCGGGCCCCATCGGATTCGGCGCGATGCCGCCGCCATAGAACGAAACCGACGCGCGCAATGACAAGAGGGCGTCGGCGAGAAACGAGATGCGGCCTCCCATGCAGAAGCCGATCGAAACCATGCGGCCTTGATCGAGACGGGGTTCGGCGGCCAGGGCCTTGTGCGCCGCGCGGACGTCGGCTTCGAGACCGGCGTCGGTCAGCGCCTTGGCATGCGGGAGCGCGGAAGTGAAATCGTCGTAGCGGATCTCAACTCCGGTCCCGGTGCGGTGATACAGCTCCGGCGCCAGCGCGATGAATCCTTCCCCGGCCAGCCGCCCGCAGATGTCGCGGATGTGCGCGTTCACGCCGAACGCTTCCTGGAAAACCAGAATTCCGGGTGCCGCGGAATCACCGTCGGGCCGGGCGATGAAAGCGCCCATGCTGGTTCCATCGGAAACCGGCAGATTGAGGCTTTGTGTTTGTGCCATCGGAGTTTTCTCCTATCTCGGTCTGCGGCGCCGCCGGAAACCGGCCAACACCGACGGCCCCTATCATAGCGCGAAGCAGACGATTGTCGTCTTCTTTGACGGCACGGGACGGAGGATTCCGAGACCGGGAAGATGGTCCTCGAAGCGCTCAATCGCGTGAATCGGGAACTTCCCGGGATCGCCAAGCGGGAGCGAATCGGTTGTGTCCCGCGGGGCGCATGGGTTTCAGCGGTTCGTGACGGGCCGTTTTTGCGTGGTGGTGCTCCGGGCCGGGTGCTGCGCCGGGATGCATTCTTCGCTATAGTTGCGGCGATGCCCGGGTGGCGGAATGGCAGACGCCGAGGACTTAAAATCCTCTGGCCTGAAAGGGCCGTGCGAGTTCGAATCTCGCCCCGGGCACCAGATTGTGGCGCGCATTTCTAATCCAGCGCTAAGGCCATGGAATTTCCGGCTTCCCTCCGTTCTTCCCGCTCACCGCAGCAAAAGCATTCTTTTTTCGACGAAAACCGGCGCACAAAAATGGTGAGAGCTGTTTGCAACGAATCAGTGTGGCGGATCATCCTAATGGTTGGAGGGCGGAATCACTACTTCACCCTGCCTTCTCTCCAGTTGGTCCTGTCCTGGTTCCGTCCCTCCAAGGAAGCCCGTGATGGAAAAAAACAGACCCAACAACATCGAATCGGTTTCAACGCAACCCCCGGCTGGAAGCAGGAAGCCCGAAAAGGGGCAACTTAGGGAAGACGTCAACCAGGCCCGGCGCAAAATCGTTATGGCCTGCGTTTTCGGCTACCTCGGGGTCAACTTCCTGATGTTCTTGCGCTATTTCTTTCCCCGGACACTCTTCCAACCCGCCACGAAGTTCAATATCGGCTATCCCGGCGATTTCCAGGACGGAGTGAACCAGCAGTTCCTAGAGAGTCACCGGATCTGGGTACGCAAAGACCCCGGAGACCTGTTCGTGATTCACGCCAAGTGCACGCATTTGGGGTGCACGCCGGACTGGCTGCCGAACCAGCACATCTTCCATTGCCCCTGCCACGGCAGCGAGTACGACATCAACGGAATCAACTTTGCGGGACCGGCTCCGCGGCCCATGGATCGCTGCTGGATTGAAAAGCAGGCCGACGGCAGCATCCTTTGCAATAAAGGGATCCTCTTCGTGGACGAAGCGTACGCCGGAATCGACCAGTTCAACAATTCTCACGCCATCATCTCGATCTAAGGAGGCAGCGTATCTCGTGGCGGAGGGGGCAAGGACCGGCGGATAGCCTGGACAGCCTGTGGCCCGCCAAGCGAGGGTGTGCTGCCGGTCATAGGGCGGGTATGCGTTTGATTCCCACGCCCGAAACGCGCTCGCGGGGCGTTCGGCCGCGGCGGCGCTCGGTGGCTGAGGTTGCAGGTTCCCCCGGGCGCGGCTTCGTTGGATCGAAAGCTTCCCATTTGGTGAAAATCCACCGGCAGAAAAATGGCGAGAACCCCTTGCAACGGATGAAATAACGCTTCATCATTGATGGCCGAAGGGCGGAATCCATTCGCAATTTGGGCTTCTCTCCGGTTTGTCGTATCCTTTTCCCGCTCTTTGAAGGAAGATCATGACGGAACAAAACAATAAACTCGACAGCGTCAAATCGGTTCCACCGCAGCAACCGGCCGGGAGCACCAGTGCCGGAAATGGGCGGAGCAAGGAAGACGTCAACCGGGGCCGTCGCAAGGTCGTACTCGCGTGCGTTTTCGGCTACCTCGGCGTCAATTTCCTGATGTTCTTGCGCTATTTCTTTCCCCGGACGCTCTTTCAACCCGCTACGGTGTTCAACATCGGTTATCCCGCCGATTTCCAGGACGGGGTAAACCAGCAGTTCCTGCAGAGCCACCGGATCTGGGTGCGGAAAGACCCGGGAGACCTGTTCGTGATTCACGCCAAGTGCACGCATTTGGGGTGCACGCCGGACTGGCTGCCGAACCAGCACATCTTCCATTGCCCCTGTCACGGCAGCGAGTACGACATCGATGGAGTCAACTTTGCGGGACCGGCTCCTCGGCCCATGGATCGCTGCTGGATTGCCATGCAAGCCGATGGCACCATTCAGGTGAATAAAGGGGTCCTGTTCGTGGACGAAGCGTACGCCGGAATCGACCAGTTCCACGATACCCACGCCATCATCTCGATCTGAGGCGGCATTGTCGGCCTAGCACGGCGGAAGTCCACCCTGTTGTAGCAAGGTAAAAATGTCACCCCTAACAGCCGAGTGAAAATGTCACCCCCTCGTTATTTTTTTAGAGGGCCTCGATCTGCAATTTTGTGTCGCCGTGGTAGACGGCGACGCGCCCGGCCAAGTCCTGGATGAGTT
>DATLRW010000193.1:0-6418 GCA_035534495.1 Candidatus Dormiibacterota bacterium | reverse complement strand
GTGCGCGCAAAGAATCGTTCCCTTTCGTGAAACTCCTCGGCCACTCGCCTCCCTGTCGTGAAACTCCTGGGGCACCCGACTGTCCACTGTTCGGCGACGCCAACTGCAGTCGGACGAAATTTAATCCGCGTCCGCACCGGTCAAGAAATAACATTTTCAATCACGCGGACCAACCAAGATCCTAATTGCCCCATCTGGCACGCTGAGGTCTCGACTTATTCCAATTCTCAGACTTGTAATCGTACTCAGAGAAGAAAGTAGCGTGAGGAGTGAGGGGTAAGTAGGATCGTTGCGAGGTATTTCAATTTGTGTGCCGTTAGGCACGGGAGCCCCATGAATCACTAGAACTATTCCAGGGAAGGCGACTTCCCCACTAATAACATTGAGGATGGTCGGGGGCGTGGTCCAGCCTGCTTCGCGTAACCGCTTCAGGAGCGTCGTTGCAAGTTGGTAGGCTTCGTAGTCCCTAGTGGTGAGGTCGACTCTCGAGATACGTCCGGGGGTTTTGGAAAGCATATCCACGAAATGCTGCGGGTCGGAAATCGTACGCGGTGGCGGAAAATTATTTACCGTCACGCTCCCACTGTTGTTTCCCCCTATCGCCACGCTCCCGTTCGTGGCCGTTATGGTGGGTGCCATCACCTTGTGTCGAGTTTCCCTTTCCGACCTCTCTCTCAGTTCTACTGGAGTGCGCCGCGGTGGCTTGGGTTCTGGCTCGTGAGGAACAGATTTGACAGAAGAAACAGTGGTCGTAGGGGTCGTACTCGTCCGGGGTGACTGCGAGACTGGCTTTTTGATTAGCGGGAGGAGAAACCAGCTGAGAAACAGGATCGTTAGGGCGGTGCCCATGCCCGAAAACAACCATCGCTTATTGTGGGAAAGCCAACACTGCGCAATTACCAGAGCACCTCGGATGCGCCTGGAACCAATCATGCTTTCTTTTCCTTCAAGGAGCCGAGCTTGGCGCCCAAATATCGCTTGACATTGACATCGACATACCAACGAGGCACGACCGCGGCGGTGAACCCGTCCCTTTGGTTCTCCTCTCGCTCATTCTTTGGTAGGGACATGCAATAATTATAGGTGATTGTGGGCGATTTTCAGAGTTTCTGCGACCTGTCGGGCGGGTGGCCGACACGCACCGGATTGACTTTACGGGTGCCCTACGCTCGGCTTGTGAGCGTGGGGCTTTTCCGACGTAACTGAAGCGCCCAGCCGCCGACCAATCCAATCGATGACAGTCAGGAATTCTCCCCGTTGCCTGATGAAGCGATAGCTGCTCGGCAGCCGCAGTGGCGCTTAAGCCCCTTCGCCATCGGAGACAGAAACTAAGGTATCTCACCCTTGCGAAGCAAGGGATGGGGCACCCGCAAAGGCAACGCTGCAACGAGAGCCGCGATGCTAACATGCCCCTGTGGGTGCAAAGAATGGCTCCCTGTCGTGAAACTCTTGGGCCACCCGCCACCAGCATGGAACCCACTCAAACACGCCGTTTTGCCCGGTTCACAAAACCCGAATCATTCAGGAAAGTGGTACACAGGAGGGATTGGCAAGATATGCGTGTCGGGAGTTGATCCGCCGATATGCGTACCCACAAAGAACCCAAGAACCATGCCTTACGACACCGAGCAAAATGTGCTTTTGATCACCCCATGCTCATTGGGGATTTGGTAAGCCGCGTTGGACTCTAATCTCGGACCCGCTGATAAAGAGAGATTATCTTGGCGTTGGGTAGCGCCAGGGTAGAATCACCCCTCCCCGCCAATCTCGCTTCTCTCGCAAAACCAGCATGAGCGCAGGAGAAAAGTGGCGCGCACGGAGGGATTCGAACCACCGATCCGCCTGAGGCGTATTTCCGCCTCCGGCGGACTCTATCCGGCTGGGCTCCGCTCAGCTTCGCTCAAGAGCCCTTTCAGCAACTCGCGCCCCTGGCCGCTCTTCAGAAACCGTTCGCGCCGAACCGCTGTAGAACGCGTTTCACACTCCTCGCGGTAAACGAGCCTCCACGGCCCGCGGCCCTTCGTGGATTTGGTCACACCGTCGTTGTGTTGGAATACACGCCGTTCGACGTCGCGCGTCAGGCCGACATACAAACGGCCCGTCGCGTCGCTGCGAAGCACATATACAGTGAACATTGAGGGGGAAAGTGGTGCGCCCGGAGGGATTCGAACCCCCGACCTTCTGGTTCGTAGCCAGACGCTCTATCCAACTGAGCTACGGGCGCACGCACGCCAGTTTAACATGGGCTCGATACGGGGAAAAACGAACACACACTACCCCGGCGCTGGCGATAAGGGATGGAACTCGCTGTCTTCTGGTTTCCGCCTGCGGCGGACTCTATCCAACTGAGCTACGGGCGCACGCACGCCAGTTTAACATGGGCGGGCGAAGGGGAAAAACGCTCGATGGGGGGCGCGTGACCCTGCGCGCCGCCCTTGGCCTTTAGGCCACCGAATCGGCCTTGGCGTGCTGCCAGCGGCGCGGACGCTTTTTCGGATCGAGCACTTTCTTGCGCAGGCGAATCGATTGCGGCGTGATCTCGACGTATTCGTCTTCGGCGATGAATTCGATGGCCGCTTCGATCGTCATGACGCGGTGCGGGATCAGGCGAATGGCCTCGTCGGCGCTCGACGCGCGCATGTTCGTCTGCTTCTTTTCCTTGGTGACGTTCACGTCGATATCGGCATCGCGCGAATTTTCGCCCACGATCATTCCGCCGTAGACTTCCGTCCCTGGTCCGATGAACAACTCGCCCCGCTCCTGCAGATTCCACAAGGCGAATGCCGTGGATTTCCCGACGCGGTCGGCGACAAGCGACCCGGTGGGACGCGAGGGAAGATCGCCGGCGTAGTCGGCCCAGCCGTCGAAGAGCGAGTGCAGCAATGCCGTGCCGCGCGTATCGGTGAGCAACTGGCCGCGCAACCCGATCAAACCGCGCGCCGGGATACGGAATTCCATGCGCGCGCGGCCCGAGCCGTGATTGACCATTTTCAGCAGTTCCGAACGCCGCCCGCCCAGGGTTTCCATCACCACCCCGACGAACGATTCCGGGCAATCGACCAGCAGGCGCTCGACCGGTTCGAGCCGCTTGCCGTTTTCCGTCCGGACGACGATTTCCGGCTTGCCCACCGTCACTTCATAGCCCTCACGCCGCATCGTTTCGAGCAGAATCGCCAGTTGCAGCTCGCCCCGCCCGAGCACGCGGAAGGTGTCGGGCGAGTCGGTATCTTCGACGCGAATCGAAACGTTGGTCAGCAGCTCTTTTTGCAGCCGCCCGCGAATGTCGCGCGAGGTCACCAGGGTGCCTTCGCGCCCGGCCATCGGCGACGTGTTCACCGTGAAGATCATGGTGAGGGTCGGTTCGTCGATTCCCAGCGGCTCGCAAGGCTTGGGGGTTTCCAGGCTCGTGATCGTTTCGCCGATCTCGATGCCCTCGACCCCGGCAATCGCCACGATCTCGCCGGACGGCGCCCGCTCGGTTTCGTCGCGTCCCAGGCCGCGAAACGTGAACAGCTTGGTAATCGTCGTGGGCACGACCGCCCCGGACAGCTTGGCGATGCCGACCTGGGCGCCGCGATCAAGCGAGCCGCTGAAGACGCGGCCGATGGCGATGCGCCCCAGATAATCGCTGTAATCGAGATTCATCACCTGGATTTGCAGAACGCCCGCCTCGTCTCCCGCCGGAGGGGGAATGGAGGCGACAATCGTCTTGAAGAGCGGATCGAGGGTGGTTGAGCCGTCATCGAGCGCCAGGTGCGCGACGCCGGATCGCGCATTGGTGTAAAGAACCGGAAAATCGAGCTGATCCTCGGCGGCGTCCAGATCGATGAACAGATCGTAGATTTCGTCGAGAACCTCTTTCGCTCTGGCGTCGGCGCGGTCGATCTTATTGAGCACGATGATGGGCACCAGGCGCGCCTGCAGCGCCTTCTGCAAAACGTAGCGGGTTTGCGGCAGTGGACCTTCGCTCGCGTCCACCAGCAATAGCACCCCGTCGACCATGCGCAGCGCCCGTTCGACTTCGCCGCCGAAATCGCTGTGTCCCGGCGTATCGACGATATTGATCTTGCAGTCGTGGTAGAAGACGGCGGTGTTCTTCGCCAGAATCGTGATGCCGCGCTCGCGTTCCAGGTCGTTCGAGTCCATCACGCGCTCGACCACCTCTTGATTGGCCCGAAACGCGCCGCTCTGCTGCAGCATGGCATCGACCAGGGTCGTTTTGCCGTGATCGACGTGCGCCACAATAGCGATGTTGCGAATTGATTGCGTCATAAGTTTCCCGTTATCCCAAAGAATAAGGGGCTGCAGGCACAAACCTCGCAGCCCCTCTTAGAATGTGGTGGATCGAATTGCCGGAGCCGAGCGGCCAATCCCTGTCCAATTCTACCATGTCTTTCGCGTCAGGCCGCTGCGGCGAAGCCGGGCAGGCCTCGCCGCAGCGGGAAATGCCGCACTCCCCCTCGGAGAGCTAGCGAAAAATTCCCCACCCTGCCCCGATTTCGGCGCCGGGCGCGGGGGTCTGCTTCCTAAGCGTCACATTTCCAAGGGATTGATGGGGCTTTTTCTATACTTTTTCCATTGGACTGGCAGCGGATGTGCGGGTAGCATGTACGTTTTGCCTTGGGAGGTCTTGGGCTTGGAGTCGAACCTGCTCGTCATCGGGATCAGCCACCACACGGCGCCCGTAGAAATTCGGGAGCGATTTTCTGTCAGCGAAAGCCGGCTCTATCCTTCCCTTCACAGCCTGAACGAGGCCCCCGGCATTCAGGAAGTGGTGATCCTTTCCACCTGCAATCGCACCGAATTCGTTGTCTGGGCGAGCGGCACTGGCGAGGCTTCCGCCTCGATCCATCAATTCCTCGCCTCTGAATTCAGCTTGACCGAAGAACAGGCGAAGCAGTTTTACCAGTTCTCGGGAAGCGAGGCCTTGCTCCACCTGTTTCGCGTGGCATCCAGCCTCGATTCCCTCGTCGTCGGCGAGCCGCAGATCGTCGCCCAGGTGAAGGGCGCGTGGGCCAAGGCACGCCAGGCCGGAACGACCGGCCGTTTCCTGGACCACGTATTCCAAAAGGCGCTCGGCGTATCCAAGCAGGTACGCAACAAGACCGCGATTGGCGCCGCGCCCGTTTCGATCCCCTATGCCGCCGTGGCGCTCGCCCGCCAGATGTTCGACACGTTTGAAAATCGCAACGTGATGCTGCTCGGCTCGGGAAAGATGAGCGAGCTTTCCGCCCGCTACCTTCTTTCGGCGGGCGTGGGCACTCTATGGGTGACCAACCGCACCTATGAGCATGCCGTTGCCCTGGCCACGGAGCTGGGCGGCAAGGCGGTCCGCTTCGAGGACCGTTGGGAATGTCTGGCCGCCGCCGACATCATTCTCAGCTCGACCGGCTGCCCGCACGTCATTCTGGATCGCGAGGACGCCGAACGCATTCGCCGGATGCGCGATGGACAACCGGTTTTCATGATCGATATCGCCGTGCCCCGGGACATCGATCCGGCCGTGCGCGATCTGCCCGGCTTCTTCCTGTACGACATCGACGATCTGCAAGGCGTCGTCGCCGGCAACCTCGACGGGCGTCTGGCTGCCGCCGCCGATGGGGAAAAGATCGTCCTGCAGGAAGCGCGGTCGTTCGAGCGGGAACTCGATGCCGAGCGCGTCGTGCCCACGATCGTGGCCCTCCGGGCTCGCCTCGAAGAGATTCGCCGGGCCGAAATCGCCCGATTTCAAGCCGCCTCCAACACCACCGAACCCGGCCATGACGATCTCGAAGCCGTTACGGCGCGCATCATGGATCGAGTGGCGGGGGAACTGGCGCGCGAGTTGAAACAGGCCCGCCGGAAACCGGAGCAGGAAGAGATGGCCGCCGCCCTTCGCCACCTGTTCCACCTGACTCAGTCCTCGCTTGCTTCTCCCGCCGACATGGAACCCGACCCGTCGCCCTCAAACGTCGCTTAACGCGAAGGTTCCCTTTGAGCGCCGCCTGAATCGGCCGCTTCCGGCCTGCGCTTCGATGCCCTACCCTCGATTCGCGGAAACCGAATGCCGGCCGAACACCGTCTATACTATTTTGGATAGTCGCGGCGGTTTTTTCCGGGCGGCGAGGATAGATGGTTGCCTGCGGAATTCCATGCGTTAGAAAATGAGATTGTCTTCACAACCACCGCCATGGCGGGAGCGCGGGAGGCTTTGGGGGACGCCGGGGCGTCTTTTCCGGGTTATACAGATGCTTTTGGCCTGGGCCGCGCATCAGATTGACGAAGGGCTATCGGCCTTTCTAGCCGCGCGGACGGGGCAGCGGCGATCATTGCGGAAATTCAGGTGGTGGTTGCAGGCTGTCGGCGGGTGCGACCGGGGGACTGAATTTTTCCCGCTCCCGGTCAACCGGCGGTGAAAAATTGCGGTTTTACGAGACGT
>DATLRW010000192.1:0-5445 GCA_035534495.1 Candidatus Dormiibacterota bacterium | reverse complement strand
GGTATTTGCGCCACCTGGCGCATTTACCTGCGCCCCGGCCTGGAGACAATCCTAATTCGTTGATTTGCCACGACTTGAGTTTTTCCCCTCTGGCAGCGGAAATGCACAACTAGGAGGCAAGGACTTCGCAATTGCAGGATTTGCTTTCGCAAGGCGCCCCCGGAGGATAGAAATGACATCGCATCAGAACCCCCAGATAGCTAATTCAGCGGAGGTGTTCCCCGTGCAAATGCCAGGACGGGTCAATCTGGGCACGATCGTTGTGGCCACCGATTTTTCGCCCGCATCGGATCGCGCGCTGAATTACGCCCTTGCGATCGCCCGCCGCTACGAATCCCATGTGTATGTCGCGCACGCGATCCGGCCCGATCTCTACACGCTCACCCCGCCGGAAGCGTCAGTGGGCATGGTCGAGCTGGTGCATCAGGCCGCCGAGCAGGAGATGGCCGAACTGCTGATCTCGGGACGGCTGCGCGAGGTGCCGCATCAAGCGGTGATCGAGGAAGGAGACGTCTGGACGGTGCTGTCCCGCTTGGCGAGCGTGCATAACGCCGACCTGATCGTTCTCGGCACGCATGGCCGCACCGGTTTCGAGAAGATGTTCCTGGGCTCGGTGGCCGAGCGCGTGTTCCGGCTTTCCCAACTGCCGGTTCTGACCGTGGGACCGGGTGTGACGAAGGCGGCGCCGGGGGAAGTCGAGCTGAAGAATATTGTCTATGCCACCGATTTCTCGGAGAATTCCCGGCGCGCGTTGCCCTACGCGCTCTCACTGGCGGAGGAACAGCAGGCGTCGCTGACTCTGCTTCACGTCGTGGAAAATACCGAGGAGCTTGCGCCCGCGGCAATCGATGGGTTGCGGTCAACCTTCAATGCCCGGCTCGAGAATATGCTTCCACCCGGGTCCGACCTCTGGTGCTATCCGAAGTTCGTTGTCGGGTTCGGGGAAGCCAGCGAACAGATTCTCGGTGCCTGCACGGCGGCCAAGGCCGACCTGCTCGTGCTCGGTATCCGCGGCGGCGGGGTGGCACTCGGTCATTGGCCGGCCCCCCGGGCGTATCAGGTCGTTTGCCAGGCTACCTGCCCCGTGCTGACGGTGCGCGGCTAGCGCGGATCTGTCATCCGCGAAAGACAGGCCGTTTCCCCAAGGAGGGCGCTGCGGGCGGCCGGTTTCAGCTTGTGGCTACCGGATCTTTCGCCAACCCGGCGGTTCCTTCGTCCCGGAAAGGGCGTCTAGCGACCACGCTCCCGGGCCCGCTCCAATCAGGAAAAGCAACGAGCAAAGCATCGCAAAATCGGCTCGCGCGTCGCTCGCCATGTACCAGAAACCTTGGTTCGCGCGAGATAGTTCGGGTATCTTCGTCGTCGCGATCGCCGTCGAGATTACGATCAACAGCGGCACCGCCGCCACCCGGCACCAGAGCCCGAGCAGGATCAGGGCGCCGCAGAGGATCTCAAAAGTCCCCACGAAGTGAGCGGTGAAATAGGGATGAGGAAATCCGATCCTCGTGAAGCGAATGACGCCCATGCGGGGATCGGTGAACTTCAGAATTCCCTGCGTGAAGAAAATCAGCCCGACGGCCAGCCGGATCAGTAGAATACCGGGTCGGCCCGTGGGCGGCTTGAAAAAGAAACGTGTCAGCGAGTTCATTTCCCCGATCCGTCCTTTCCCTCGGGGGCTGCCTGCGTGGGAACCTTCGCCCGGCGCCGGCGGGAAGAGCAGTGTCAGCCCTCGCCTATTTTCGCTGGCTCATCGTAATGGAAACCCGGGTGAAATCCCAGTCGGTGTGAATCGCGCAAGCGCCGCCGGGGACGAGCGAGATTGTGAAGTTTTCTTTCCTGGATGGGAGTTGGGAAACGGCCACCCGAAGGCGTGCGCGACCGGAACCCTCCCCGGGATCGTAGGCCATATATCCCATCGCATCGCGCGAGGACTTATTCACGATCAACGTCCGGCTGACCGCTGAAATTCCGGCTGAAGTTCCCGGGGAACAAATCGAGAAAGAATGCCCCCCTACTTCTGCTCCTGCCAAGTCATCCGAGCGGTTACGGGTATCTGGTTTTTGATCGGCACGAAGAGAAGCTCCGGCGCGGGAATCTTGAAATCGGTAAGCGTGGCCGGAATGGTGCCCGTAAGCGTGATCTGGTTGCCATGAGCCGCGAGCTGGAACGGGACGTTCTTGAGATTCGCGGTTTGCCCGGCGAACTGGATGGCCAGATTGGCCTCGATATGGCGGGCATGGATTTCGGCCTCGGGCACCTCGGTGCGCACGATAACCATGGGAAACTGGCCGCCGCGCACCGTCTGGAGCATGTGCAGGTCACGGTTGGTGTCGCCGGAAGCGAACGACTTCACCGGCACGGCAATCAGGAAAATGCATTCTCCGGACTGGCAAACGCCCTTGCCGCGCGCCGCGTGGCTGATTCCCGCCGCCTCATGCAGCGGGTGAGAGATATGGTAGGTCAGCGTCGACTTCTGAAGAATCCACGTCGTTGGGCTATCGGCTCGGAGCAGCGAAGGAAGGGCCAGAAGAAGAAGTGCGATCAGAATTTTTTTGCTCATCGGTTTTTTCTCGTCCTAGTTGTTATTCGCGAGCGCGGCCCGGCCGTTGTGTCCCGGATAGGAGGCCGACGCGCTGGCGGTGGCCGAATGATGGAAATGAAACAAAGCGGCGACATGGTGATCAAGTCCGGGAATCCAGCCCGGCTTCGATACCGACAGCAGGGCGAGGCCATAGGCCACGGCGGTGACAATGGCCACGTCCCCGTGGTATTTCGCGATGCCGTGCAGCCTTTCCCCCTGGTTCAGTTGCGATTCCGCCATGGCGCCCAGGATTGGCGTCAGGATCATTCCCGGGAAGTGAATCATCGCCATGGCCTTGTGGAAACGAATGGGGCCCCTGGATTTCACGCCTTTCACGCCGGGAGCGGCGATCGCGTAATACGCCGTGGCGAAATACAATCCTGCCGTGGCGGTGCCAAGGCCGATATGGAGGTCGCGGCTGGCCCCCGAGCTGTGCCGGCCGTGGGCGGTGAAAGAGGTAATCACGGTGGCGAGCAGCGGACCGAAGGTGATCAGGCCGAGTTTCTGGTGGATCTGGAGCATGTGCGACCGCTTATTGAGCAGCGCCTGCTCCCGGGCGCTTCCCTGGGATTGCGCCGGCGAAAAGCCGAGATTGGCGAGGGAAAGGCCCGCGGCCAGCGCGAAATTCGTTGTCTGTTTGGACCCCGCGGCGAGCCTCAAGGTAACTGTCTGGGGCGTCAGGGCGATCGCAGAGGCTGTCACTTCGTATTTCCCCGGCGCCAGGCCCGGCAGGCTGTAAATTCCATTCGCATTCGTTTTCGTCTGAGTGGATTTCTGGCTGGTCAGATTCGTGATGCTCACCGTGGCGTTGGGAACAGGCTTGTTCGTGGCGCCGGTGACCGTTCCGGAAAGAGTGGCGCTCGCCGCCTGAGCCCGCAAGCCGGCGGGAGCCAAAAATAGCAACGCAAGAATGCCCGTCGCAAAGTTGATTTTCACGGGTCTTGAAAACATTGATACCGTTCCCCCCTGATCGTGTGGCCTTTCGCGCAGTAGAAACGATGAGATGCACGGGATTGTTTGCGGGATGTAAGCCCTCGCGAACTATAAGGCGCGCAGTCATTCGAGGCAAATGGCGAGGCAAATGGCGCGGTGCCGCTCATGCTTCGAGGTTCGCCTATAGCACTGGCGCGCCAGTGCCGATAAAGCAATGCGCCGGGCCGCGTTTCTTGACACTCGGTCGCCCCGGTGCCATAAGAGCCCTGGGGTCCTACTCTCACAGGCAAGGCTGGGTGCGTCGGCGCGGGCAGAAAGCCGTTCCGGCCGACATAAGGGGTGGGAACCCATGTTAGCGAACCACATCCGGTCACGCCGCAGGTTGCAAAGTATCCCGCCTATCACTCTGCTTCATTTGGCTCGGGCGCGACTGGCCTAACGAGCCCGCTCCTGCTATGCGCCAGGCGCAAACGGCAGGGAATACAACACGATTGTCCCCCTTCCCGAAATGAGGATGCATGTTCGGCACAGCCAGGCGGGTCGTCGGGCTCGATATCGGCTCGAGTGCGGTGAAGGCGCTCGAACTGAAGAAAGCCAAGGACGGCTATGAACTGCTTTCGCTGGGAGTGGAGTTTCTTCCGCCGGATACGGTCGTCGAAGGCGCGATTCGGAATCCGGAGGAGCTGGGCGGGGCCATCGTTCGCCTCTTCGACGAACAGAAAATCGGCGCTTGCGACGTGGCCACTTCCTTTTCCGGCCACTCGGTGATCGTCAAGCAATGGGCGGCGCCGCCCCTGCTGCTCGTCGCGGCGAAAAAGGAGACGGTGCGCCAAACGCTCAAGCAGTTTCTTTCCCCGCGCGGCGAAATCCTCGCCGACACCCGCTCGAATATGCTGATTATCCGCGATATTCCCTCGGTGTTGCCGACGATCGACCGCCTGATTCATCGGCTCGACCGGAAATCGCCGCAGGTGGAAATCGAAGCGCGCGTGGTGGAAGCGACGCGCGCCTTCGCGCGCGACCTGGGGACGCAGTTCGGCTTCGCCGTCGCCGGCAGCACGGGGAGCACGCAAAACGTCATCGGCGGAACGCCGGGCGTGGGAACCAGTCCCGTGATCCGCGATATTCTTCTCCCGCCGCCGCTCGTATCGAGCGGCACGGCCATCCTGATTCCTGGCATTACCGGTTCGGCCATTCCGCTCAATGCCAATCTGAGCGCCTCCGGGCCGACCAGCGGCATTACCTTCGCCCATACCGAGCCGAACCTGGCTCTCGATCTGGTCCTCTCGGCGGCGGAAAGCAAGGGAATCGGCCGGGTTCTCTCTCAGCCGAAGCTGATCACGCAGGATAACGAGGAAGCAACGGTGAAGCAGGGAACCAAAATTCCCGTGCAGACTGTGGTCAACAACACGATCTCGGTCCAGTTCGTCGACGCGGTGCTGGAACTCGAAGTGACGCCGCAGATCACCGCCGATGGAACGGTCTTCATGAAGGTTCACGTCGAAAACACGGCCATCGGTCAGGGAATTCCGCGGATTCTCGGCATCCCGGCGCTCGACACGCAATCCGAAGATACCAAGGTGCTGGTCGGCGACGGCGGGACGGTGGTGATCGGCGGAATTATCCTCTCCCAGCAGCAAAACAACATCTCGCAGGTTCCGCTGTTCGGCAGCATCCCGGTGATCGGCCACCTCTTCAAGCACACCTCCGTCAGCACGCAGACGCAGGAGCTGCTTTTCTTCCTGACGCCCCGCATCATGCCCGGCTGAAACGCGAGCCTCGCCCCTGGGTAACAGATAACAAGGCGTCATGCCCTCCCGACTCGCATTTCGGCTAAGCCCCTTGTTATGAGTGAAGTGTCTTCTCCCGGGGGGTCACAGGGCTGGTTATCTCTCAAGTGAAAGCCGTTCAGATCCGGCAGCGGGACATGC
>DATLRW010000191.1:0-38372 GCA_035534495.1 Candidatus Dormiibacterota bacterium | reverse complement strand
ACGTCTCCAGACGCCAGCGAATATAGGGGCTGTCCCAGGGATGGAACCGATAGCCCTTTGAAATCTGCCAGAAGTAGCGGAGCGTGGCGAACACAGCCGGGTTTCCCTTTTTGCCGCGGGCAAAAGATACCCGATCGGCCCATTCACTTCCAGTGGTAATAGCCGGGGCCGACCCGCAGATTGTGAATCCATACCGCCGGAAACGCCCAGGCAAGCATCGAGCCGACAATCGCCTGGCCCAAAGCCAGCGTCAGGATGTTACGGTTGCGGCGGAAAATCCACGCCATCGCCACTCCGCCGAGAAGCGTGATGGGAACCAGCACCGGGTTCGGCCAGTGGGCCGAAGCGAAAACCATGCCCGCCAGCAGAGAAGAAAGCCACGCCCGGGAGGTCAGGGAAATCAGGCGGTTATCGATAAACGAATTGAGCGCCACCTGTTGCAACAGGCAGAAGGCGAAATAGGTCCACAAATGCTCGGCCAGCGCCTGCCAGACCAGGTGTTTGGGCATTCCACGGGCAAAAGCGATAGAGAGAAGGATCGCGATCGCCACGGCGAAAAATATTCCGGCTTCCAGGCCCGCCCGCTTCAGGTTGTCCACGCGCCAGCCCAGCGTCTTCGGCGTGTCCCGGTGGATCAGGATGCTGGCCACGATCCAGACGGGAAATACGATCCATATGTCCGGGCGGGTGAACTGCCAGCGCCAGATGAACAGGATCGTGACGGCCGGAATGCCGATGATGTCGGCGATCGAGAGCCAGCGCAATCGTCTCGAAGCGGTCACCGGCAGAGATCCTCGGCCGGCGTCATCGGGATCGCTCCTCGAACGCGTCGAGCCGGCCGGCCAGTTCCGCCCGCGCCGAGGGAAGCGGCTCGAATAACGCGTCCAGATCGAAGTCCGGAAACCCGGCGCGAGTCATTTGCGCGGCAAGCAGGTTGGGGCGGATCGGGGCGTTGAACCGGGTGAGCCGGGCGCAGGCTTCGAAAATGACGCGGTGCTCGCCATCCGCCCATGGGTATCTTTGCAAAATGTCGCAAGCCCGCCGGCAAATCTCAGCGTCATCCGCCTGACAGAGTGCTCGCAAGAGCACGAGGTCGTCGTTTCCGGTCTGCATGGTTTTCGCGGCGCGGGGGCAATGGAAAACTCTCCGCGCCGGCCAAAGTCCATCTTACCGGAGTCGCGCGGGGCGGGCGGCATCGCGGCCGGCCGAATCCGTATTGCGCGAGACGAGCGGTGTGGTAGAGTGCTGGCAGCTACCGGTTCCCGTGTTCTGGCAATCCTGGGTGCGCATGGACGAGGGGATATGCCAATCGTAAAACAACTGGTCGTGACCCTGGACAACAATTCCGGCGCTTTGGCGACGCTATGCAGCGAACTGGCCAAAGCGGCCGTGAACATCGAGGCCGTTCAGGCCGTCGAAACCGGCCCGATCAGCCCGATTCGTTTGATCGTCAATCCCATGGAGGCCGCGCAAAAAGTGTGCGCCCGGCTCGGCCTGAAATCGGCCGTCGAACCGGTGCTGGCCGTCGGGGTGGGTTATCGGCCCGGGTCGCTCGGGCGCGTGATGCGGAAGATGGCCGCCAAGGGCGTCAACGTCGAGTACGTCTACGGCACGATTGAAAAGGGGACCAAACGCGCCCTGGTCATCATGGGCGTCTCCGATCTCGCCGCCGCCTCAAAAGTCGCCCACTGAGCGGGGTTCCGCTTGCAGCCGGCGCCGTTTCTTTCCATGCTATAGGTAGAATGTCGGCAGAAGGGCTGGCTGGTTTCTCGTGGACTTTTCCCTGAGCGAAGAGCAGCGGCAGTTGCGCAAAACCGTCCGGGACTTCGCCGAGGCCGAAATAGCGCCTCACGTGATGGAGTGGGACGAGGCTTCCCGTTTTCCTTCCGAAGTGGTGGCAAATCTGGGCGAGCTCGGTCTGCTCGGCGTGATTTTCCCCGAAGAATATGACGGGGCGGGCCTCGGTTATACCGAATACGCGATTGCCATCGAAGAGCTGGCCCGCGTTGACGGGTCGGTGGCCTTGATTGTGGCCGCTCACACCTCGCTCTGCGCCAATCACATCTACAAATTCGGCAGCCCGGCGCAGCGGGAAAAATATCTGCCGCGTCTGGCGAGTGGCGAATCTCTGGGCTGCTGGTCGCTGACCGAGCCGGAAGCCGGCTCGGACGCCGGCGGAACGAAAACCGTGGCGGAAAAATGCGACGGCGGCTGGCGGATCAACGGCGCGAAGACATTCACCACCAATGGCCACTATGCGGGCCTTTGCGTGGCCATGGCCGTCACCGATCGCGCCGCCGGCCATCACGGCATTTCCGCCTTCATCGTGGAGAGGGGCACGCCGGGGTTCGCGCCCGGCAGGAAGGAAAACAAGCTGGGGCTCAGGGCCAGCGACACGAGCGAGCTGATTTTCACCGACTGCCGGGTTCCCGCCGATCATCTGCTCGGAAAAGAAGGCCACGGTTTCATCGATAGCCTCGGGGTGCTCGACGGCGGCCGGATTTCCATTGCCGCCTTTGCGCTCGGCATGGCGCAGGGCGCCTTCGAGGTTGCCATCCGCTACGCGAAACAGCGCCGCCAATTCGAAAAATCGATCGCCGAATTTCAGGCCATCCAGTTCAAGCTGGCCGATATGGCGACCCGGATCGAAGCCGCCCGCATGCTCACCTACCGGGCCGCCTGGCTGGCCGACCAGGCTCGCGCCGCGGGAGATCCCCCGCAGCATCACACCACGGAATCCGCCATGGCCAAGCTGTTTGCCTCGGAAACGGCGGTGCATGTGGCCGGCGAAGCGGTGCAGGTGCTGGGCGGCTACGGCTTCATCAAGGATTACCCGGCCGAAAAATTCTATCGGGACGTCAAGCTGGCCACCATCGGCGAAGGCACGAGCGAAATCCAGCGTCTGGTGATCGCCCGGCAATTGATCGCCCGGCAATTGCCCGGCGGCATCTGAGCCGTCCCATGGCCGGCCCGGCCGCGCGGGGCAGCTTACGAACCCGGCTTCGCATTCCCGGCGAGGCCATGCACCCCGCCTTCAATAAACGGATTTATGTTTATTGGCCCCTGGGATTGGTGCAAGATGTGCCTATATATCCCGCCTGAGTACGAAGGGCTGAAAGGGGACCTCCTATGGCCATCCGGTTCACGGTGAACGGCAAGCCGCAGACTGTAGACGTGGATCCGAATATGCCGCTGCTCTGGGTGATTCGCGATACGCTGAACATGACAGGCACGAAATTCGGTTGCGGCCTCGCGCTGTGCGGCGCCTGCACCGTCCATATCGACGGCGAAGCAACGCGCTCCTGCATCACGCCGGTTTCGAGCGTCGAAGGCAAGAAAATCACCACGATCGAAGGGCTCTCGCCCGATAACAGCCATCCCGTGCAGCGAGCCTGGATCGAGATTGACGTTCCGCAGTGCGGTTACTGCCAGTCGGGGCAGATCATGTCCGCGGCCGCCCTGCTCGCCGGCAATCCACACCCCACCGACGCCCAAATTGAGCAAGCGATGGCGGGCAATATCTGCCGCTGCGGCACCTATCAACGGATTAAAGAGGCCATCCACCGCGCCGCCGCAATGCATCGCGAGGCCGCCCCGGCCACCGGCGCCGAGTTCGATCGGATCGAGCAAGGGGTTGTCGCGGGAGGTGCGAAATGAGCGTCATGACCACCCGAATCGATCGCCGCAAGTTCCTGAAGACGGGGCTGGCCGGTGCCACGGGCCTGATCATCGGCTTCTACCTTCCCGGCCGCCACGAGGTCCTCATGGCCGATGCCGCCCCCGCCGATCTCAACGCCTTTATCCACATCAGCCCGGAAAATACGGTCACCATCCTGGTGGCCCGCTCGGAAATGGGCCAGGGGGTGGCCACTTCGCTCCCGATGCTGGTTGCTGAAGAACTGGAGTGCGATTGGCGGGAGATCCGGTTCGAGTTTGCCCCGGCCGCCCGGGTTTATTTCAATCCTCACATGCACTCGCAAGGGACCGGCGGCAGCACGAGCATAAATAGCAGTTGGGAGCCCCTGCGCATGGCCGGGGCGACAGCCCGCGAGATGCTCATCGCCGCGGCAGCCCAAAAATGGGGGGTTGACGCCTCCGGGTGCCGCGCGCAAGCCGGCGAGGTGGTCCACGCCGCCACGAAGCGGAGGGCCACCTACGGTAGCCTGGCCGAAGCCGCAGCCAAGCTTCCCGTCCCGGACGAGGTCAAGCTGAAGGACTACGCCGAATTCCAGGTCATCGGCAAGCCGTTCAAGCGGCTCGACGTGCACGAAAAGGTCGATGGTCGCGCTCGATTCGGCATTGACTCCCGCCGTCCCGGCATGTACCACGCCGTCGTCCTGCGGTGTCCCGTGTTTGGCGGCAAGGCCGCCAAGGTGAATGCCTCCAAGGCCAAATCCGTTCGCGGGGTGAAGGATGTCTTCCCGATCTCGAGCGGCATCGCCGTCGTTGCCGACAATACCTGGAACGCCATGGAGGGCCGCCGGGCTCTCGACGTGGAATGGGACGAGGGGCCGAACGCGGCCGTCACAACGGCCGCCATTTTCGAGCGTTTCTCCCAGGCGCTCGAAAAGCCCGGGGTACCCGCTAAAACGGTGGGAGACGCGGCCTCGTCTTTCTCCCGCGCCGTGAAGAAGGTGGAAGCCGAATACCGCGCTCCGTACGAAGCCCACGCCACCATGGAGCCGATGAACTGCACGGCGGACGTTCGCGAGGACGGTGCCGAGCTTTGGGTACCCACGCAGTTCCAGACTTCGTCGCAGGCCGTTGCCGCCCGAATCGCCGGCGTCCGGCCCGAGCAGGTGAAAGTCCACACCACCTTCCTCGGCGGCGGGTTCGGCCGCCGCGGCGAGACCGATTTCGTGATGGAAGCCTGCGAGGTGTCGAAAGCAATGAAGGCTCCCGCGCAGGTGACCTGGTCACGGGATGACGATACGCAGCACGATTTCTATCGCCCGGCCGCCCTGATTCGCCTCTCGGCCGGCCTCGATGCCTCCGGCAAACCCGTTTCCTTCGCCGCCCATATCGCCTGCGATTCCGTCTTCCGCTGGGCTCTCCCGAGCGCGGTTCAAAACGGGATGGACAGAACCAGCGTGGATGGATTTTCGGACATCCCTTACGATATTCCCAACATCCTCGTCGACTATCAGCTCGTTCCCGGTCCGGTTCCGCTAGGATTCTGGCGATCGGTGGGATGCTCGCAGAACGGTTTCTTTCGGGAGTGCTTCATCGACGAACTCGCCGTCGCGGCCGGCAAGGACCCCTACGAATTCCGCCGCGATCTGCTCCGTCATTCGCCGCGCGATCTCGGCGTGCTCGATATGGCCGCGGACAAGGCGGGATGGGGCAAGCCCCTGCCGCACGGCCGCTACCGCGGCATCGCCGTCGTCAAGGGGTTTGATACCTACGTTGCCGAAGTCGCGGAACTATCGCTCGACGCGGACAGGAACATAAAAGTTCACCGCGTCGTGGCCGCCGTCGACCTCGGCCAGCCCGTCAATCCCGCAATTATCGAGCAACAGGTCCACAGCGGCATCGTGTACGGCCTGTCGCAGACGCTCAAGGGAGAAATCACCATCGACAAGGGGCGCGTCGAGCAGGCCAACTTCGACACGTTCGAGGTCCTGCGCATGACCGAAATGCCCCATGTGGACGTCTACATCACGACTAGCCACCGGACTCCGCCGACAGGTATGGGCGAGCCGGCCGTTCCTCCCATCGCGCCGGCGGTATTCAACGCCATCTACGCGGCCACCGGAAAGCGCCTCCGCAGGATTCCGTACCGGCCAGGCGATCTCGCCTGATCCGGCCCGGCGTGCGGGGCGCATTCCGCCGGGCCGGCAAAAATCGGTTATTGGTTCGCCCTTCTTCGGGGCCGGGGGAAGGGATATTCGCTCCATTTTTTGAGTTTTCCATGGCGCTCTTAGTATCATGCTCGCCATCGTGACCTCCTGGGCTGAACAGATTCGTGCCGGCGACATACGCGCCATTTCTCGGGCCATTAGCGCCATCGAAGACGAGCGTCCCGAGGCGGAGAGCCTGCTCCGCGAGATTTTCCCTCACACCGGCCGCGCCGTCGTGATTGGCGTTACGGGCGCTCCCGGAACGGGCAAGAGCACGCTGGTCGACCGGCTGGCGGCTCTCTTCCGCCGCGCCGGAGAGACCGTGGGCATCATCGCCATCGACCCGACCAGCCCCTTCTCCGGCGGGGCCATCCTGGGCGACCGCATCCGGATGCAAGGCCACGCCTCCGACCCGGGAATTTTCATTCGTTCGATGGCCACGCGAGGATGGCTGGGCGGCCTGTCCGAGGCCACGGCCGAAGCGGCGATGGTTCTGGACGGTGCCGGGAAAGATGTGATTTTGATCGAGACGGTGGGCGTCGGACAGGATGAGATCGACATCGTGCGTCTGGCCGATTGCACGCTGGTGGTGCTCGTGCCGGGGATGGGCGACGATGTGCAGAACCTGAAGGCGGGCGTCATGGAAATTGCCGACCTGTTTGTGCTCAACAAAGCCGATCACGGCGAAGCCGACCGTTTCGAGCGGCAATTGCTCGCCGTGCTCGAAATCGTTTCGCCACGCGACGGCTGGCGCCCACCCGTGGTGCGCACGGTCGCCACCGAGGACAAGGGCACGAGCGATCTCGCGGGGATGATCGAGCGTTTCGGCGCAACCGTCCAAACAGGCGAGCGGCGTTCCCGGCGCCGTATCGAGCACTGGCAATATCGCCTGCTCGGCCTTCTCCGCAAGCGCCTGATGTCGCGCGTTGGCGGGTGCCTGGACCGGGAGCAGCTCGAGGCGATGGCGTCGGCCGTCGCGGCCCGCGAAACGGACCCATTCACCGCCATCGATGAACTGTTACGGAAAGCGGGGCTCGCATGAAACTGGGAGACTGGGAAATCGATCTGTTGACGGACGGTCTGTTTGCCCTGGACGGCGGCGCGATGTTCGGGGTGGTTCCGCGGCCGTTATGGGAAAAGAAAGCGCCTCCCGACGACCGGAATCGGATTCGATTGGCGATGAACTGCTGTCTGCTGCGCGGTCTGGGCCGCACGATCCTCATCGAAACCGGCGCGGGGGATAAATGGGATTCGAAACATGCCGGTATATACAAATTCGAGAAGGAGAACCGCCTGCTCGACCGCCTGGCCGCGCTCGGCGTGCGCCCGGAGGAGATCGACACGGTCGTCAATACCCACCTCCATTTCGATCATTGCGGCTGGAATACCCGCCGCCAGGGGGACCAGGTCGTTCCCACTTTTCCCGGCGCCGCCTATGTTGTGCAGCGCGGGGAACTCGAACACGCCCGCCAGCCGAACGAACGCGACCATGCCAGCTACCTGAGGGAGAATTTCGAGCCCATCGACAGGGCGGGGCAGTGGCGGCCCGTCGAAGGCGACGCGCAACTGGCCCCGGGCGTCGAGCTGATCGTCGCGGCCGGCCACACGCGGGACATGCAGTGCGTCAAGATCTCCGGCGGCGGGCAGACGGCCGTCTTTCTGGCCGACCTGGTCCCCACGCGCGCGCACCTGCCCTACGCCTGGATCATGGGCTACGACCTGTTCCCGATGACCACGCTCGAAAACAAGAAGCAATGGCTGCCGCGCCTGGCGCGCGAGGGCTGGCTCTGCCTGTTCGCCCACGACGCCGACGTTCCGGCCGCCTATCTGCGCGAGCGGGACGGAAAATTCGAGACCGAGCCGGCACCCCTCGGGTGATTCCGCCGCGAACCGAGGCTGACGGCCGGCGCGCTTCCTGCTATCTTTACTTTTCTATCTCCACCACACCACCTGCGAGGGAACATGGCGAAGAAAACTCAATCGAAGCGTCCGGCGCGCAAGTCGGCGCGCAAGCCGTCGGCCCGGCTGGGCATTATCGGCGGCAGCGGCCTCTACGGGATGCCCGGTCTCGAAAAGGCCCGGGAAGTGAAACTGCGGACGCCGTTTGGCGATCCATCCGACGCCCTGGTCGTCGGAACGCTGGCCGGCCGGCAAGTGGCGTTTCTGGCCCGGCATGGCCGCGGGCACCGCTTCCTGCCGAGCGAGGTCAACTACCGCGCCAACATCTACGCGATGAAGATGCTCGGCGTCGAGCGAATCATTTCCGTGAGCGCCGTCGGGTCGCTGCGCGAGGAACTGGTTCCGCTCGAATTCGTCATTCCCGATCAGTTCTTCGACCGCACGCGCGGCCGCATTTCCACGTTCTTCGGCCAGGGCCTGGTGGCTCACGGTCCCTTCGATAAACCGACCTGCGCCGATCTGGGCGCCACGCTCGCCGATGCCTGCGAGAAGGTCGGTGTGACCGTGCATCGCGGCGGCACCTACGTTTGCATGGAAGGGCCGCTCTATTCGACGCTGGCGGAATCGCTCTTCTATCGGAGCCTGAATTTCGACATCATCGGCATGACCAATCTGACCGAGGCAAAGCTGGCGCGGGAAGCCGAGATCTGCTACGCCAGCGTCTCCATGGTTACCGACTACGATTGCTGGCACCCCGGGCACGAAAGCGTCACCTCCGATCAGGTCGTCGCCAACGTAAATCGCAACGCGGAAAACGTTCAGAAGGTCGTGCGCGCGGCCGTGGCGCTCGTTTCCGAGGAACGTACCTGCCGGTGCGGCTCGTCCCTGGCCACAGCCTTCGTGACGGAGCGTTCGAAGATCCCCGCGGCCACCAAGCGCCGCCTGGCGGCCATTATCGGCAAATACAAAATCTGACATGGTCCGCGAGGCTCGACTTCCGATGCCACACGAAAGCTTCCGGCGGGCCGGCCATGACTGACATCTCATTCACCAAAGCGCATGCCTTGGGCAACGATTTCCTGTTGGTCGAGGAAGCGGCCCTGGGCGGCCGTTCGCCCGGGGAACTGGCGATCCGGATCTGTGACCGGCACACCGGGGCCGGCGCCGACGGCCTGGTGCCTCTGGCGCCCGCCGGCCCCGGCCGCTGGAAATTCCGCATCTTCAACGCCGATGGCGGGGAAGCCGGCCTTTCCGGCAACGCGATGCGCTGCGCCTCCGCCTGGCTGGCGTCCCGCACGGCATCGGCCGAGCCGGGATTGCAATTGACGCTTGAAACGCAGGTAGGGGCCAAACGCCAGACGTTACTCGGCCGCCGGGGGAATGCGTGGCTTTTCCAGGGCGAAATCGCCCGGCCCGAATTCGCTCCGGAAATGATTCCGTTTCATCCGCCCAAGGTGCCGGGTGTTCCCGCCGTGGATTTTCCCCTGCCGGTTGGCGATGAAACGATTCACGTGACCCCGCTGTGGATGGGCAATCCGCAGTGCATCGTCTTCGTCGACAGCTTCGACACAATCGACTGGCGCGGATTGGGGCCGGAAATCGAGCACCATCCGTTTTTCCCCGAGCGGGCCAATGCCGGCTTCGTGCATGTCATCTCTGCCCAGGTGATCGAGGCGCGCTTCTGGGAACGCGGCGTAGGCCATACGCTTGCTTCCGGCACAGGTACGTGCGCCTGCGCCGTGGCCGCGGCCTTGCACGGCAAGACCGACCGGAATATCACCGTGTTCACGGAAATCGGACAGGCAGAAGTTCACTGGCGTGAAGACGACGACGTGGTCGAACTCACCGGTCCCGCGGAACTGGTGTTCGACGGCATTTATCATCTTCCGGACTGAAACGGGATGGGAATGGAGAAGATGGTCAAGCCCCCGGCGCTTGATCCCGGCTCTGCGCTGCGCATTGTCGCAACCGCTGGCCCGGTCGATGAAGGACGCCTGCGGCGCGGCGCCGCCGAACTCGAGCGGCTTGGCTACCGGCCCGCGTGGAACCAGCCGGTGCTCGCCCGCGACGGCTATTTCGCAGGCCCTTCGGCAACGCGCACCGAGGGGCTGCTGGCCGCGTTCGCCGATTCTGAGGCGGCCGGTATCGTTGCCGCCCGCGGCGGCTACGGCACGGGCTACCTTCTCGAAGCCCTCGACTCCCTCAAAACCCCCAGCCCCAAAGCCATCGTGGGATTTAGCGATTTGACGTTGCTTCTCAACTTCGCCTGGCACAGGTGGCATTGGGTAACGTTTTGCGGTCCGATGGTTGCGGCGGGGTTCGACAAAGGAGCCGGGGAGGGTTACGACGAGCGATCCTTTCGCCTCGCCCTCACCCAAAGCGACGCCGGCTGGGATTTGCCGCTGCAGGGTGAAACGCTGCGCGAGGGCGAAGCCGAAGGGCGTCTTCTAGGCGGCTGCCTGACGCTGCTTCGTTCGCTCATCGGCACCCCGTGGGAACCGGACACCACGGGCGCGATTCTCCTGATCGAGGATTTGAACATGAGGCCCTATCATGTCGATCGCGCCTTGATGCATCTGAAACTGGCGGGGAAGCTCGACGGGGTGCGCGGATTTATTCTTGGCGATTTCCCCGGCTGCGAGCCTCCGGCCGAGGACGGGCCAACGGTTCGCGAGGTCGCCCGGCGGCTCCTTGTTCCGCTGGGTTTGCCGATCGTATGGGGCGCGCCGGTCGGCCATACGAATCGCCCGATGCTGACGCTGCCGCTTGGCGTGCGCGCTCGCCTGACGGCCCGCGGTGAGGGCCGGATCGACTTTCTGGAACCGGCCGTGGCTTCCCGATGAGCCGGGCCGAACACGTTCATCTTTCGGGAATCGGCGGCATCGCCATGGCCTCGCTGGCCGGGATGCTGGCCGAGAGCGGCTACCGGGTCACCGGCTCGGATACCAATGTCTATCCGCCCGCCTCGGATTTGCTTCGCGCCGCGAAGATCGACTGGAAAGCGGGATTCCGGGAGGAAAATCTCGATCCCCGGCCCGATTGGGTTGTGATCGGCAACGCGCTTTCGCGCGGGAATCCGGAAGTCGAATGCATTCTGGATCGAAAGATCCCCTACCGGTCCCTGCCGCAGGTCATCGAAGATCGATTTCTTCCCGGCCACCATGTGATCGTCATCTCCGGCACGCACGGCAAAACGACGACCACTTCGCTGCTCGCCTGGATTCTTCACAGCGCCGGCCGCCGGCCGGATTTCCTGGTGGGGGGTGTGGTCCAGGATTTTGGCTCGAGTTACGGTTTGGGCGGGGGCGAGGAGTTCGTGATCGAAGGCGACGAATACGACTCCGCTTTCTTCGATAAGGCCCCGAAATTCCTTCATTACCACCCCGACGATCTGATTATCACCTCGCTCGAATTCGATCACGCCGATATCTATGCCAATCTCGGGGCGATCGAGTTGCAGTTCGAGCGGCTGCTCGGTCTGATGCCCCGCCACGGACGCGTTGCGATGTGGGGAGAAAGCGAGACGGTGCGCAAGGCGGCGGCCAAAGCGTTCTGCCCGGTCGAATCCTATGGCCTGGCCGACGGTTGCGACTGGAGGGCGACAGATCTGGAATTTACCGGCGAGCGGACCTGTTTCCGGGTCTCCTGCAAGGGCAGGGAAGTCGGCTCGTTCGAAATGCGGCTGGCGGGACGCCACAATGTCGCCAATGCGTTGGCCGCGATTGCTATCGCGACCGGACGAGGCGTTTCCGCCACACAGATTGGCGACGGCCTCCACGAATTTCGCGGCGTGCGGCGGCGTCTTGAGCCTCGCGGCGAGGCGCGCGGCGTTCTCGTCGTGGACGATTTTGCGCATCATCCCACCGCTATCCGCGAAACCATCTCCGCCGCCCGCCTGCGCTGGCCCGGCCGGCGCATCTGGGCCGCCTTCGAGCCGCGCTCGAACACCATGCGGCGCAAGCTGCTCGAAAACGAGCTGGCCGACGCCCTCGCCACAGCCGATGCAGCCATCATCGGCCCGGTGAACCGCCCTCAACTGCTGGGCGATGACGAGCGGCTCGGTCCGGCCCGCGTCGTCGCGCGCATCGAGCGCGCCGGCCAGCAGGCCTGGGCTTTTGATTCCGCCGCTCGCATCGCCGAATTCATCGCCGCCGAAGCCCGACCGGGCGACCTCGCCCTCATTCTGTCGAACGGCAGCTTTGACGGGCTCTGCGAGAAGCTCCTCGCCACCCTTGCCGCCGGGCCGCAATGAGGCGTGGCTAGCGAATCATGCTGCGCACGATTCTTGCCCTTGTTGTTTCGGGACTTTTCGAGCTGGTTATCGGCCTGCCCCTTCTCCTGGTCGCATGGATCAGGGGCACGGCGGGCCCGCTGTACCCTGTCGTCGTGACCGGGCTCCGGCTGGCTTTTGCTGTGGCCGGCCTGCGCATCCGCCTCGAAGGGGCGGAGAATATTCCGCCGGGCTCCTGTCTTTTTATGTCAAACCACACGAGCACGCTCGATCCGATGGCCGTTTTCATTTCGGCTCCGCGGCGAATCGCCTTCATGGCCAAGAAGGAGCTTTTCGAGATCCCGTTTCTGGGGCTGTCGATGCGGAGCGCACAATTCATCTCCGTGGACCGGTCCAATCGCGAGGCGGCCGCGGCCAGCGCCAATCGAGCCGTCAGCCAGCTGTGCCAGGGCGTTTCCCTGGTGATCTATCCGGAAGGAACGCGCAGCCCGGATGGACGATTGCTTCCCTTCAAGCGCGGCGCCTTTCTCATCGCCATTCGCGCCGGCAGGCCCGTTGTGCCGATGACGATCACGGGGGCCGAGCGGGCGCTATCGAAGGGAGAACGATGGATTCGGCCGGGCGAGATTGTCATTCGATTTCATCCGGCCATGGATGTTTCGGGTTACGCGGAAGACGATCGGGAACTGCTGCGGGAACGGGTGCGCGCCGCCATTGCCGCCGGCCTGCCGCCGGCGCTTCGTTGAGCGGCGAATTTTCCAGGCGTAACGGTCAGATCATCCCGAACAATATCGCGTGCGCCACGGCATGAGTCAGCGCCGCGCCCTCGATTCCATACCGGCTGTAGATCCAGCCCGTCATTACGCCGAACAGGTAATCGAAAGCCCAAACAAAAGCGGGCACCGGACCCGCCACTATCTGACCCCCGTGAAATAGCAGGACGAAGACGACGCCGCTTAGCAATATCGAAATCCATGTTCGTTTCAGCGCCAGCACCAGTCCGCTCATGACGAACAGGTGGGCGACAATTTCCGGAACCAGCGCCGCAAAGGGAAACGTCGAGACGCGCACGGCGAACGTGCCGGGATGAGGGGGCAGGCCGGCCAGATGATACGCAATCGTGCCCGCCAGACCGAATATGCCGCCCGTGGCCACGGAGACTCGAATCAGCCAGCCCCGCTCGGCGCGGTCGCCCCGCTGCCCAAGCTCCCACGGCCGGAGATACGGCATCGCCAGACCGGCCCGATCGGCAAACTTCAGTCCAGCCCAGGCGCAAAGGCCCGACACGACAAGCGATCCGAGCGGCAGTCCCAGCCAGACGTAAGCCGGGTGGATATCGGGCCTGGCAATCAGCACGTAAGGAATGAGAAATAGTCCGCCGATTCCCCCCGCCAGAGTGAGGACCGCGAGCCTTTTGCGAATCGGCATGGGTTTCTCCGGTAGCGGCGAGGCGCCCTGCTGGACAGTCTCGGTCATCGTTTTGTCCTCGTTTTTTTGACCTTGTGTGATTTGCCGCGGCGGGGTCGCGACGCCGCGCGGGAAACCTGGCTGCGCAATTCGCCGATTTCGCTCTGCAGCTGGCGCACGGCGTGTTGCAAATCGGGCAATCGGCGATAGACGGCCACCGATTTCAACCATTGCTTGTTTTCAAAAGCGGGAGAACCGGAATGGACGGCGCCGGGCGCAACATCCCGGGGAATGCCGCTCTGGGCCGTGAGGACGGCCCCGTCGCCGACCTTGAGGTGACCGGAGGATCCGACTTGTCCGGCCAGAATGACGCGATTGCCGAGCGTGGTCGAGCCAGCCAGGCCAACCTGCGCGCAAAGCAGCGTATCCTCGCCGATGTGGCACGCATGGCCGATCTGGACCAGGTTGTCGATCTTTGCGCCGCGCCCAATGTGCGTCCGGCCGATCGTGGCGCGATCGACGCAGGTATTGGCCTGAATTTCCACGTCGTCTTCCACAACGGTGATACCGGCCTGGCGCATCTTGTGCCAGCGGCCTTCGGGTGTGCGCGCGAAACCGAAACCGTCCGATCCGACGACCACGCCGTTTTGCAATACAACGCGGTTGCCGACGCGGCAGCCTTCGCGCACAACGGTATGGGAATGCGCCAGGAAATCGTCCCCGATCGTCGCGCCGCGGTAGACCGCAACGAAGCTGTGCAGCACGGCATTCTTCCCGATGCGAACGTCCTCGTCGATGAAGCAGTAGGGGCCGATGTGCGCCCCTCTGCCGATGACGGCCGAAGCCGCCACGGCCGAGGACGGGTGAATCGCGGGCTTGAATGATTCAGGAGGGTGGAAAAGATCGATGGCCCGGGCGAACGCGAAATAGGGGTCCGGGCTGCGCAGGGCCGCTAAAGGCACTTTGCCCGCATCCTCCCTGACGACAATGGCGGCGGCCCGCGTGGCGTTCACGGCCGGCCGATAGCGCGGATTGGCCAGAAATGTGAGATCCCCGGGACCCGCTTCCATCAGGCCGGCCACCCCGGTTATTTTCTTTTCCGGGTCGCCCTCGAGCCTGCAGCCCAAGCGCTCGGCCAGTTCCGCCAATCTCATTCCGAACCCCCTGCCTTGCCCGCGAGCCCCCAGCGGTCCCTTGTTATATCAAAACGTTAGGCCAATTTCAGTCCCGCAGAGTCAGGTAGTCAATCGGATCCGCCCTGAAAGAGGTTGCCTTGCGGGCTTGAGGCCACGGCGGTTGCCCTCGCGTGCCGCGCGGTGCCGACCACCCCCAGAACGCGAAACTCGACCAGGGCCGAGCGGGGAATGAAAAGGCGAAGGCTATTGCCGCGGCTATCCGGAGGAGTGATGTGAATCCCGCGTTCGAGCAGCCCGAGCAAGTCATTTGGCACCAAGCCGTCCATCCGGTCCCCGTCATGGAACAAGAGACGCACCCACAACCCCTCCTGCCGGGGCCGGCTCAAAAAGAACTTTCTGGCGGGTTCGAATGGCTCGCCGAAGTCCCGAACGAAATAGACGCCTTTTACCTCACCAAGGGGTACGGACCGGCGTTCGCCTTCGAGAGTGAGCAGGTCGATGAATTCACTCCGCCCGAGCTGAGCCGGATCTACGTAACCGGCGTCCGACTGGCGGTTCAGACGGAGGACGACGACTTTTTTGAAGGTCGAATTGGGTATGTAATGCTTCTCTGGCAAAGAGATGGTTGCCCTTGGGGCCGGGAGTATGCTATGTTAACGCGCTTTCGGTGTCAACTGCTTGCAGTCGAGTGGGTTAGGGTCGATCTCCCGCTGCTGCGGCCCGCCCTAAAGTTGTCGGTCCCTCGGCCTGGTCCTCGGTCCGGCGCCCAGCAGCAAGTCGGGTGCCAGGGTTGGGACAACAGGCTTATTCATCCGTGGTGGAAGCCTTGCGCGGCGCGACTCCAGATGAAGTTAAGTCTTTACAAGGAATTGGGTTACAAGGACCCATACGCTCTTTCCTTAACTACTCAAAAGTGGAAAAGGGATTGGCGGAAAACAGCCTGCTGGCTTACGGTAAGGACTTGGCCAAGTTCTCGGCTTTTGCCGCTCAGCGAGGCAAGGTCCTTGGGCAAATCGACCGGACCGACATTGTCGATTTCCTCGCGGACCTGTACCGGCGGCGGCTGGATAGCCGTAGCGTGGCACGGCACATGGTAACTCTTCGGAACTTCTTCCGGTTCGCCCAGCGCGAACTCCTGGTTCCGGAAGACCCTACCGAACATCTGCAGTCTCCAAAGTTTCGGTCACGCCTGCCCAGCTTTTTGAGTGTCGACCAGGTGCAGCAACTGCTCGCTCAACCCGATACCAGCCGGCCGCAGGGCGTGCGCGACAAGGCCATGCTCGAACTGCTCTACGGCACGGGCATGCGAGTCTCCGAATTGCTCGATCTCAAGCCCGACGATGTACGGTTCGAGATGGGCTATCTGCGTTGTGTCGGTAAAGGGAACCGGGAGCGTCTGGTTCCGGTCGGACGGGCGGCGCTGGAGGCCGTCCGGCAATACCTGCGGGAGGGGCGGCCGAAGATGGCGAAAAGCCGGCCGAGTCCCTATCTGTTCGTCAATCGTTTGGGCGGGCGGCTGGGGCGTGTGGGATTCTGGAAGATTCTGGCCGCCTACGGGCGGAAGGCCGGTTTGCGCATTCGCCTTTCTCCGCACAAACTGCGGCATAGTTTCGCGACGCATCTGCTCGAGCGAGGTGCCGACCTGCGGTCGGTGCAGATGATGCTCGGGCACGCCGATATCGCCACGACGCAAATCTACACCCACGTCGTGCAGGAGAGACTCAGGCAGGTCTATAAGACTCATCACCCGCGCGCCTGAACTTGAAGCGCCTGGCAAGGATAACGCATGCCCGACTATATGTTTCTGCTCCAAAGCCGGCTTTCTTCCGAACAACACGGCGCGCTCACGCGCCTGCGGGAGGCGGCGCAAAGCCAGACGGTGAACTTGTATCTGACCGGAGGCGCGGTGCGGGACCTGATCTCCGGCGCGCCCATACGGGACCTGGATTTCACCGTGGAAGGCAATCCGACGGGAATGATTCGGGAAATGGAGAAGGCCGGCGCACGGCTGGTCTCGGAAAATTCCAAGTTGCGGGAAGCGGAACTGCTTTTCCCGGGTGACGTCTCCGCCTCTCTTTCCGCCGCGCGGGAGGAACTGTACGAATTGCCGGGCGCGCGGCCCGAAGTGCGATGGGCGACCATCATGGACGACCTGCGCCGCCGCGATTTCTCGATCAACGCCGTGGCGATATCGCTGAATGCGGCCTCGCGCGGCTTGTTGCTCGACCCCACAAACGGGCTGGCGGACATCGAGCGGAAGGAAGTGCGCGCCCTGTCGATCCACTGCTTCACGAACCAGCCTGTTCGACTGCTCCGGGTCCTGCGCTTTTCGGCGCGCCTCGGCTTTGCCATCGAGAGCCGCACGAAGGACTGGTTCGATCGGGCGATCGAACGAGGGCTCGACAAGCAGATACCAACGGCCGATGTCGGCGCGGAACTGCGGCAACTCGGCAACGAGGCTCATCCGGCCGCGATCGCCAAGAGCTGGGAATCGCACGGCTTTTTGACGGTGATTCACAAGCAATTGGCCAAACACCGGCCCGACTACGACGGACTCACGCGCCTGGGCCGGGCATTCGAGCAGATCTCGGCGGCGGGACTCAAGGTTCACATGTTTGCGCCGATGACCTGGTACCTCCTGCGAGCCCTGAAAGCCCGCGAACGCGTCCTGCTTTTGCACAAATTGGGACTGCGCGCGGAGGAGGTGGCATCCGTCTCGAAACTGGAGGCCGCGGCCCACGACGCCACGAAGGCCCTCAAGAGCCGGCAAACCGAGTCCGCTATCGACGCCTACCGTTTCCTCGACGCCTTGTCGCGGGACATTATGGCGTTCGTCATGGCCGAACATCCCGACGTGCGCGTCGGCAACAAAATTCGGAATTACCTGCAGAGATGGCGCCCGCTGCGGCTTTCCCTGCCGGCCGCCGAGCTCGAAGCTCTCGGCGTTAGCCGGGGACCGCAGTTCGACCGGATTCTCGAGCAGTTGTTCGAACGGCAACTCAAGGGACGGGGAAAGGCAGCGATCGACCGCACGCGGTTGCTGCGCCAGTTGGCGGGCATCAAGCCCGAGTCGAAGAAGCCCGTGGAGAAGAAGCCGGCCAAACGCAAAGCGAAAGCCGGGGCCGAAAAGACGCCCGGCGGCGCCACTGCCGCCAAGCCGGGAAAAGACGCACCCCAGGAGCAGGCTTCCCGTCGCGCGCCCGCGAAAGCTGAAAAACGGGAACACTCGGCGCGCGGCCGGAAGGACCATACCCGCGCCGCCGCCGCGCACTGACCTCATACGACGGCCGGTGTTAGACCCTTCAACCCAAATTTTCCGTGACCGGCCCGGTCGTCTAGCCGACTGCGGCCGATTCCAAGCTGGGGGCGAGGATGGGAAATAACGTATTTCCAATTACCACGGTGAATCACCTATCGCTCGGCGGCGTGGCCGATTATGCGAAGAGCCGCGACTGGTATGTCGACCTGTTCGGAATGCGCGTGGTGTGGGACGACGGGAGCAGCAAGTGCGCCCTCGAAATGGGGCCACTGCAATCCCCGAACGGCATCTATGTGGTCCAGGGGAACCCCGGCGCCCGAGCGGCCGTTGGACACATCGGGTTCGGCGTTGCCGGATGGTGGGAGAAGAAAGAGGCCATGAAGGCTGAAATGGATCGCTTGCGGCTGAAGAATATCCGGCCCGATGGCGAGGCGGCCTGGATCGTCGACATGCCGTCCGGTTACATGATTCAGCCGGTTCCCGAAAAAGATGCGGCGATGTACCCCGGAGCCGCCATTCTCTGCATAAAAGCCGATTCGTACGTATGCCGGCAGGGATGGGAATCTGGCCTCCCTCCCGAAGCCGGGCGGGAATGGGTTTCAATGCGTGGCCTTCTACCCCATCGTCATTCACACCCCCGATTTGGCCGCGGACAGAAATGTGTACCGGGATCTCTGGGGAATGAAAGTGATCTCGAACAGGGAAGAGGGGGAACAGGCGGAGTGCTTGCTGAAGTTTGGAGAAAACACTCTATGCCTTCGCCAGACCATCCATCCGGGGAAAAAACCGTATTGCCATGAATACTCGTTCCTGGCGCTGGATTTCGACAAGGCAAAAGCCGAAGCGGAGCTGAAGCGCCGCGGCCTGAACCTGGAAGAGGACCCCGAGTTGGGCTGGGTGGTTTCGGACCCGGATGGCCTCCGGGTCGGCGTCCGGGGAATCTAGACCGGCACACTACGATGGCGCGTCCGCGTCGATGGCATCCGCTTCGGTTTTCTCTATTGCGCGGCCAGTTGCCAGCTCGGGTCGGGATTGTATTCGGTCATTTCCGAGGCGATTTTCGCGGTGTCCGGCCCGAGGTTCTTCTGATAGACGCGTCCCTGCTGATTGATGATGAAAGTCATCACGCCTGAATCGCCCCATTTCGCGGGATAGGCCACCAGGGCGTAGCCGGCAATCATGTTCCCGTTGATGATGTAGCTGAACTTTCCGCCCGGCGCGCTGGGCCCCTGCGCGGTGAGAATCTTGAAGTGGTAGCCGTGAAAGGGACGAGGACGGCGAGGCTGAACGCGCGGCCGTGCGCCGGCATGTCGCGGGCCATACCCCTCGGCGCGCGCCTCGGCAACCAGAGCGCCGAGCGGGCTGGGCTTCTCGTCCTCGGCAGTTTCCCAGTAAAGGCCGTTATGGCGTCCGGGCGAACTGACGAATTTCTGCGCGTAGACGGCGAGGCCCTGCGTATCGCCGCCCGATTCGGTGTAGTACTCCCACTGCGCCACGGCATAAGCGCGGCAAGTGGACATGGCTGCGAGCTCATCCTCGCCGATGCGGCGATCCAGGATCTCCTGCAGACCGGCTTTCGTATCGAACAGCCAGCGGCCGTCCCGGCTGACAAGCGGAATGGGAAACGGCCAGTGAGTTTCGCCGACGAGGATCGTGTAGCCGGCGCCATCTTTCTGCAACTGGGCCGAGGCTTCGAGGTTCTCGGCGAAGCGTTGCAGCTGTTCCCGGTCCTGCACGCGGTCACCTGAAAGCAGATGTTTCCCGTCCGGCCCGAAAAGCTTGGACACCGCTCGCGGATCGTCCGTCTTCGCCACGGTGACGAGCGCTTGCAGCCCCTCTTCGGGCGTGGCGAAAGTGGGTTGGGCGGACGCTGCCGCTTGAGCGCCCGAGCCGCTTTGCTGCGGGAGCGGGGCCGCGCGAAGCGCGCCGGTCCCGGCGGCGAGAAGAAGCAGCAGGAGCGGGGTGGAAAGCAAGGGCAAAACCCACCGCTGAATGAGCTGACCGCGAATGTTTGACTGGGTCATGACTACCTCCCACCCGGACGCGCGGGGCGCGGCTGGTTTTTCGGCGCCGGACGCGGTTGCCTTTGCGGAGTTGGCCTGGCGGCCGGCCTTTGATTCATTTCCTGCCGACTCTGGCGGCCGCGCTGGCTGGCGGCTCCAGGATCAAAAGAACCATTGCCCCTGCCAAAGGCGCCTGGTGACGGAGCGGCTGGCGGCGCGGGCCGCGCGGCGGGGGCGCGCTGGGCAGGCGCCTGCATCGGCTGGCGCACCGGCGGAGAAGTACGCGGCGGCTGAGCCTGACGTTGTCCGGGGACCCTCTGCGACGGCTGAGCCGTGGAACGGGCCGGCGGCGCGGGCGTAGGCCGCTGGCGTCCGCGGAACGGTTCGAGCGACTGGCTGGGATTGATATTGCGATCGATGATCTTGTTCGGAACGCGGCCCGTTGGTTGCCGGCCTGGCATCTGGGCGCCGCGGGCGCGGTTCTCGAAATTGACGTCGCGATGAACGCTCCGGTAGCGCGACAGGTCGCGGAAGTTCACCTGGCGCTGGATAACGGCGCGGTTGACGGCGATATTCGAAAAACGGGAATTGACGTAGATCGAATTCATGCGGATGTGCGGGCGCGAACGGGCGATCCAGCCCGACCCCTGCCAGCCGGTGTAGTAGACGCTCCGCCGACCCCAGTTGAAGTCGAGGTTCAGCCAGACACCGATGCTCAGGGCAGGCCCAAAGGAGAAGGCGGTGAAGATGCCGCCGAAATAGACCGGGCGGAAAAACACGATCGACGGGTCGTAGACCGGGACGTAAAGGTATTCCGGGCTGGCCGGCCAGATGTAGATATATCCGCCTTGATCGACCACCTGCTGCTGCGGCGTAGTCACGAGATTGCCTTGCTGCTCGGCCATCGCGCGCAAGCGTTGCACCGAAGTCATTACGTCGGTCGATTGATAGACGTAGGCTTGGCCGACGGCGGTGGTCCAGTCGAGATTGTCGTCCATCATGCCGAGGACCGTCGGGTAGTGGGCGACGGCGCGCACACTGACGTCCCAGGGCTGGTCATCGACGCCGTTCTGGCCGTAGCCGCGAACCCAGCGTGTCGCTTCGTCAATCTGATCGGGAAAAGTGGCGGCAACGAGGACCTGCGCGAGCAGGGGATCGGGGTAGAGGGCGACGGGAGCGAGCAAATTATCGAGCTGCTCGTCGGTGTACGGCTCGTAGGACGGTTGGTCCTGGGCCGCGGCGGCAAGCGCGGCTGTGGCCGGAGCCGGCCGGGCGCCTGCCAGCGAAACGAAAGCAAGGCTGAGGCCGAGCACTAGGGCCAGGGCTTTCTGCATTACACACCTCCGGTCAGCGCCCACAGTTTGACGACCCTCCTGGCAGCACTTCGGGTCTCGACAACCTGCCTCAGGCCGAAAATCGACCAGGAATGGGCGTTATGCGCCGGGATTCCCTTTGCATCTTGGCGTTTGCATCTAGGCGCTTGCCCGTTGCGGTTGCATCTGGGATGCCAAATCGATCTATCGAATGTCTTCTGAATGCGAGGCTTAGTTGAATAGGGTCCCGGTCCCTTGCGCGATCCTGCGCCACGGGTTGCGTCGTTCCGCGCCGCCCTGCGCCCAGTTGCCCAGCGGCGGGCGGGCGGCCTGAAGTCGAAGCGCCGGAGGGGCCAATCTCCGTCTCAGGGGCAAAGAGGTCTGATACAATACTGCACGGGATGAGTTCTCCCGAGTTCGTTCACCTTCACCTGCATACCGATTTTTCTCTGCTCGACGGCGCTTGCGAGATCAAGCGGCTCGTTCGGCAAGCAGCCGAGCAGGAGATGCCGGCTGTCGCCGTCACCGACCACGGCAACCTCTTTGCCGGGGAGCATTTCTACCGCGAAGCCACCTCTCACGGGATCAACCCGATCATCGGTTGCGAAGTCTATACGACGCAGGGCAGCCGGATGGACCGGGAGGGTAACGGCGAGAGGCCCAATCACCTGATCCTGCTCGCGGAAAACGACGAGGGATACCGGAACCTGTGCGGGCTGGTCACGTCCGGCTATCTGGAGGGGTTTTACTATAAACCGAGGATCGACCACGAGCTCCTCAGCCGCCACAGCCGAGGCCTGATCGCCCTGTCCGCATGCCTGCGCGGAGAAGTCGCCGAGGCCCTGACCGGGGAAAAATACGACCGGGCCCGCGCATCGGCCGGGCGTCTGCGGGAGATTTTCGGGCCCGACAACTTCTTTCTGGAGATGCAGGACCAGGGACTGGAAATCCAGAAACCGCTGAATCAACAGCTGCTCCGGCTCTCGAAAGAGACGGAAATTCCCGTTGTGGCGACCAACGACTGCCATTACCTGACCCGCGCCGATTCGCGAGCGCAGGACGTGCTGGTCTGCATCCAGACCAACAAGACGATCACCGATCCGAACCGGATGCATTTCTCGACCGACCAGTTCTACTTCAAGACGGCGCAGGAGATGGCGCGCGTCTTCCGCGAAACGCCGGAGGCCCTGGCGCGAACGGTGGCCATCGCCGAACGCTGCCGGGTGAAGATCGAGCCGGTGGCGAATCCGTTCCCCGAGTTCCAGGTGCCGGAGGGGGACACGGTCGACAGCTATTTCGAGAAGGTCGCGCGGGAGGGATTCGAGGCGCGGCGGCCGCGCCTGGAATCCCTGGCGCGCGAGGGCCGGTTGCGCAATCCCATCGAGGCCTACCGGGCGCGGCTCGACGCGGAGATCGAGACGATCCAGAACATGCGCTTCGCCGGCTATTTCCTGATCGTGTGGGATTTCATCCGGCACGCGCGGGGCGAGGACATCCCGGTCGGGCCGGGACGCGGCTCGGCGGCGGGCAGCCTGGTCAGCTACGCGCTCGGAATCACTAACGTCGATCCGCTGGAATACGGGCTTCTGTTCGAGCGCTTCCTGAACCCCGAGCGAATCTCGATGCCGGATATCGATATCGATTTCTGTATGCGCCGGCGCGGGGAAGTGATCGAATACGTCCGCCGCAAGTACGGCGAGGAAAACGTCGCGCAGATCATCACCTTCGGCACGCTCGGGGCGCGGCAGGTCCTGCGCGACGCGGCGCGAGCGCTGGAATTTCCCTACGGGGAAGCGGACCGGCTGGCAAAACTGGTCCCGAACGAGCTGAACGTAACGCTCGAAGACGCGTTGAAGACGGCGCCGCTGCTCAAGGCGCAGGTGGAGCGGGAACCGAGGGTGAAGGAACTGATGGAAGTGGCCGGGCGTCTGGAGGGTCTGGCGCGTCATGCCTCGACGCATGCGGCCGGCGTGGTCATCAGCCCCGAGCCGCTGCGGCGGATCCTGCCCCTCTACCGCATGGGCGAAGATCAGGTGACGACGCAGTACGACATGAAGGCCCTCGAACGGCTCGGCCTGCTCAAGATGGATTTTCTGGGCCTGGCGACGCTCACGGTTGTCTTCGATACCCTCGACCTGATCGAGCGCAACCGAGCGAGCCGGCTCGTCCTCGACGAGCTTTCTCTCGATGACGAGGCCGTCTACCAGATGTTCTCCCGCGGGGAAACAACCGGCATATTTCAGTTCGAATCGCACGGCATGCGGGATATCCTGCGCCGCTACCAGCCGACCCGGCTGGAAGACCTGACGGCGCTGAACGCCCTCTACCGTCCCGGCCCGATCCAGGGCGGAATGATCGACGATTTCATCGACCGCAAACACGGCCGCAAGCGCGTCAGCTACGAGCTGCCCGAGCTGCACGACATCCTGGAGGAAACCTGGGGCGTCATTTTGTATCAGGAACAGGTAATGCAGATCGCCAACCGCCTGGCCGGCTTTTCGCTCGGCGAGGCCGATCTGCTGCGCCGCGCCATGGGCAAAAAGAAACGCGACGAGATGGCCGCGCAGCGCGAGAAATTCCTCGCCGGCTCGCGCGCCCGCAACGTGCCGGCGAAAAAAGCGGAAAAGATATTCGATTTGATGGCCGAGTTCGCCGGGTACGGCTTCAATAAATCGCATTCCTGCGCCTACGCCCTGCTGGCCTACCAGACCGCCTATTTGAAAGTGCATTTCCCGGTCGAGTTCATGGCGGCGCTGCTGACCTCGGAAATCGGCAAAACGGACGCGCTGGTCCGCTACATTCACGAGGCGCGCGGAATGGGAATCCGCGTTCTGCCGCCCGACGTGCAGGAAAGCGGTCTCTATTTCACGCCCGTCGGCGAAGCGATCCGGTTTGGGCTGGCGGCCGTGAAGAACGTGGGGGAGGGAACCGCGCAGGGGGTCCTGGCGGCGCGGGAGGGCAAGAAAAGGTTCCGCAATGTATTCGATTTCTGCGAGTCCATCGAGCCGCGCCTGGTGAACCGGAGGGTGCTCGAAAGCCTGATCAAGTCGGGAGCGATGGACTGTTTCGGAGCCGGGCGTTCGCGTCTGCTGGCGGCCATCGATACGGCGCTGGCCTGGGGCCAGCGGATGAACCATCAGCGGCTCACCGGCCAGCACGGCCTTTTCGCCGGGCCGTTGGCCGATGAAGCCCCCGAGCCGGAACTGCCGGCCGTCGAGGAGTGGAGCGAGGAAGATCAGCTGGCAGCCGAGCATGCGACGCTGGGCCTCTACATTTCAGGCCATCCGCTAGCAAAATACGAAGCGCGCCTGCGGGACATGCGCGTCGTCGAGCTGGGAACGATCGAAAATTGCGAGAACGGGGAAGAGGTGTTGGTGGCGGGGGTGGTGGTTCATGCCCGCCCGATGCGCTCGCGCAAGGGCGACCGCTGGGCGATTATGACCCTTCACGACCGGACCGGCATGGTCGAGCTGCTGGCCTTCCCGGAAGCATTCGGCCGCCTGGAGAACGCTTTCAAGAGCGGCTTCCCGCTCGTCGTGCGCGGACGGGTAAACGTGGAAGAGGTCGGAACCCGCGTGGTCGTCATGGATGCGCGGCCCATCCAGGAAACGGCCGCGGCCAAGCCGGCTTCGCTGCGGCTGCGGATGCGCCTCGAGTCGATCGACGAAGGGGTGCTGGCCAGACTCGACAAGTTGTTTGGCGAACGGCCGGGTTCGTGCCCGGTGATATTCGATCTGATCGACGGCAATGGCGCGGTCGCCACTCTGGAGGCGGAACGGTCCGTGCGCGCCGACCAGGCATTGATGGCGGAAATCCGGGAGATCTGCGGTGAAGAAACGGTCCAGACCACGGGCTAAGGCCCCGGAAGACAATCAACGCAAGCACGACCGCGTCGAGCAGCTTGAGAAGATACTGAAGGATCTGCGGGGGGTGACCTCTCCCGATGCGGCCACCGGGGAGAAAATCGAGCAGGTCCGGCGCGAGATCGGTGAACTGCGCGAGGATATGCTTGGTGAAACGGCGGCCTGGCAGCGCACCCGGTTGGCCAGGCATCCGCAACGCCCCTACACGCTCGACTACATTCGCTATTTATTCGAAGGCTTCCATGAGATCCACGGCGATCGCGGATACGCCGACGACGCGGCCATCGTGTGCGGCATGGCGCGGTTTCACGGCCGCGCGGTCATGGTCATCGGACACCAGAAGGGCCGCGACACGCGGGAGAATCTCAGGCGGAATTGGGGCATGCCGAAGCCGGAAGGCTACCGGAAGGCGCTGCGGGCGATGCAGCTGGCGGCAAAATTTTCCCGGCCTGTCGTTACGTTCGTGGACACGGTGGGCGCCTATCCGGGGATCGACGCCGAAGAGCGCGGACAGGCCGAGGCGATTGCGCGCAACTTGCGGGAGATGGCCCGGCTGCCGGTGCCGATCATCGTCAACATCACGGGCGAAGGCGGCTCGGGAGGGGCGTTGGCGATTGCGGTGGGCGACCGGATCCATATGCTCGAAAATTCGATCTATTCGGTGATCTCGCCCGAGGGATGCGCTTCGATTTTGTGGCGGGACGCTTCGCAGGCCGGCCGGGCGGCCGAAGCGATGAAGATCACGGCCCCGGATCTGCGGCAACTCGGGGTGATTGACGAAATCGTTCCCGAACCCGCCGGCGGAGCGCACTCGAATCCGGAAGAGGCCGCCCGTCTGCTCGAACCCGTTCTCGAGCGAGCCATCGAGGAAACAGCGAGCCTGCCCGCCGGGGAACTCGTCGAGCGCCGCTACCAGAAGTTCCGCCAGATGGGCAGATTTTTCGCCTCATAAAGGGAAGGTTCTCTTCGCCGGCAGAAAGCCGGGAAGGCTTGGCTCCGCGCGGGCTGCATCATCCAGCGCAGGTCGAAAGCGTTATGTACTGCAGTCACTGTGGAAGTCCCAGCCCGGATGACGCCCGCTTCTGCAGCCGGTGCGGCAGGCGAGTCGCCGGCACCGCGGCGGCTACGGACGTAGTGGCGCGCCAGCGCCTGTCGAGGCACCTGCCGATTCTGGCGCTATTGTGGGCCGTCTACTCGCTGCTCCGCCTATTGGCGGGCGGCGCCGCTCTCTTCGCCGGGTCGATGTTCATGCTTCGCATTCTGGTTCACGGCTACCGGCCCTTCGGGTTCCACTTTTTCCGCTGGCCGTTTTCGCATTCCATGCTGTCCGACATGATCACCGGCATAGGCGTCAGCGAGCTGCTCCTGGGTGTTCTCGGCCTGGCCGCCGGATGGGGATTGTCGCAACGCAAGATCTGGGGCCGGCTCCTGGCGATCGTTCTTGGGATTCTGGCGCTGTTCCGCCTCCCGCTGGGGACCGCGCTCGGGATATACACCCTTTGGGTGCTGATCCCTCGCGATGCGGCCACCGAATACAGGCGCCCGGCCGCCTGGGGTTTAAAATGAGCCAGATGACGGCGGAGATTGCGGTTCCGCGGCCGATGTACTGCGATGGATGCACGCGCGAGGCAACGCCCGAGCATCTGCGCCGCCGCGTCGAGAGACTCGAATGGGCCAGCCGCTTCCGGCCGGTTCGAATTGGCACCCTGTTTCTCACCCCGGCACCTCCGGCTGAGATGGAAGATTATTTTTATTTCCCGGAGGAACAGCCAGCTGGTTTGGACGCGCGGGCCTTGCAGGAGGATCTGCTCGAATCTTGCGGAATCGCTCCAGGCGATGCTCGTGATCGCAAAGTCCTGCTGCGAAAATTTCAGGAAGAGGGGTATTTCCTGACCGATTGCGTTGAATGCCCCATCGACTTTTCCGAGGCTGGGGAATTTGACGCTCTTCTTGACCGAATTATGCCGACGCTCGTACGGCGACTCCGCTTTTCCTACCGTCCAAAGTCCATACTGCTGATTTCGAAGCAATTGACGGGGGTTGCCAAGGCGCTAGGGGCTATGGGACTTGAAGCACGGCTGCTCATGCCAAAGGATGGGCCGGTTTCCCTGGCAAAAGCCACGGACGCCCCGGGCCGGACGCGATTCCGCGCGAAAGTGGCTGACCTTTTGAGGGAGGCAGGGAACCGTTCGGAGTGAACCCCGATTTGCGCTACGACGCAGGGGCTAAATCTCCATCGTGCCGAGCGTTGGACCAGGCCGGGAATGTTCGCGCGACGGGGCACGGACCGGAACGGCTGGCACGCAACGTGCTTTTACGAGGGGCGGACCGAGACTTGTAGCATGGGGACTGTGTTAAAATCTTGAACGCTTGAGAGAGGGGGACTGCTTGAAAGCTCAGGCGAAGTTCTACATTGGAGCTGCAATCATATTGGTGACGCTGGGCTGGCTCGGCTGGGTTGGCGCCACTGAGAGCAAGGCTTACTACCACACGGTATCCGAGTTATCCTCCCTGAAGGGGTCAGCGCTTCATCAGCGAATGCGAGTTTCTGGATTCGTCGAGAAGGGGTCGATCCACCAGCTCGACGGTGACGTCAGCTTCACCATCCAGGAAAACGGCAAGACGTTGCCGGTAAGCTACGTCGGCACCGATCCGCTGCCGGATACATTTAAAGGCGGAGCGCAGGCGATGGTGCAAGGCAGATTGATGCCCGACGGGCATTTCGTGGCGCAGCAGGTGCAGGCCAAGTGCGCCTCGAAATACGCCGCTTCAACCACCCCGCTAAAGCAAACGGGTTCGATGTCGTTCCCGCAGGCGCCCGTAGCGGAAACAGCACACTGAGCAAGGGCGCGGACTGAGGCAAAGACTCTGTGGACATTTTTGGTTCGTTTGCACTAATCCTGGCCCTGATCACGGCCGGCTATGCCTTTATCGCCGGTATCGTCGGCATCAAGACCCGCAATCCCCTGGCCATCAAAAGCGCTCGCCGCGCCAGTCTGGTGATGCTTCCCCTTCTGACGCTCACCGCCGGCTGCCTGATCTACGGATTTTTCACCAACAACTTTTCGATGGCCTACGTGGCCGAGCACAGCAGCGTCCATCTGCCGCTGCTCTACAAGTTCGCGGCGCTCTGGTCGGGGCAGGAAGGGTCGCTGCTGTTCTGGTCATGGCTGCTGTCGATGTGGACATTTGCGGTCCTGTTCACGAACCGGCGCAAGCATCCCGAGCTGATGCCGTATGTGGGCGTCGTGATGGCCGGGGTGGAGTTCTTCTTCCTGCTGCTGAACAATTTCGCGGCCAATCCCTTTTCCATTCTCGGCGTCACCTCCGCCACCGGCGCGGTCACCATCGTTTCGCAATCGAACGGGCACGGGCTCAATCCGCTGCTCCAATATCCCGAGATGGTGATCCATCCGCCGATGCTCTATCTGGGCTACACGGGGATGACGGTGCCCTTCGCCTTCGCCATGGGCGCACTGCTGGCCCACTATCCCGGCGAAAAATGGATTCACCTGACGCGGCGCTGGATGATGGCGGCTTGGCTCTTTCTGACGTGTGGAATCCTGCTCGGCATGCACTGGGCCTACGCGGTACTCGGCTGGGGCGGTTATTGGGCCTGGGACCCGGTGGAAAACGCTAGCCTGATGCCCTGGCTGACCGGAACCGCGTTTCTGCACTCGGTGATGATGCAGGAGAAGCGCGGAATGATGCGGGTGTGGAACATCTGGCTGGTGTTTGCCGGCTTCCTGCTGTCGATCCTCGGAACGTTCCTGACTCGCAGCGGCGTCGTCAGCTCGGTGCACGCCTTCGCCCAATCGTCGATCGGCGGGTGGTTCCTGGGATTTCTGGCCATCCTGATCACGTTCTGCATCTGGGCCTACTGGCAAAATCGCGATTACCTCAAGAGCGACAACCAGCTCGATTCGGTGGTTTCGCGCGAATCCAGTTTTCTGTTCAATAACCTGGTGCTGCTGGCGGCAGCCTTCGCGGTGCTCTGGGGGACGCTGTTCCCGGTGCTTTCCGAGGCGGTGCAGGGCAGCAAGATTTCGGTGGGTCCGCCGTTCTTCAACCGCGTGAACGTTCCCATCGCGCTATTCCTGCTCTTTCTGACGGGAGTAGGACCCCTGCTGGCATGGCGGAAGACCTCGATGGAAAGCCTGCGGCGGAATTTCGCCTGGCCCATGATGGGGGGGCTCGTGGCGGGCGGGGTGGCCTTCGCCTACGGCTTCCGGGAGTTCTATGCCCTGGTCTGCCTGATCCTTGCCGTATTCGTCGCGCTGACGGTGGGCAGCGAGTTCTTCCGCGGCGCGCGGGTGATCCAGACGCATTCCGGGCTGAATTTCTTCCAGTCGGTCGGGCGGCTGACGATGCGGAACACGCGCCGCTACGGGGGCTACATCGTTCATCTCGGCATCGTGCTGATTTTTGTCGGGATCGCCGGCCAGGCGTTCAACGTAAAACGCAGGGTCGATCTGGCTCCCGGATCGCAGATGACGATTGGCCCGTATACGCTCTATTGCCAGAATTTCGATCAGCAGAACGGGCCGAACTATACGGCCGAGGAAGCCACGCTCGAGGTGTTTCAGAACGGCCGGCCGACCATGATGCTGTTCCCCGAGCGGCGTTATTTCCCCGCGAGCGGCGTGATCGAGACGATGGTTTCCATTCACTCCTCCCTGGCGCGGGATTTGTACGTCGTTTATTCCGGCCCCGACCCGCAGAACAACAAGCCGGTGATTCACGCCTACCTGAATCCCCTGGTGAAATGGATCTGGCTGGGCGGAATTGTCGTGCTGCTCGGAACGCTGCTGGCGCTGCTGCCATCGAGTTCGGGACCGTCGCCGGGGAAACCGCAGCCGGCCGGAGCCGGATCGGCGGCCGAGGCGGTTCCGGACGAGGACATTCTGGAGAGGACGCGCTGACGTGAAGTGGCGTGCCGCAAGCGTCGTGCTTTTAATGCTGGCGGCCGGTTTGTGGCTGGCAGCGCAAACGCAGGCGCAGAATTCCGCTCCCGCCGGCAATATGAGCAGTATTCCCGATTCCGGTCCCGGCGCCGAGGGCGCGGCGGCTCAATCGGCCGTGCCCGAGTCGAATCCGAGGGTCCAGAGGATCAGCCATCAGTTGCTGTGCATGTGCGGTTGCGACCAAATATTACCCGAGTGCACGCACCAGGGCTCGGACCGCTGCCTGACTCACGACAAGATGATGGCAGAAGTCGAGCATCGCCTGGCCAGCGGCGAATCCGACAACCTGATTTTGCAATCCTTTGTGCAGGAGTATGGACCGCAGGTGCTGGTTGTGCCCCCGGCGCGCGGCTTCAACTTGACGGCTTGGCTGATGCCGATTTTCGTGAGCCTGGCGGGGCTGACCCTCGCGATTGTGGTCGTCCAGCGATGGCGCGCCCGCGGCCTGAAGCCGGCCACGGCGAGCGCCGCCGGCGACCCGGAAAAGGTCAGCCCGGAACTCCTCAAACGGGCCCGCGAGGAAACGCGGGACGAGGACTATTCCTAAATGGTTGCGGGAATTGTGATCGCCTGCGCGGCGCTGCTGCTGGCCATACTGGCCTTTCTTTTCGTGATTCGAATCGATCCGGCAGACCTCGCGCCCCACCGCTCGCGCCTCGATCAGTTGTTCGAGCGGCGTGACACGATTTACGAAAATCTACGCGACCTGAAGTTTGAACACCGCGCCGGAAAGTTTTCCGAATCCGACTTCGAGCAGACGCGCCAGTTGCTCGAGAGGGAAGCGGCGCGGGTCCTGGCCGAAATAGAAATTCTAACCGGAAGCGCCCCTTCGGTGACGACGCGAAGGACGCGCGCAAGCGAGATGAAATGAACCATCCGGCACGGCGATTTTCCTGGTTGTTGACGGCGGCCGCGGCGCTTGTCGCGCTGCCGGCCATGGCGGGCACGGTCACGGGGGTGGTGCGCAACGGCACCACGAATCAGGTCGCCCCGGGAACTCCCATCACCTTGATTCAGCTTCAGGGCGGCATGCAGCCCGTCGCCCAAACCCACGCCGACGCGCAGGGACGCTACTCCTTCTCGAACCCCGGGATCGGGCAGCAGCCGATGCTCGTCCGCGCCTCCTACCGCGGCGTGGATTATCTCGATCCGGTCGCCCCGGGTCAGAGCAACCCGAGTGTCAATATCGACGTCTACGATCCGACGACCGACACATCGGCCTTTCACGTCCTGCACCAGATCGTCGCGATTGAGCCGCAAGGCAATTCACTGGTCATCGGCGAGGAATTCGACGTTCAGAACCAGACCAAGCCCCCCCAGTCGTTCTTTCGGCCCCGCGGCTCCTTTGAATTCGATCTGCCGCAGGGCGCCGATCTGAATCAGGCCGAAGCGTGGGGACCCTCCGGGATGCCCGTTGTGCAGGCTACCGTCAACAAGGGCCCCAACCGCTACGCGATCATATTCCCCTTCCGGCCAGGCCAGAACGGGGTGCGCTTCTCCTACAAATTGGATTACGCGAGCCAGCAAGCCACCTTGCACCTGAGCTCGCCCTATGCGGTCCAGATGGCCTTGATTCTGGCGCCGCCGGCAATGAAGGTGGTTGCGGATGGTTTTTCGCCCTCCGGCAGCGAACACGGCTGGGCCGTCTACACGCGCCAGGGAATGGCAGCAAACAAGCCGGTGTCGCTCTCGGTTTCCGGCACGGGACCGATTCCCACCCCCACGAGCGACAACGGAAACGACGGCGGGCAGGGCCAGGGCCAGGCCGATGGCGGTCAGGCCAATTCCGATAACTCAGTCACGGCGGTGGCGCAGGCGTTGCCGCCGCGTCTGGACAGCGTGCGATGGATCGTCATTGGCGGCTTTGCCGCGATGTTCATTCTGGGCGCCTTCTTCCTGTGGTGGAGGTCGCGGAGCCTCGCGGCGGTTGCGGTGGCCGGGGCCGGGGCGAGCGCGACGGTTTCAGCGCCCGCCAAGACCAAGGCTGGGCCCGCGCCGTCTGCCCCGACGGAAGACCACGAGGGCGCTCTACGGCAAAGTGTCGATGAAATCAAAGAGACGCTTTTCCGGTTGGAGTTGAGGCGCCAGGCAGGGACGCTTTCCGAAGAGGATTACCAGGCTCAACGGCAGCGTATGGAAAAGACTTTGCGCGACCTGGTGAAGGGCTAGCCTCCCCGAGGGACACGGTCGGGAAGACCGCCAGGCCCCGGCGGGCGCATAGCCGCGTGCGCCTCTGAAAACGGCGGTGGGCTGCAGGGGAGGGAACCTCTGCCCCGGGGCGGCTGGTATTTGCCGCGACAATCCGCCGAACTTTTGGCATCCTCGTCAACCATGGCACCAGCCCCGACGACATCATTGGGAGTGGCTTTCGAAGGCGTCGAAAGGCGCTTCGGCGGGCTCGTCGCGCTCCGGCGGCTGACGCTGAAGATTGGCGCCGGCCAGTTCGTCGCCCTGCTGGGGCCGAACGGCTCCGGGAAGACCACTCTGTTGCGCATGGCAGCCCTGCTTTTACAGCCAACGGCGGGCCGCGTCAGGCACCTGGGCGCGGAAAATCTCGAGGCCGAAGCGGTGCGCAGCCAGATTGGCCTGGTGGCGCACAAGGCGCTGGTCTACGACGAACTCACCGCCCAGGAAAACCTCTCATTCTTCGCTCGCCTCTATGGACTCCCAAATCCGGCCGAGCGCATCGAGCGCGCCCTCGGCGAGGTTGGTCTGGCTCATCGCTCGGGCGATGCGGCGGCCACGTTTTCGCGGGGGATGCGGCAGCGGCTGGCTATCGCCCGCGCCCTGGTCACCGGGCCGCGGCTGCTGCTTTTCGACGAACCGGCGACAGGATTGGACCGCGAAGGCCGCCAGTGGCTCGATCGTACCCTGTTGGGATTGAATCAAGCGGGCGCCACTCTGATTGTGAGCACCCACGACGAATCCCTGGCCGAACTGGCGGGCCGTTCGGTCTGGCTGCGAGCCGGCCGTCTGGTTCACGACACCGGCGCCTCGGCGCCGCAACTGGCTCGCGAGGTGCCGCTTTGAACCTGGCCCGATCCACGGCCTTGGTGCTCGAAAAAGAGTTCCGGATCGAGCTGCGCACGCACGATCTGACCAACACCGTTTTGTTCTTCGTGCTCATGGTCGCCGGCCTGTTTAGCTTTGCCTTCGAGCCGAGCGCCACCGAGAGCCGCGCCATTCTTCCCGGCCTGATCTGGATCGCGTTTTTCTTTGCCGGGACGCTGATGCTCCAGCTCTGCTTCGTTCGGGAACAGGTGAACGACACCCTGGCCGCCTTGCGCCTGGCGCCCATCGATCCATTTGCGATTTTGCTGGGCAAGATTCTGGCGAATTTCGCGTTTCTGGCGGTGGCCGAGATTGTTTTTGTTCCCGTTTTCAGCCTGTTTTACAACGTGAGCGTGATCGCGGTGCTGGGCCGGCTGATGCTCGTGCTGTTCCTCGGCACGTTCGGGCTGGCCGTCGCGGGCACGGTATTTTCGGCGATGACGGCGCAGGCGCGGATGCGCGAACTGCTGCTGCCGCTGCTACTCCTGCCGGTTCTCGCCCCGGTATTGATCGCGGGCGTCGAAGCCACGGCCGGGCTGCTCAGTCCCGCCCCCGCGCTCGGGCGCGAGTGGCTGACGATGCTGTGCGGCTTCGACATCGTGTTTCTCACGACCACATGGCTGCTGGCCGGATTTTTAGTGGAGGAGTAGGAAAAGGGGACATATGAAGCCGAACGAACGAGCCTGGGGCTGGACGGCGATCGCAACGGCTGTTGTGCTGGGACTCTCCGGTTATGCGATTTTTTTTATCGCCCCGCGTGAAATAACGATGGGGCAGATCCAGCGCATTTTTTATTTTCACGCCGCCAGCGGCATGGTCGCCTACCTGGCCTTCTTCATCTCTTTCCTGGCCTGCATCGGCTATCTGGCCAGCCGCCAGGCGGAGTGGGACTGGATGGCCGTCGCCACGGCCGAGGTCGGGCTGGCGTTCAACACGGTGGTTCTCATCACCGGGCCCATTTGGGCCAAGCCCGTCTGGGGTATCTGGTGGACATGGGACGCGCGCCTGACGCTCGAGTTTGTCCTGCAATTGCTCTACATCGCCTACATCCTCCTGCGCGTCATGGTCGGCGAGCCCGAACGGCGGGCGGTCATTTCGGCGGTGTTCGGCATCTTCGCTTTTCTCGACGTGCCGCTGTCCTATTTTTCCATCCGCTGGTGGCGGACCGAACATCCGCAACCGGTGATTGGCGGAGGGCCGGGAAGCGGCCTGAATCCGACGATGTGGCAGGTCTTTCTCTTCTCGGGGATCGGGCTGCTGGCCCTGATGGCGATCATGAGCCGGGAGCGATACCGGCTCGAATTGCTGCGGCATGAGTTTGCCGAACTGGCCGCGGCCGAAGAGGATGAGGAGCCAGCGCCGGCGGAAGCGAAAGGAGCAAGCCGATGAGAAATTTTTGGAGTATTCTAATAGCATATCTGGCTGCCTGGGCCATCTTTTTCGGGTATTACGCCTCCGTGGGGCGGCGCCTTACGCGGCTCGAAGGGGAGTTCCGGCGCCTGAAGGATCGCAAGAGCCGAGGCTAAAGGCGTTCGGGCTAAAACATTCCCAATGGATTCACGCAAGAAAATCGGCGTCGTTTTGTTTCAACTGGGGGGCCCCGACCGTCTCGATGCCGTTCAGCCATTTCTCTATAATCTGTTCTGCGATCCCGACATCATCAGTTTTCCGATGGCATGGCTGGCGCGGCGGCCCGTCGCGTGGCTGATCGCGGGCCTGCGGGCCCGCCACGTGACCGAGCACTATGCCGCGATCGGCGGCGGTTCGCCGATTCGGGAATTGACCGAGGGACAATCGCTCGCGCTGGCCGACGCGCTGGCTCCGTGGGTCGACGCGCAAATCGCCATCGCGATGCGCTATTGGCACCCGAATACGGTCGAGGCGATTCGGCGCCTGGCGCGAAAACCGCTCGACGAGTTGGTCCTTCTACCGATGTATCCGCAATATTCCGTGGCGACCACCGGGTCGAGCCTGCGGGAGTGGAAGCGGCGCTGGCACCATGACCGGGTTCCCACCCATGTCATCGACCGCTTCTATAGCCATCCCCTGTATCTGAGCGCCCTGGTCGAGCGGATCGAGCAGTCGCTTTCCGAATTCCAGCGCCCGGCCGACGTTCAGATCGTCTTCAGCGCCCACGGCCTTCCGGTCGAGCTGATCGAGGCCGGAGATCCCTATCAACGGGAAATCGAAGAAACCGTGCGTCTGCTCCTGCAGCAGGGCGGATGGGCCAACCCCACGACGCTCTGCTACCAGAGCCGGCTGGGACGCCAGAAGTGGCTCGAGCCGTCGCTGACCGACACGGTCGAGCGCCTGGCCCGCGAAGGCGTCCGGGACATGCTGGTCGTCCCCATTTCCTTTGTCACCGAGCATATCGAGACGCTTTACGAAATCAACCTCGAGGCGCGTGCGCTGGCCGGCAGCCTGGGCGTGGAAAATTTCGCGGTCATGCGGGCGCTCGATAGTTCTCCGCGTTTCATCGCGGCGCTGGCGGACATGGTTCTGCAAGCCGTGCTTCCCGGGGCATCGGTCCCGGCCGGCGTGGATACGCACTCGACGCGGTAGTCTGTTTTTCGGCGCCGAAAGGGTCCGGACGGGCCGGGAGCGCTTCCAAAGCAATTACTCTCCGGAAAATCGCAATTTTTTGCCGAATTTCCGTCCGTCATCTTGACACAAGAGCGCGAGCGACATATAAAATATCAATTTCGTTCTGGGCTTGTGCGTATATCTTCATTCACTACGTCTTCAGTCAAGAATTGAAGCCCAGTCTCGATTGAATCGATGGTAGATCAGGGCAAGGCCAGAAAGACCGTTGGTGTGCGAACCTCCTTCCGCGATGAAGGGGGCGCCGATCGTCTCCCGGCGAATCCATCCGGGAGCGGGGAGCGGGAAGCAAAACAGTCGGTTGCCTTTCTCTTCTTTTGCCCGGTCGTTTGATTCAGCGTACAAGTAGCCATTCGAGGGAGTCTCCATGGCGGAGGGAAATAGCAGGAACGGCAAGACAGGGGTGGCCGACGAGGCCGAGGGTCGGGTGCAAGTTTTCAAGGACTGGCTCCAGGAAAAATTCCAGGAGCAGATCGAGGAACTGAAGCAGCCCGAGGATACCCAGCTTTACAAAGCCTTTTTCCGTGTTGGCCGGATCGACGAGCCGCGCAACCGCGCCCTTCACACGCTGAACAATTTTTTCCTCCATATCCACCCGACCAAGGTGAATCGCGACGCCGTTCGCTACAGCTACACCTGGGGGATGGGCGGCATCAGCTTCTACCTGTTTCTCGTGCTCGCCTTCACCGGTATCCTGCTCATGTTTTACTACCACCCGACGACGGTGCAGGCCTATCGGGACATTCAGGATCTGCAGAACAGCGTTCCCTTCGGGCTCCAGCTCCGCAACATTCACCGCTGGGCCGCCCATCTGATGATCATCGCCGTCTGGCTGCACATGTTCCGCGTGTTCATGACCGGCTCCTACAAGCGGCCGCGCGAGTTCAACTGGTGCATCGGCGTGCTTCTGCTGGTCTTCACGATGCTGCTTTCCTTCACGGGCTATCTGCTCCCCGACGACCAGCTGGGCTTCTGGGCCGTAACCGTGGGAACGAACATGGCCCGGGCGACGCCCCTGCTCGGCCACGAGGGCCCGTTTGGCGCGCAACTCGGGCTGACGTCTTACAACGACGTGCGTTTCGCCTTGCTGGGCGGCTCGATCGTGGGCGGCAGCGCCCTGCTGCGCGCCTATATCTGGCACTGCATCGCGCTGCCGGTGATGATCTCGGTTTTCTTCGGCGTTCACTTCTGGCGGATTCGGAAGGACGGAGGGATCTCCGGTCCTTCGCCGGTCATGCTGGAAACGGAGATGCACGAATGAGGAAGGTCTTGACCTTGGGTCTGCCGGAAACGGATTTCCGCCATGCTTGGTAACTGGCACCAGCTGTGGCTTATCGCTTCAAACCCGGACAACGTCCCCGTCGTGGGCTTGATTATGCTCGTGCCCTTCTTTACCTGGTTTGCCTTGCGCCAGGCGAAGGCCAACGACCGGCTGATCGCCCGGCTGGAAGCCGATCCAGAGCTGGCGCGCACCCACCACCGCAAAACGCAGGACTACCACCCGAGCTGGCAGAAGGAAGTGCACGTCTGGCCCTACCTGCTGCGGATGGAGCTGCTGGCGGCCATTATCATCACGGTGATCCTGATGGTCTGGGCGCTGAAGATCAACGCCCCGCTCGAGCAGCCGGCCAACGCCTCGATCACCATGAACCCGGCGAAGGCCCCCTGGTATTTCCTCGGCTTGCAGGAGATGCTCGAATATTTCGATCCCTGGATCGCGGGCGTGATCATGCCCACCTTCATCATTCTGGGCCTGATGGCCATCCCGTTCATCGACGCCAATCCGCTCGGCAACGGCTATTACACGTATAAGCAGCGGCGCTTTGCGGTGTGGACGTTCCTGGCCGGGTTCGAGGGGATGTGGCTGGTGCTGACCCTGATCGGCACCTTCATCCGCGGGCCGGGATTCATGTGGTTCTGGCCGACGGCGACATGGGATCCGGACCGCGTGGAGTTTAACGCGACGCGAAACTTCGACCAGTTCTTCCATATCAATGGGTCGTGGCTCGTGCACATTCTGCCCGCCAGCCAGAAGGCCGACGCGGCGCTCTGGGCGAAGGGTTTGTTCGGGATCATTCCCGTGGGACTCTATTTCCTGGTGGCCGCGTGGATGTTCCACAAGATCATCACATGCACGCCGTTCAGCCGGAAGATATTCCGGCGGATGAGCCTGCTGCAGGTGGTGGTGCTGGAAGTTTTGCTCGTGGTGATGCTGACGCTGCCGATCACCTTTTTCATGCGGCATCTGTTCCGCATCAAGTACGTTTGGGAAACACCATGGTTCAATCTCTAGTATTCCAAAATCTCTAAGGCGGGAAATCCCTTGGCGCAACAACAACCACCTCCACAGGACCCGATCACCACTCGTTCGATCGCGAGCTGGCTGCTCGTTGCCTCGCTCGCGCTGATCGCCGTGCTGGGGTGGTCGCTGTACAACGAAGAATTCGGGCTGCGCCCCTGGCGGGCCTATCAGGCGCACTTTTCGCAGGTCTATTCGAAGTTCCTCGTAAAGCGCCTCGCCGAGCGCCGCGCGGCGCAGAACACGCTGGCTGCCACGCCCGGGTACAAACAGCTCCAGGCCGTCGTGACGGCGGCCGAAAAGGTCGCCCAGCCGCAGGACGACGCGATCGAGCAGCAGCTTGCGCTCATCAACCGGCAACGCTCTGCCATACTCCCTTCCTTCCGGACCTACCGCAGCTACGTCGGCGCGGTGACGTACGAATACGAGCAGATACCGGATACGCCCGCCTATCGAAACGCCAAGAAGCGCGCTTTCGAGGAGGTGCAGCGGGCGCGCACGCAGAA
>DATLRW010000190.1:0-14241 GCA_035534495.1 Candidatus Dormiibacterota bacterium | reverse complement strand
GTCCCTATCCTCCCGCTAGGAGCCCAAGATGAAGACACTCTTGAAGGTGGCCGGAGCAATACTGGCTTGTTTGGTTCTGCTGCTGGTGGTATTGCGCATCACCGGCGTCGGACCTCTCGGACACACACCGGGTCTGTGGATTAAGGGGAATTCCGTTACCACTCCGGTTGCCGACTGGTCGTTCGCCAATAAATACCAGACGCTGGAAATTCAGACCCAGACTCCCTATCTGCTTCCCCATTCGGTTACGACCTACTTTGTGGTCTATCAGGGCCAGCTGTATGTCTCCTCCAGCTATCCCGCGGGAGTGAAATATCCTCACGGCAGGACCTGGAATGAAGACGTCGCCCGCGACCCGCACGTGCGGATCAAAATTGGCAGCCAGTTGTACAACTGCATGCTGGTCCACGTTACCGATCCGGCCCTGTCCGCGGCCGTGACGCAGGCCAAATTGGCGAGATATCCGGTATTGAAAATCCCTCCGCATGGTTCGAATCAGGTATTTCACGCCGTCCAGATTGGCGCGGCGGAACACGCAAGCGGCAATTGACTGGCTCGCGCTCACGGCCATCCGGAAGGCGTGGCGACATCCGTGGCTGTTACGAACAACCGGTTCTGCCGGCCGAAAGAATAGAGTTCCCGGAGTCGGGTGATCGGGAGACGTCATGAAGGTGGTCATCACCGGCGCCAATGGCGCCGTCGGGCAGGCCATCCTGCGATGCCGACCGGAACACGGGGCCGCGCCAGACCTGTTTGTCGCCGCAGTCCGCTCCCGCCGCGCCGCCGAACAGATCGAGTCGCTGTCGGGCAATGCCGGAGGCGTGGTTCAAATCTCCTACGACGATCCCGGAAGTCTCGATGCCGCGTTTCAGGGAGCGTCTGCCGTCATTCATTTGGCGGGAATTCTCGTCGAAAGACCGGATTCGACCTATGAGCAGGCAAACGTGGCATCGGCTCGCAGCGTCGTCGAAGCGGCCAGGCGGAATGCGGTGCGGAAACTGGTTCTGGTCAGCGCGACGGGAGCCGATGAGTCGTCTCCCAATCGCTATTACCGGACCAAGGGGCAGGCAGAGGCCCTGGTGCGCGCATCGGGATTACGGTATACGGTCCTGCGTGTCCCGCTTTTGCTTGGTCCCGGCACCGCGGGCGCGGCCGCGCTCCGCCGCCAAGTGAGCGGCGGCAACGCCAAGCTGGTCGGCGGCGGCCGCCATCTCCAGCAGCCTCTCTATGTGGATGACCTGGCGCGAGCCGCCGTACTGGTTGCCACAGCGCCATCGGTGGCGAACAACGCCACCTTGAATCTCGTTGGCCCCGTCTCGCTGCCGGAACGGGAGCTCGCCCAGCGAGCCGCTCGCTCGCTGGGCCGCGAAGTCCGGATCGGCTCGGTTCCGAGAAAATTGCTTTTCTGGATGTTGGCCATCCGTCAACGGTTCGCCGGCCCCGGCTTTTCACCGGACGCTCTCGAGGTGATCACGGCGGACACGCGCCTGGACTCGCACGCGGCCGCGCGCGAACTCGGGATTCAACTGACCGGAATCGACGAAATGATTCAAGGCAGCCTGGCAGCCCGTGGAGAAAGCCCGGCGGGTGCGATTTCTGAAACCAGTCAGCTGAAGTAACTTGAAAACCTCTGCGCTTGCGAGGCAACGATGAAGCTGCTGCTGAAAATCGTCGGGGCGATCGTTGCGTGCGCGATCCTGGCGCTGGTGGTCCTTAGGATCACCGACCTCGATCCCAGCGGGCACCGGGCCGGGCTATGGCTCAAAGGGGAACAGGCGAGCTGCCCCGCCGACTGGGCGTTCGCGGCTAAGTATCCGACCCTTATGGTCGAGACACACCCCTGGTACCTCATTCCCCACTCGGTGACCATCTATTTTGTGACGTATCAGAACCAACTGTATCTGCATGCCGATTTTCCCCCCGGGCTTACATTTCCCGGCGGCAAAAGCTGGACCGCCGCCGTCGCCCGCGATCCCAACGTGCGGATAAAAATGGGCAAACAGTTGTTCGATTGCAAGGCCGTTCTAAACACCGATCCGGGCCGGTTCAACGCGTTATTCGAGGCTTTTCGCAAAAAAATATCCCCGAAGCCCGTTTAGCGATTATCATCGTCGCCCCGATGTGTATTTCCTGCGCGTGCTGCCCAGATGACCGGGCAGGCTGGTCGCCGGGCATTCCCGGCGGGGTTCAGAACAGATCTGCGGGAGGCTGCGAAAGGAGAATCCATCCCCATGACGCGTCTGTCATCTAAACTGATTTTATTCCGCGCCCGGCCGTCGCAGGCCATTGGCGGAAATTAGATCATGAACGAGACTGTCACGCCCGTCGGCGGCCCGCCTGCCACCAGCCGCAAAAAAGCCAAACTGTGGCAGCGGCTATTGCCGCTTCTCATTACGGCGGCCTGCTTCACTTACATTTACACCCGTCTCAGCCATGCCGCCGCGGGCGAGGGCAGCGGGCTACTCGCCTATCTCTTAAAAAGCTTCGAGAACGTCAACTGGACTCTCTGGCTCGCCCTGGTGATTCCGTACTGTTTCCTTTATCTCGCGATCGACAGCCTGGTCGTGTGGAGCGTGGTCAACTGGTTCCACGCGAAAATCCGCTATGCGGATATCCTGCCCATTCGGGCCAGCGCCTACATCCTCTCCCTCGTGAACGAGCAGGTCAGCAAAGGCGCCATCGCCGTCTATCTGAACCGCCGCGACGGGTTGCCCGGCTGGGAGGTCGCCTCCAGCATGCTCTTCCTCATGTTTTGCGAGTATTACAGCCTGATTCTTTGGGCGACGATCGGCGTGATGCTGCGCTGGAGCAGTTTCCAGCCGGTCTTCCACATCATTCCCTGGATTGCCTTGGGATCGGTCGCTTTCTTCGCGCTTTTCCAGCTGTTCTTTAGCAAGAGAATCGGCCCGGGGATCGCCTTGCGCGACCGTCCGATCTTCCGCGCGTTCCGGCTGGCCAAGGTCCGGCAGTATGGGGCCGTGATTGCGATGCGCGCGCCGCTGGTGCTCGCCGGGGTCGTCGTCTATACGCTGGCCTTGCGACTTTTCGGGGGCACGGTCAGCTACGGCGAGATGCTGGGATATGTGCCGGTGGTCTTTTTCGGAGCGGCCATGCCGGGACCGATGCACTCGGTCGCGATCCTTCTGTGGGTCCTGCTGTTTCCCGCCCGGCCGGGCCAGATGGCCGCCTTCGGGTTCGTCATGCACAATTTCTTCATCTTTTTCAACGCCGGAGTCGGCCTGCTATTTCTCCGGCGGGCCACCCGGGAGATATTCGGGTAGTCTCGCGAACATCAGGCGCTGGCCCATGGAAACCAGCGTGCTCAGAACCAGCCCCCAGACCAGAATGGTCAGCAAGGGTTTCAGGAAGCCCGCGCCCAGCCGTATCAGAATGTCCAGGCAAGGCGGAACGAAGTACAGCATGCCGTTGTAGCGGCCGAGCCGGCTCCCGCGGAGCCTGGACTGGCGGTGAATCCAGTAGGAATCGATAACGTACTGCGCGAAGGCCGCGGTGATGCATATCGGCAGGATCCATGGAAAAGCCCCGCGGAGCGCGCCGGCAAACATGCCGCCGGTGACGAAGAGAAAATCGCTGGCGTGATCGAAGGTCCCGCCGAGCGCGCCCGCCGTGCCTCTGCGGCGCGCCACGGGCCCGTCCAGAAAATCCGTTGCCAGCGCCACCGCCCACGCGACCAGAGCGAAAGCCGCCGAGCGCGCGTCGCCTCTGGCCATGAAGATCGCAAACGGGGCCACGAGAAGCAGGCGAACAGCCGTCAGGGCATTAGCCATCAGCGGTCAAGTTGACACTCGTAGTGGGCAAGTATACCGTTTTCGCGGGAGCCGGTGGCAAGAAAGGGTTTCCGCCCAAGGGGTTCGAATGCCGGACGTGGCGATTCCTGACCGGGTGGATGCCGCCCTCGAACGTGGACTGGCGGGCCGGGGCGTATCCCGTGAAGATGCGCTTGCCCTCATGGAGGAAGCCTCGCTCGCGGTTCTGTGCGAGGCGGCGGCTGCTGTCCGGGACCGTTTCAAAGGCCGTTCGGTCAGCTATTCCCGGAAAGTTTTCATTCCACTCACCCACCTTTGCCGCGACTATTGCGGCTACTGCACCTTCCGGGCCGATCCCCACGCCGGCATGCAGCCTTACATGCTGCCCGACGAAGTGCTGGCGGTCGCCGAAGCGGGCCGCCGCGCGGGATGCAAGGAGGCTTTGTTCAGCCTCGGCGACCAACCCGAGCGCGCCTTCCCGGAAGCGAAGGATTTTCTGAAGAGCCTGGGCTTCGATCGCACGCTCGAATACCTGGCGGCCATGTGCGAGCTGGTGCTCGAAAAGACCGGCCTTCTCCCCCATTCGAATCCAGGCTTGATGCCCCTGGAAGATCTTCGCCGTTTGCGGGAGACCAACGCCAGCGTGGGGCTGATGATCGAGAGCGCCGGCGCCAGGCTGGGCCGTCCCGGCGGGGCGCACTGGAAAGCGCCGGATAAAGTCCCCCTGCTTCGCCTGCGAACCATCGAGAATGCGGGACAATTGTCCATGGCTTTCACGACGGGCATCCTGATCGGGATCGGTGAAACTCCGGAGGAACGCGTGGACGCGCTGCTGGCGATCCGCTCCGCCCATGAAAAGCACGGTCACGTGCAGGAAGTGATTGTCCAGCCGTTTCGCGCGAAGCCGGGTACTCGCATGGCGCTCGCGCCCGAGCCCTCCCGGGAAGATTTGCTGCGCACGATTGCCGTTGCCCGCTTGATTCTTGGGGGCCGGATGAATATTCAGTCCCCTCCCAATCTGCTTTCGGAAGATTATCCGGATCTGCTGGAGGCGGGCATCAACGATTGGGGTGGAATTTCTCCGGTGACCAAAGACTTCATCAACCCGGAAGCGGCCTGGCCGCAAATCGCTTCGCTCTCGGCGAAAACGGCCTCGGCGGGATTCGTCTTGCGCGAACGGCTGGCGATCTACCCGGAATTTTCCGCGCGGCCGGAATTTCTAAGCGACCGTCTCCAAGCGCGCCTTCGCTGGCTCCGGAGCGGGGACGGCTATGCGAAGGACAGTGACCCATGCTGAGCGCCATGAATCCTGAATGGAGAGAAATGCCGTGGGACCGCGCTTTTGCGGCGGCGCGGCCCCCTGTGGCCGCCGCCCTGGAAAAAGCCCTGGCCGGGAACGAACTCGGTTTCGAGGAGGGGTTGGCGCTGGCCACCGTGGAAAGGAGCGACCTTCTGGCTCTGGTGAAGGTCGCGGACGAACTTCGCCGGCGCGAGGCCGGCGACCGCATCACCTACGTGGTGAACCGGAATTTGAATTTCACCAACGTTTGCATTATCGGCTGCGCCTTTTGCGGATTCGGCCGGTCGGCGGATTCACCGGAGGCCTATTTTCATTCCACCGAGACGCTGGTGGCCAAATCGGCCGAGGCGGTCGAGCGCGGCGCAACCGAAGTATGCATCCAGGGCGGCCTTCCGAAAGACCTCGACGGTTACTACTACGCGGAACTTCTTCGGGGCATCAAGGCGCGCCTGCCGGAACTGCATCTGCACGCCTATTCCCCCATGGAAATCACCTACGGCGCCGAAAAGACGCGCCTGCCCCTGCGCGAATATCTGCTCCTGCTGAAAGAGGCCGGCCTGAACACCATCCCGGGAACGGCCGCGGAAATTCTCGACGATACGGTGCGCCGGTCCTTGAGCCCGAATAAACTGAAAGTGCGGCAGTGGATCGATGTGATTCGCACGGCCCATGGCTTGGGCATTCCTTCGACCTCCACCATGATGTATGGCCATACCGAGCGTCCCGAACATTGGGTCAGGCACCTGCTTCTGCTCCGCCAGATTCAGAAGGAAACGGGCGGATTTACCGAATTCGTGCCCTTGGGATTCATCCATTCCCAAACCCGGCTGTTCCGCAGCGGCAGCGCCCGCGCGGGACATTCGGTCCATGAGGACTTGATCGTTCATGCGCTCGCCCGTGTGCTTCTCTACGGCCACATCCGCAACATTCAGGTTTCCTGGGTCAAGCTCGGCTTTGCGCAGTCGTTGGCGTGCCTGGAAGCGGGAGCAAACGATTTCGGCGGCACATTGATGGAGGAAAGCATCTCCAGGGCCGCTGGAGCGACATTCGGCGAGTACGTCTCTCCCGGCGAGTTCCGCGCCATGATCCGGACCATCGAACGAATCCCCGCCGAGCGCGCGACGACCTATAAAATCCTCAGGGTCTTCGAGCATCCCGACGCCGGAGAACGCCTGCCACTCAACCGGATCGAGATATTCACCCCCGGAACGAACGGCCGGCCGGCGGTCGCGACCGGCTACTAGTGTGGTGATTCAGAAATTCGTTGCCCAAATGGGGCGGAGCTTCAGGGGCTAAAGCCCTTGAAAAATGCGGGGCTGAATGTCGGAGCTAAAGCTCCGACCCCCTGAAAACCGCGCAACGAACTTCTGAATTACTACACTAGCCGAACCGGCGCTTTGAAACCCCGGATTGGTGGGCGGGTGGTATGCCCGAGCTGAAGCTCGGCCCTTCGAAAAACCGAACGCCTTGAATCAACAGAGATCAAAAGGCGGGCGGCGGGCCTTCATTTTCTCGTTTCCACGATCATCGGAATGCCGGATTTCGGCCGCAGCGTCACGAGCGGCTCGGGAACGACCGGCGGGCCCGGCGCGAGCCGGAACCGGAAGCGCGAGGCCAGCGTCGCCACCACCAGACCGATCTCCATCAATGCAAACGGCTGGCCGATGCAACGCCGCGGGCCGCCGCCAAACGGGAAGTAGCGGAAGCCGTCCGGAGCCGGACCCTCGATCCAGCGTTCGGGCCGGAAGGCGAGCGGATCGGAAAAGTACCGCTCGTCCCGCTGCGTGACCCAGGCCGACATCAGGAACACGGTGTCTTCGGGAAAATGGTAACCGCCCAGATCGATCGGGACCTTCGAGCTGCGGCCGATGGCGTAGGCCGGCGGGTAGAGGCGCAGCGATTCGCTGATGACGGCGGCCAGATACGGCATCCGGTCGAGATCCTCGGGAACAGGGTCGCGGCCGGCGAGGACGCCGTCGATCTCCTCGTGAAGCCGAGCCTCGGCCGTCGGATGGAGCGAAAGCAGATACCAGGTCCAGGCGAGCGCCAGCGCGGTCGTTTCGTGGCCGGCCAGAAGCAGTGTCATCGTTTCGTCGCGCAATTGCCGGTGCGACATGTGGGCGCCGTCCTCGCCGGTCGCCTCGATGAGGCGCGAAAGCAGATCGCCCGAAGCGGAGGCGCAGCCGCGCTTCTCCTCGATGATGCGATCGACCATCCCTTCGAGCAAAGCGTAGCCCCGCTCGGCGCGCCGGTTGGAAGGGAGGGGAAAATTGGGCGGCAGCTTGACGGGGGAACGCATGCGGCGCAGATCGCGGCGCATGATCGCGGTCAGCGCCTCTCCCACAGCGCGCGCCTCGGATTTTATCTCGATGCCGAACAGCGTGCCGACGGCGATGCGCAGGCTGATGTTCATCATTTCGACGGCGACGTCGCGGATCTCGCCCGGCCGCCATTCCCCGGCCTGCTCCCGGGCCAGGCGAACCATGGCCGGGGCATAGGCGGCGATGCGCGCGCGCTGAAAGGCCGGCTGGGCGAGCTGGCGCTGGCGCCGCCAGAGTTCGCCTTCGCTCGTGAGCAGCCCCTGGCCGAGCAGGCGCTGGGCGGTCAGCCGCAGCAGAATCCCCTTGGTAAACTTCTGGTGCTGGACGACCAGAACCTGCTCGACGAGCTCGGGTGCGTTCAGCAGGATTCGCGAGCCGCGCCAGTAGTGCATCGAAGAAACGTCGCCGTACTCGCGTCCCATGCGCTCGAACAGGGCGAGCGGATTTCCCAGCAGATCGAAGGTGACGCCGAGCCAGGGAAGGCCGGGCGGGCCGGGCGGAAGATGGCGATGGGGGTCCACAGGGATTTATTCTAGTGCGGCTGGAGGTCGAGCGGTGGCGAGGAGCAAAATGAAAATCCACAGCCGGGAATTTCGCCTGCGGGAAGGCGAGAAGGTACGCCTGCACAAGTGGCCGACCCGCGTAAAGCCGTTCTACCGGTCGAAGAAGGACTATCAGAAGATTCTGGCCGGCCACGTCGGGAAATTGAGCAACCGCCAGGGCGTGCTGTACGCCGACAACCGCTACGCGCTGCTCGTGATCTTCCAGGCCATGGACGCGGCGGGCAAGGACGGCGCGATCCAGCACGTGATGTCGGGCATCAATCCGCAGGGCTGCCAGGTGTTCAGCTTCAAGCATCCGAGCGCGCAGGAGCTGGAACACGATTTTCTCTGGCGCACGACCCGCTCGCTGCCCGAGCGCGGCCGGATCGGCATTTTCAACCGCTCCTATTACGAGGAGGTGCTGATCGCGCGGGTGCACCCGGAAATCCTGCGCGCCGAGGGTCTGCCGGACGAACTCCTCCATGACGGAAAAATCTGGGAGCGGCGGTACCGGTCGATTGTCGATCTGGAAAAACACCTCCATGCCAACGGCACGCGAATCATCAAGTTCTTCCTGCACCTCTCGAACGATGAGCAGCGGCGGCGCTTCCTCGCGCGAATCGACGATCCGGAAAAGAACTGGAAATTCAGCCAGGCGGACGTCAACGAGCGCGCGCTGTGGCCCGCCTACCAGCGCGCCTACGAAGCCTGCCTGGAAGCGACCAGCACCGGGAACTGCCCCTGGTACGTCGTGGCCGCCGACGACAAGGAAAACGCGCGCCTGATCATCTCGCAGGTGATTCTCGATACGATCGACGATCTGAAGCTAAGCTACCCGAAGACGGACAAAAAACGCCGCCAGGAATTGCTCTCGATCCGCCGGCAACTGGCGAAATGAGCGCCCGGCGGATGCGCGGCCATCCGGAAATGCCGTAAGCTGGTAGCGAGGCGCACTCGAAAAATGGGACAGGTGACCGTTTCGGTGGAGATGGCCGGGCCCACGGATCTGGTGGGCGCGTTTTTCATTCCGCAGCGGATGCCCTATTGGTACGGACGCGACATGGAAAGCCGGGTTCAGGTGCAGCGCGGCGCCCGGGAGTTCGCGGAGGGATTGCAGGTGCGAATCCAGGGGAAACTGGCGAACCGGGATGTGTCGCTCATCGCCCGGGTGACCGCTTACGAACGCGGCCGGCTGCTCGAATGGCGGTTCGAGGACAGCTACGGCGTCACCGGGCTCCAGCGATGGGTAATCGAGGCGGCCGGAAGCGGCGCGCGCGTGACCGTGCGCGATGAATTCGAGTTGCCGGGATGGTTCGGGAAAATCTGGGGCCGGCTGTTCACCCGGCCTGCCGTGCGGGCGCGCGACCGGCGCGATCTGGAATTTCTGAAGCGGTTTGTCGAGCGAACCGGCCTCGAAGGCATGCGGCTATGAAGGCGACGGCGCCGGGCGGCCACTGAAACGTGTGCGCGTGGACCGGCGCGTAAGGCCGGCCGGCGTGGAGGAGGAAACATGGAGATTCGATATGCGATTGCGCCGTGCCCGCTGGGCCGGCTGCTCGTGGCCGCGACCGGGCGGGGCGTTGCGGCGGTATACCTGGGCGATAGCGAGCGGCAGCTTCGCGGCGAACTCGAGCGCGAATTTTCCGCGGCGCAAATTCGCGAACATTCCAAGGAACTGAAGCCCGCCGTTCGGGCGATCGTCGAGTTTTTGCGCAATGGGCGCCCCCTGCCCGATGTGCCGCTCGACGTTCGTGCGACAGCCTTTCAGCGGCGCGTCTGGGAAGAGTTGCGGCAAATCCCCTGCGGGGCGACCCGCTCCTACGGCGAAATCGCCCGGGCGATCGGCCGGCCGCGCGCCGCGCGCGCGGTGGCGCGGGCGTGCGCGACCAATCCCGCGTCGATCCTGATTCCGTGCCACCGGGTTGTCGGGAAAGGCGGCTCGCTGGCCGGCTATCGCTGGGGCCTCGACCGCAAGCGCGCCCTGCTCGCCAGGGAGGGGGCGGCGATTCAAGCCCTCGGCGCGCCGGCGGCGCCGCGGCGTGCAAGGAAACCGCGCAGCCACCATAGGGACCAACCGGCCGGCGCGCACGTAAGGACGATCAGGGCGAAGAGATTCGCCGAGATCAGATAGGCTGCCCCCAAGCCCTGGGCGGTGAATTTCGGCCGGCGCAGCGCCGCTTCCGCCAAGGCCACCAGCAGAGAGAAACCCAACCCCAGGGCGAGAAAAAATGAGATGAATCGCGCCTTCTCGCCCGGCGCCGCCTTCGCCATCCCCGCCAGACGCGCCGCCCACCACGCCAGCCACCCGAGGCCCGCATAGAAGGCCCCGTTCATCAGCGCGGAAAAGGCCCCCGCAAAAAATTCGCCGCCCGGCCGCTCTGCGGCGGCATGGCGGGAAGCGAAAAGGATTGACGTGGGCCAGAAAGCCATTTGCAGACGATCCAGCCGGGCCGGGTGTCCTGTCGATTGGGAAAAGGCGAAGAGGATGCAGGCGATGGCGAAACCGCACCAGCCGATTCGGATGACGAATTTGCCCATCGCTCGAGAGCTATTCGATGACGAGACGAAGCAATTTTTTTCCGCCGGCACGCATGAGCAGCGCGCCGGTGCGGGAGCCATCGATTTCCTGTTTGGGGCCGGCTCTATTTCAACAGGGTGCGGCCCGGCTCGCCCGAAGACGATCCGGGCCGCTCGAAACGCTCAGTTCACATCGTTTCGGATGACCTTGCCGCCCTTCATCACAAATTCCACATCTTTGATTTGCGTGATGTCCTGGAGCGGGTTTCCGGGGACGGCGATCATGTCGGCGTAGTATCCCTTCTGAATCGACCCGACCTGATTTTGCCAACCCATCATCTCCGGATCCGTTTTCACGGAAGCCTCGATCGCCTGCAGCGGCGTCATGCCGTCCTGAACCAGCGCCTGAAATTGAGTCCACTGTGTGCCATGAACGTATGGGTGGCCGTCCACACCGCTGCCAAATGCGATCTTCACGCCCTTGGCCAGCCCTGCGCGAAACGCTATTTTGCCTAACGCGCACAGGCTGTTCTTGCCGCCGGAAAGCGCCATGTCGTGGTCTACGGCCACCGGCATGCAATAGCGGTAGAGCGTTGGATCCCAGTAGATCCCCTTCTGCACCATCATGGTCATATCCGCGTCGCTCATGTCCTGTCCGTGCTCGATGCTATTCACACCGGCCACGATGCAGTCTTTCAACCCCTCGCCGCCGAAAGCGTCGCACGAAACCTTGTGATGGAGACGATGGGCCTCGTCCACTATGGCTTCCACCTCCGCCAGCGTAAACGTCGGGGCGACCCATATTTGGCCTGTGGGGCTGAACGTGTGCGGGCCGTCTTCGAAAATCTCGATCCAGTCCGCCCCGTAGTGGATTTGCTCACGAACGGCCGCCCGGGCTGCGCCCACTCCCGTGACGTTCTGGGTCATTGCCGGAAGCGTGATTCCCGGAACACCCATAAATTTCGTCCCCGTACCAATTCCCCGCGTCGTGATCTGCATCCGGGGACCTTCGAAAAGGCCTCGCTCGATGGCATTGCGCACGGCGACGTCGCCGTACCCTTCGGCGTGGGTATTCATCTCGCGCAGCGTTGTGAATCCCGCCCGCAGGTCTGTTTGCGCTTCGTGCAAGGCGAGCAGCGCCCAAGCTTCCCGGGACGTATTGATGCGCTCGGCAGGGGTCAAGACGTTGAAGATGTGCGCATGCGCGTCGGTCAGACCGGGCAGAAGCGTGGCGTGGCTGAGGTCGATCACCTTCGCTCCCGCCGGGATCTTCACCTGATCCGCGGGGCCGACATCCTCGATGCGATCGCCCTGCACCAGGACGATTTGATTGTTCAGTAACTTTCCCGTCTGCGTATCAAACAACCGACCGGCGCGGACGGCGACGACCGACGCAGCCTGTGGGCCCTGCGCCCGGAGCGATACCTGCCCGGCCATTAGCATGACGAAGCAAACACACAATAAAGATCTCAAACGACTCATTTATCCTCCGATTGGCTCGCGACAGAGCGAACCGACTTCTTGCGTGCAGGGAACATTCTACTCGTTTCTTTGGCCTTCGCATTTCAAGTTAGAAGGATGAGACGATTTCCGTGAATGGCCCGCCGGCGACGCCTTGTCCCCCGCCGGTCCGCCCGGCGAGATCCATAGAGTCGTCTCCGGCGTTATCGAGACTCGACAACGCAATCCGTCCCCCGGACCCTTGCTGAATTGAGAGCCACAAAGAGGACAAGGCGAATGGAGAGATTCCCGGTCGTCTGGCGGAATCCGGTGCCCTTCGAATGACATCGTCCTGCGGCGAGCGGGCCAGGCTATTCGATGACCAGGCGGAGAAATTTTTTCTTGCCAAGCCGCAATTCGTACGTCGCAGGGAGATCGGTGTCTAGCCTGGCCGTGGGATCTGCGACAATTTGACCGTTGACCTCGAACCCGCGCTGCTTGATGATGCGCTCGGCTTCTGAGACCGACGGCGCCTCCTCCAGCCAAGCCAGAATCGACGACCACTTCACGGAATTCGATCCAAAAGCAAGGACTTTCGTTCCCCAGAGGTCAGGGCCTGCCTGTGCGGTGGCTCTAAGGCGGCCCGGTGCACGCTCCAACCGAACTTCCTCCGCTTCCTCGGGGCCGACGTCTGAGCTTCGGTCCGGTAACGGGACATCGTGATCGTGCGTTATCTGAACCTCCCTCATCTCCTGAGGCGCCTGGCGATCGCGGAAGATGCGTTGGAATTCGGCGGAGGCTTCGGCGGCCGCCGGCTGGCTGTGGAACGTCGCGGCGATACTCGCGGCCAGGCGCATCTTCGCGTCCATCGGATGCAGCGCGCCCGCGGCGACTTCCGAGCGCATCCGGGCGATTTCGGCAGGATCGAGGTCGGTGAGCAGTTCCCAGTAAGACCACATCATCTCGTCGCTAATCGACATCAGCTTGCCGAACATTTCCCCCGGCGCTTCGCCGATGCCGATGTAGTTGCCGAGACTTTTCGACATTTTGCGCTGGCCGTCGAGCCCGACCAGAATCGGCAGGGTGAAGGCCACCTCGGCGGGCTGGCCGTATTCGCGCTGAATCTCCCGGCCGACCAGGAGATTGAATTTCTGCTCGGTGGCGCCGAGTTCGACATCGGCCTGCAGGGCCACCGAATCGTAGGCCTGGAAGAGCGGGTAGAGCAGCTCGTGAACGGAAATGGGCTGCGCGGCGGCCAGGCGCGAGCGAAAATCCTCGCGCTCGAGCATGCGGGCCAGGCGGTACCGGGCGCAGAGCTCGACGATCTGCTGAGCGGAGAGCCGGCCGAGCCACTCGCTGTTGTAGCGGATTTCGGTGCGGCCGACGTCGAGTATTTTCCCGACCTGATCGAGATAGGTCTGCGTATTTGCCTGAATCTGCTCGCGAGTGAGCTGGGGGCGCGTTTCCGACTGCCCGGTCGGATCGCCCACCATCGCGGTGAAATCGCCGATCAAAAAGATGGCCGTGTGGCCCAGGTCCTGAAAGTGTTTCAGCTTGCGCAGGACGACGGTGTGGCCCAGGTGAAGATCGGGCGCGGTGGGATCGACGCCGAGTTTGACGCGGAGCGGACGGCCGGTTTTGGCGGAACGCTCGAGGCGCTCGCGCAACTCCTCGGCGCGAATGATTTCCGCCGCGCCCTTGGACAGATAGGCGAGCTCTTCGTCGACGGAAGCAAATTCGCGCTTCGGCTTCATCGGATCAGCTCGCCCCAGACCCGAGAATCACGCGACGGCCTTCGATCCGGTAGCGGCCTTCGAGAACGATCCGCGCCGCCTCGGAATAGATCCGGTGTTCCTCGGCGAGGATGCGCGCCGCGAGCGATTCCGGCGTATCGTCGTCGCAAACCGGAATGGCGGCCTGCAGAATGATGGGGCCGGAATCGAGGGTTTCGTCGACGAAATGGACGGTGCACCCGGTGAATTTGACGCCATGCTCGAGCGCCTGGCGCTGCGCCTCGAGGCCGGGAAAGGCCGGCAGCAGGGAGGGATGAATATTGAGGATGCGGCCGCGCAGCCGCTCGACGAAATAGGGCGAGAGCAGGCGCATGAAACCGGCCAGGCACACCAGATCGACCCCGGCCTGCTCGAGCGCGGCGACGACGACGCGGTCGTAGGCCTCGCGCTCGATTCCCTTCGAGGGGATCACACGGACCGCAATGCCGCGCTCGCGCGCCTTTTCCAGGCCCGGCGCGTTCTCGCGATTGCTGATGACCAGAACGATTTCCGCATGGGGGATGCGCCCGGCGACGACGCTATCCGCCAGGGCTTCGAAATTCGATCCGCGACCCGAGAGCA
>DATLRW010000189.1:0-7415 GCA_035534495.1 Candidatus Dormiibacterota bacterium | reverse complement strand
GATATGTGTAGGGCTGCGTCTTCCTGCGATTGGGTGCGAGCGAGGCAACGTCTAATTTGCTAGATTTGCAGGACTTGCAGAAGCGTACGCTTGTATGCGGGAATCAAGTACGCATTATGAGTCAGTATAGTCTACAGTTTGACGGCGGGACGACGATGCCGCTATGATGCCTAGCCGTAGGAACTGGGTGATTCCGATGTCTGAGCGCGGCAAGAAACAGTTCGATGTGTGCGGATTCGGCATTGCAGCCGTGGATGACGTTGTGGAACTCGTTCGATTTCCCGCGCCGGACACGAAGGTGCCGGTGCTGTCGATCGAGCGCCACGGGGGCGGGCAATGCACGACGGCCTTGGTGGCCGCGGCGCGTTTGGGGCTGAAGTGCGCGTATGCCGGGTTACTTGGGCGCAACGAGCTTTCGCAATATACGATCTCGCTGCTTGGGCAGGAGGGTGTCGAGTACCGGGCGGAAATCCGCTACCCCGACGCCGGCCCTTATTACTCGATTGTTCTGCTGGACCGCTCCACGGGCGAGCGGACTCTTTTGTATTCGTCTGTGCATGTGCGGCCCCCGTCTCCCGATGACATTGATGAGAATCTGATCGCCGGCAGCCGCGCGCTGCTTGTGGATCAGCTTGGCCCCGCAGGAACTTTGCAGGCCTGCCGGTACGCGCAGCGCTGGGGCGTTCCCGTGATTGCGGATTTCGAGCGGGCAGATGATGAAGCGCTCCGCGAGGCCATCACCCGCGTCGACCACTTGATTCTTCCGGCGAGAGTGGCGCGGGAGTTGACGGGATGCAGCGACCCCGGCGATGCGGCGCGGGCCCTTGCTACCACTGGACGCGCCTGCACGGCCGTTACGGACGGGAAGCGAGGTTGCTGGTTTGTGGCGGGCGGCTCGGGAGGCCGGCACCAGCCCGCCTTTGAAGTCGAGGTTGTTGATACGTTAGGCTGCGGCGACGTTTTCCACGGCGCTTATGCAGCTGCGACCGTGCGTGCCATGACGCCCGAGTTCGCTATTCGCTACGCAGCGGCCGCCGCTGCCTTGAAGGCCACGCGCAAAGGCGCTCAGAGCGGAATCCCGAACCACCAGCAAGTGGAAGCTCTCCTGGCTAGCGTGGGATGAGGCGATTCGTTATGTTGAGCGGGCGCACTCCGCCCCGCATGCCAAATCTACATTGGCCTGTTGCGCACGCGGGGATTCCCGGCGCTTCAGGCGCTGGCTTTGAGAGCCTTGTCCGGAGCCAGACCGTCGTGGATCACCGCTTTAAACGCGAGCAGGGCGCGCGTGGGGTCCGACTCTCCCCAGATGTTGCGTCCGATCACGGCGCCGCGGGCCCCGGCCGCAACCACCTGCGACGCCATTTCCAGGGCGTCTTCCAGCCGGGAGACTTTGGGGCCTCCAGCCGCGACGACCGGGACCGGGGAGCTCGAGACGATCTCCCGATACGACGCGGCGTCTCCGGTAAAGGGAACCTTAATCACGTCAGCGCCGCACTCGATCCCGCAACGGACGGCCCACATGATGTTTTCCGGGTCGTGGACGATTCGGGGGACGTCCGAAAAATCGCGCGGATAGATATGAGCAAAGACGGGAAGGCTGATCCGGTCCGCCTCCTGCACGATCGAGTTAAGGATCTTGAGGTAGCGGCCTTCGTTGGGCCCCCTCACGCCGATGGCCACGGCAATTGCATCGGCGCCGAGCAGCAGAGCCTCGTGCGGAGTGGCGAATTGCTCGATCACCGCGTCGTCTGGGGTAAAGGCCACCGAAGACAGAATAAAGGGAATACGCCCGGCGTAAGCCGGCCATACGCTCTTCGCAATCCCCTTCAACATGGTGATTGCGTCAGGGCGCGCGGCCATCAGTTTGGCCACGACTTCCGCCATCCGGCTGAGCCCAGGAGGCAAGCCCGCCTGATACCCAATAAAATGGTCGATTGCCACCGAACACAGCCGCCCGGAGGGGTGAGAGAAAATTCTTTGGATGCGAACAGTTTTCCCAAGATCCATCTTCACATGATCCTTTCGTTTGATGACGCCAGCGAACCGTCTGGCGAATAACGTCCCACCAATCGCGAGCACTCTATCACCATGTGGATATTCGCCGGAGGCGTATCCGCAGGCAAAGCGCAGCCGGGGCCCATTAAGAAACCGCCGCCGGGCGCCATGATGCCAAGGATTTCAGTGGCATGACGGCGCACGTCGTCAACCGAGCCTCTTTGGAGGACGTGGGCCGGATCCAGCATCCCGAGCACCGCGGATTTTCCGCGCACCTTGCGCTTGCAGACCGCGGGATCGGTGTGGGGATCGAGTTCCAAGCAATCGGCCCCGCTCTCCAGCAGGTTTTCCACGTAGGGTGTTTCGTCGCCGCAGGCATGAACGAAGGTCCGCAGGCCGCCCTGGCGCATTCGGGCGCAGAACTCAGCCAGCCCGGGTTGTTCCAGCTCGCTGAAGACGCGCGGCGAGATGAGACTGGGGCCGTAGGCGCCGAGGCTGGTGCCGTGCGCTCCGGCGCGCTTCTGCGCTTCCCCGAAGGCGATATTCATTTGCGAGCAAATGTAGCAAAGCCGGCGGATCTTGGGCCGCAGTTGGGGATCTCCGACGGCCAGCAGAAATTGCTGTGGTCCCATCAGCGCCGCCGCCAGGGCCATCGGCCCCTGGTCGGCCCTTCCCATCACAAAGACTCGGCCGCCCGTCTCTTTCACCAGAATTCGCGTTGCCTTCAGGATTTCGTTGAGCGGGAAGGTGGTTTCCGGGTCGGGAACGCGGAGATTGTCGAGCTGGTCGAGCGACTTCACGAGGGGCTCCGCCACGTGCGGCGGCGTATCAGGCCGGTAAAGGATTTCGCATCCCAAGGCCTCAGCCTCCCCGCACACGCCGTTTTCATGCATAATCACGTCGTGGCCGAACTCGCGCCACGCGTTCAACTGGGCTTCCGCCATCGCCTCGCCGCTGCGTAGCGCGTCATCAAAATCCATGCGGCTCATCCGGCAGGCCATAAGAAAGTTGTGCAGTGCTACCGGGACCCGGTCCGGGATCCGGCCTTCCAGCACGGCCGCAACTCGCTCGGGAGAAGTCATGACTGTCCCTCCCGCATGATGAGGGATTTGCGAGGCGTCATTCCCAGCAACTCCACGGAGGACTCGTAAAGGATGCTGCGTGCCACTGAAACGGCATCCGCCACGCTGTACTGCCCGATTTCGATCTTCGCGGCGAGCACGTCCGCCAATATTTTGCCTACCAGCTTCCTCTTGGCATAGCTCCATTCCACGCAGTATGCGTCGCTGAGAAAGGCGATCTGGCGGTTAGCCGGCAGCATATCCAGCCGTTCTTCCATGACTTGGCGAATGACCCCCGGGAAAAAGTTATGCCACCAGTATCCCGCCAGCGACAGGTTTGGCAATTCGCGCGCCAGCGTGCAGAGCGACTGGTTGGAGTGCCGGCTGCCCAGGAAGCACTGGAAACGGAGCCGGGGATAACGCGCCACGATCTCCCCTAAATGGCCGATCATGCGCTGGTTCAGGCGGCTGGCGGACTCGTACGGCAAGGCCTCGGCGCCCATCGAAAACTGATACACGATGCGGTCCCCGCGTTTTTCCAGTTCCGCCAGGAAACGATGCAGGATGTAGCTGGCGTAAACGTCGCGCTCCCGGTCGCCGGCCTCCGAGCGGCGCTTCAGAGCCTGCGCCATCTCATCCCGCGAGGGGAAGGTGTACTCGATGTCTGTGCAGAGATGCGCGGCGGTGGAAAGAATGCGGCCGTACGGGATCAGCGTGCAGTAGTGTTCGACAGCAGCATCGACGTCATCGACGCTTTGGATGATTTTAGCCAGCGGCGGAGCCTCGGCGCGGGAGAAGGTCACGGAGATCGGGGGAGAGGGCTCAGAGTCGTTCCAGGCCCTCTCCAACTCATAGACCGGAATGTCCGGCTGCCCCCATTGCGCGCGCGCGAAGAAGGCCCACTCGAGCGCATATTCAAACAGGTCGTCGCCGGCTCCGTTCCGCCCGCGCCACAGTTCCGTGCCCGTGCGGGCGATGCCTGCGCGGTCCAGGACTCCCTTGGCCCAAGCGCGGTCCGAGGCGCGTTCGGCGATCATGCTGTCGAGCCGCTGCCAGTTCTCGGCAGAGAGCGGCTCCCGCCAGCCGTACAGATCCTCCAGAATGACTCGGATGCCCCAGGCAATGAAGGTATTGCGCGTTTTCGGCAGCCAGACCAGGGCTTCCTGCACGCGGTGGTGAGCCTCGTCGGCGCTGCGGTCTTCGGACACGCGTTCGCCCGAGGGACACCCCGCGGCGTAAAGATCGCTCACCGACATGTGGTACAGCAGGATGTCGTCCAGGCCGCGCGCACTGAGGTGAGCCGCATCCACGTGCGTGTGCGGGTCCATCCAGGGGAAGGTGGATATCGCTGCCTCCATTTCACGAGCAAGCACGGAATGATTCGTTGCCATAAGCCCTCTCCCCTTCGCTCGATCAGGCGCCGGGTCCAGCGCCCTGGCATCGCCGCGGTCCCGAGCGCTTGGTCACGGGTTCTCACGGACAGTGGTGATTGACCTCCCACCCCTTATAGTTGCTCAGGGCCTCGGCGATGGCCGGAGCCGTGTGGCTGAGGTTGACGGCAACGTGATGTTCGTACCCGTGCTTGCAAATGTGCTTGAGTAGTTCCTGCAATTGCGGCACGCGCATAACCCCGTATCCGCCAAAACTCTCCGGCCGGTCGGAAGTCATCTCCCCTTCGCCAACATAGGCTCGCATCTTTCCGTGCAGGTCGTCGGTTGAAACCCGGCAATAGGTTACCGGTCCGGACTTCAGGTGTCCGACGACGGTGCCGAAGGTGCTGTCCTTGCCCACCGACCCGGCGATGATCTCCTGAAAGTCCATCTTGAAATCCTCAAAGAAATACTTGGGCAGGTTGGAGCAGTGGAAGATCACGCACTTATCGGGATCGTCTCCGTAATTGTTGTTCCAATCCACAATCGCCGAAGGCGAGCCGGAAGCCAGTTGCAGGGCGTACATCCCGACCATTCCGACCATGTCGGTCTCGCAGGCGCTGGGCATGAGGCCATTCGACATCATGCTCATCAGCGTGCAAGGAACCACCCCGAAGAATTCTTCCATCGCCGTCCAGCATTGCACAGACGTTCCGGCCAGATCGTTCGCTTGCATCCAGGCGTCCATCACCGTTCCAAACTTCGCCATCTTGATCAGGGAAGGCGCCGGAATCCCCTGGGTTGAAACATAACCGCGAATGCTCTCCAGCTTCGCGGTCACATCGGGGTCATTGTCCTTGAGGCGGTTGATACGCCCGAACACCTCCGAGAGGTCCAGCGTCTCGACCGTGATCCCGGCACGCTCGAGCAACTTTTCGCTGAAGCGAACGGTGTTGAAGGCGGCGGGGCGGGCCCCCAGCGCGCCGACGCGCAGATTCTTCAGTCCCTTCACGACCCGGCAGGTTGCAGCGAAAGCTTTCAGGTCGGACCGAAAAGCCTCCGAGCCGGGCTCGACGGTATGCTGCCGCGTCAGCGTGTAACGAATCCCGTACTGCCACAGATTGTTGCAGACGGAAATTTTGCCGCAGAAGCTGTCGCGCCGGCTTCCCATCTTCATCTTCCCCGTCACATCGGGAAAGGCTTGAATGAGGGTCGGGACCTCAAGCCCTGCCATGCGGATCGAATTCGCCACACCGCGTTCGTCGCCGAAGTTCGGGAGAGTCACGAGGATTCCGTCGATCTGATCGCGATGCTGGCGGAACAGATCACCGCACTTCCGGGCTTCATTCAGCGTCTCGACTGCGCCGAATTTCGTGTCCTCGGGACTGAGAGCCACAACGTCGTAGCCTTCCTCCTCCAGGACCTTCAGCACTTCCGCCCGGCCATCGCGAGCGAGTTCCGCCGGGAAAAACCCGCGGTTTCCAACAATCAGTCCCAATGTCGTCTTTTTTGCCAAGGGACACCTCCTCCACTTTCTGTTTACGCTTTCTCAGGGAACTGAGGTCTCATCTGTCCGAGCGCACAGGCCAGGAGTTTCACGTCTGGTCTTCCTGTCCGTAGGTTGAGTGATACCGGTTGTACCACTTTTGGATCTCTTTCCGAGGCAACGGCCGGGCTTTGCCTCTCAGCAATGCCAGGTGGCAAGTCTTGGCTACATCCTCAAGCATCACCGCGGCCTTGAACGCCGCCTTGACCGTCGGCCCAAAAGCAAAGACGCCGTGCTTTTCGAGCAAGACCGCTGGAACACTGCTGCGTTGCATAACCTCAAGAATCGCTTCTCCAATATGGTCGCCCTGGTTGTCAACGTAGGGAACGCAGGGAATCTCCTCCCCGAATTCGTCGGCGATCGCGGTCAAATAGACCGGGATCGATTGTCCTAGCATGGCAAAGCTGGTGGCGTAATTCGAATGGGTGTGAATGACACCCCCGATATCGGGGCGGTTGCGGTAGATGTAGAGGTGGTGGGGAAGGTCGACGGAAGGCTTCCAGCGGCCTGCCAACTTGATTCCATCGAGGTCGGTCACCACCACGTCAGCAGGCTTCAGCTTGTCGTAGTCCATGCCGCTCGGCTTGATGAGGACCTGGCCGCGGCGGCGGTCGACGGCGCTGGCATTCCCGCTGTGCATGGTGACCAAACCCGTACGGTAGATCCCGAGATTTACTTCCCAAACGTCGCGCCGCAATTCATTCGAAACAACCATTAAGTTCCCGCCCTCACGACCATCGAGGTGGCCCTAGTGAGGAGCCGACGCAACCCGGCGCCTCAGATCCTTGAGCCTCTTCATCACGTCATTAGTCCCGCGGCCAAAGTAATCATGGAGCGTTTGATATTCCTGAAACAACTGCTGGTAAACCTGGTGATGTTCCTTGCGCGGCCGGAAGGTTTTCTTCTGCACGTGCGCCATGCCTCTGGCCGCCTCAAAAATTGTGTCATATCCGCCATTTAAGCGTCCAGCGGCAACAGCCCCATGCATGGCTGCGCCCAGCGCAGGGCAGGTCAGCAGGGGATCGGCCAGCTTGATTTCGAGGCCTGTGACATCCGCGTAAATCTGCATGAGCAACTGGTTCCGCTCCGGCAGCCCGCCGCAGACAACAAGCTCTTTTACCGGGACGCCCTTCGATTCAAAAGCCGTGATGATTTGCTGCGTCCCAAAGGCTGTGGACTCGATCAGGGCGCGGTAGATTTCTTCCGTGGTCGTTGCCAGGCTTATGCCGAGCATCAGGCCTGTCAGATCAACATCCACCAGGACCGAGCGGTTTCCGTTCCACCAGTCGAGCGCGAGCAGACCGGAAGCTCCCGGATCGAGTGCTGCCGCCCGCTTCTCCAGAACCGACTTGAAATGCGACTTCAGTTTCCGCGCTTCCTGATGGATCGATTCGGGAACCGCGTGTTCAAAATACCACGCAAAAATGTCTCCCACCGCTGATT
>DATLRW010000188.1:0-7083 GCA_035534495.1 Candidatus Dormiibacterota bacterium | reverse complement strand
AAGACGGGACCGTTGAATCGCTGGTCCAGCATCCGCTCGAAGCGGAACCAGTAGACCAGGAAGACCCCCGTCGAAATCAGGAAGGCCGCGAGGACGGCGCCGGCGATGGCCAGCCCCCAGCGGGAGGTCCAGAAATTACGGTCGAAGCGTATGCGAATGCGCGTCCGGCGCCCTCGCGCCTCTTTTCGATCTGGATTCGATTTCCGCGGTCGGCGCATAGGTCCGTAACAGCCATTGTACTGCCCCGATGGCGATTGTGTCAGATGGAGCCGCTGTCGGCGGTGGTATGAAATCGCAGGTCGAAGCGGTGGTAAAGGATGCGCAGCGGGACGGTGTAATCGACGGTGATGCGGTAGCCTCCTTCGATCGGCTCTACGTCAATTCCGTCCATCCCCGCCGGGATTCCCAGGCTCCTTGCCGTGCGATAAATGTCCTGTTGGATCTGCTGCTGATTCTGATGTTCGACGACGGCGTTGTGGGCTTCGCTCCTTATGGCGTCCTGCAGCTGGTAGTTGTCGATGAGGGGGGTATCAGAAGCGAGCAGAAGTAGCCGAAGGCCCGGATCTTTCCTTTTCCCGATTCACCGGGAAGAAAGGCCGAGCGCCGCGAGACTTTCCGCGGCAAAACCGCCGTTGAGGCAAAATTCAGCATCTCGGAATAAGGCCGAAGACAAAAATGGGAAGGGGACACCCCCTGCTTCAAGGGGTGGTCGAAGAAATCTCATCACGAGGGGTACGGATTGGACCGGCTCGCGACGACCGGGCTGTGACCAATCGCTCATGGCACTCGTGGCGCTCATGGCTGGGGCACGGGCGGCGCTGGCATGCCGGGACCGGAACTGCGACCACGCGGCCGTGTCGCGGGCGATGCGAACGCCCGGCTGGCGCACACACCGAACACTGTGTGCGCCAGCGCACCGATTGCCGACGCCAAACGAATGGGAAATTCCCGCTCCCGCCCAGCCGTTCCTGGTTCGGTCAGTTCGTGGATTGCGGAGACCCGGAAAAAGACGGGGCGGTATACAAATCCACTTCCACCCGCCGGCTGTCCGCCCGGTCCTGGCGCGTCTTGCCGTTGTTGACCAAATCCGACTTGCCCATTCCGACCATGTGAATCAGATAGATGGGGATGTTGTGCTGACCAACCAGATACCGAATCACGCTTTCGGCGCGCCGGCTGCTGAGTTCGACATCGTAGTCGGTCGGACCCGTCTGATCGGTGAAGCCCCGCACTGTAATCACGTACCGCTTCTGGCCTTGCGCCTCGGTGGCCACCTTGTCGAGTTCCGCCATGTCCTCCGTGGAGAGCTTGGCCTTGTTAAAGGCGAAGTGCACGACAGTCTGATCGGTGCTCTTGTAAGTATCAAGATTCGCGGCGAAATTATTCAGGTTGTTGATCTGACTGGAATTCTGCTTCACCCCGTTCAAGGCGCTCGTGGAACGGCTATCGGCCGCATCGGCTGTCTCGGCCGTAGCATCGAGCTTCGTCTGAGCAGCACTGAGCTGCTGATTGGTTTGGTCCAGTTTACCGTTGGTTTCCTTGATCTGCGCTTGAGACTCTTGTTGGACTTGACCCACTTTCGTGTTGACCGGCTGCACTTGCGAACGGACATAGCCCTTGGTGGCGCAGCCCGCCGCGAACATGCTTCCGAGTCCTAACGTGAGAACCAGTAGGAGATTTTTCTTAGCCATCTCGCGCCTCCTTAAGCCTTTCCTCTTGTTTTGAGCGCATACCCGCGCCACGGGTTGCTTGGCCACAGGCTCCAACGATGCAGGCATGCGGTAGCTTGTAATGCTAGAACGGGAGCATCTATACCGGTAAGCTTGCCAGTTGGCGGGGTGAATCGTCAATATGCGCGAGCGAAAACAGCCTGACTGGTCGCCGGCTCGCCGCAGAGGACGCACGATCCCCGGCCGCCGGGCTGATCGAGCGGAATGCAGCGCATCGTCGCCTTGGTCTCTTCCTTGATGCGCGCTTCGCAATCTCCGCCGCCGCACCACCAGGCCATGGCGAAGCCGTCCGCGACGGCGGCCTTGAGCTCGTCATAGGTGGCGACTTCGCGCGTGTGCTCCTGGCGAAAAGCCAATGCGCGATCGTATAGCGCGGCCTGAATGCTGACGAGCATGGCGGCCACGGTCTCGGCGATGCCATCCATCTTCGCGACGCTCTTGCCCTGCTTGCCGGGCGTCTCGCGGCGCGCCAGCACGACGCTGCCCGCGGCCACGTCGCGCGGGCCGATCTCGATCCGCAACGGAACCCCGCGCATTTCCCAGTCGTAGAATTTGAAGCCCGGGCTGATGCCGTCGCGTTCGTCCACCCGGACGCGGATTCCGGCGCGGACCAGCTCGTCGCGAACTTTTTCGGCCGCTTCCATCGTGAGCGCCTTTTCGACCTCGCTCTTGAAGATCGGCACGATCACCGTCTGCAAAGGGGCCAGGCGCGGCGGCAGGATCAGCCCCCGATCGTCGCCATGTACCATGACCGTGGCGCCGATAAAACGGGTCGAAAGGCCCCAGGACGTCGTCCAGCAGTACTGCAAATGGCCGTCGCGGTCGAGGTAGCGGATTTCAAACGCCTTGGCGAAATTTTGTCCCAGATTGTGGCTGGTGGCGGCCTGGAGCGCCTTGCCGTCGCCCATCATCGCTTCGATGGAATAGGTCTGGTCGGCCCCGGCGAAGCGCTCGGCTTCCGATTTGCGGCCGGGAATCACGGGAATGGCCGCCTCGTTGACGGCGAAATCGGTGTACACGTCGAGCATGCGGCGCGTCTCTTCCTCGGCCTCCTGGGCGGTCGCGTGCGCCGTGTGGCCCTCCTGCCAGTAGAATTCGAGCGTGCGCAGGAAGAGCCGCGTGCGCAATTCCCAGCGAACGACGTTGTTCCACAGATTGATCAGAATCGGCAGATCCCGGTAGGACTGCACCCAGCGGGCATAGGCGTGGCCGATGATCGTCTCCGAGGTGGGCCGCAGGACCAGAGGCTCTTCCAGCTCCTCGCCGCCGCCAATGGTGACGACGGCCAGCTCGGGCGCGAATCCCTCGACGTGCTTGCTTTCCTTCTCGATGAAACTCTTGGGAATCAACATCGGGAAGGCCGCGTTGACGTGACCGGTCGCCTTGAACCGGCGATCGAGCGCCTGCTGCATGTTTTCCCAGATGCCCCAGCCGTAGGGACGCACGATCATGCAGCCGCGCACGGGCGCGTAATCGGCCAGTTCAGCCCGCAGCACCACCTGGTTGTACCACTCGGAGAAATCCTCCTGCCGCGAAGGCAGTTTTCGTTCGTTTGGTTTATCGGCCATAAACTCGTTTCGTCGCGAGGTAAGGAAAGAAGCCAGCCTAGCCAAGCACAGAAACCTTGTCAACGCAGCCCGGCGCGGCGCGGGGCTTTTCGATGTTGCGCCCGGGGCGGGCATCCCAAGCCACTGCGTTTCAACTGAAGCCCGCGCCTGGATCTTCACCGTGGCGCGAGACTTCGCCAAACCGTTTCAGCAGTCGTATTATTTATGAATCGCCACGACGGGGAGGTTTCGCGCCCCCTCGCGTCCAAGGAGACCACGAATCATGACGACATCCGGTGTGTCCCGCGCCGCATCCGCAATGAACCGCTATCTGGCCGAAGTCGACCCGGAGATCGCGCAGGCGATCCAGGACGAAGTGCGCCGGCAGGGGCAGGGGCTCGAGCTGATCGCATCGGAGAATTTCGTTTCCGAGGCGGTGCTCGAGGCGATGGGCTCGGTCCTGACGAACAAGTACGCCGAAGGCTATCCCGGCAAACGCTACTACGGCGGCTGCGAATATATCGACCGCGTCGAGCAGCTGGCGATCGATCGCGCCAAACAGCTTTTCGGCGCCGAACACGTCAACGTCCAGCCGCACGCCGGCGCTCAGGCCAATACCGCCGTCTACATGACCGCGCTCCAGCCCGGCGACACCGTTCTCGGCATGAACCTGGCCCACGGCGGACACCTGACGCACGGGCATCCGCTGAATTTTTCCGGCAAGTTCTACAAATTCGTGCCCTACGGCGTCTCCCAGTCGACCGAAACGATCGATTACGACGCGCTCGAGCAGCTCGCGCGCGAGCACAAGCCCAAGATGATCGTCGCGGGCGCCAGCGCCTACCCGCGCACGCTCGATTTCGCCCGCTTCGCCGAAATCGCCAAGGCCGTCGGAGCCATCCTCTTCGTCGATATGGCGCACATCGCCGGACTGGTGGCCGCCGGCCTGCATCCGAGCCCCGTGCCCCACGCCGATTTTGTTTCCACCACGACCCACAAGACGCTGCGCGGGCCGCGCGGCGGGATGGTGCTCTGCCGGGCGCAGTACGCGAAGGAACTCGACCGGGTCGTTTTCCCCGGCAATCAGGGCGGGCCGCTCGAACACGTGATCGCGGCCAAGGCCGTCTGTTTGAAGGAGGCCCTCGCGCCGGAGTTCGCCGCCTACCAGAATCAGGTGCTGCGCAACGCGAAGGCGCTGGCCGCGGCGATCGAGCGGCGAGGCTTCCGCATCGTGAGCGGGGGAACGGACACGCACCTGTTCCTGGTAGACCTGGTCAAGCGCAACGTGACCGGGCTTGACGCCCAGAACGCCCTCGAACGGGCTGGAATCACCGCGAACCGCAACGCGATTCCCTTCGATCCCAACCCGCCGTTCAAGGCCGGCGGGATTCGCGTCGGCTCGCCGGCGCTGACGACGCGCGGCATGCGCGAGGCGGAAATGGAACTGGTTGCCGCATGGATGGCCGACGTGCTGGAGCACCTGGGCGATTCGGCGGTCGAGGAGCGCGTGCGCGGCGAGGTCCTCGCGCTGACGTCGAAATTCCCGCTCTACGAAAACCGTCTGGCCCGGTAACCGGAATTCGAAACGCGGAAAGAAAAGGCTGACCGGCCGCGGCGGCCGCTCAGCCTTCCACCTCTTCGATCTTCCACTCGATCACATTTCCCCCACGAATCCAGAAGGCGCGCACCGGCCGCGCGGCGCCGGGTTGCGGCGTAACGATGAAATAGGCGGCATCGGGGTAGTAGGCGCGCTCGATATCGGCCGGCGAGGGGGAATTGTCGGTCGCGGGATGGGAATGGTAGATGCCGAGATAGTCGAGACCCCGCTCGCGGATCTGGCGGAAGAGGCGAAACAGTTCGTCGGGCGCGATCTCGTAGACCGTCGCGCTGGCGAGCGCGTTTCGCGCGGGCAGAATCTCGGTGATCACGCCGCCGCTACCGGCCAGCAGACCGCAGCATTCGGTGAGCGGCTGGCGCCGGGCCTCTTCCACCAGCCGGGAGAGAATCCCCGGACGAACGCGCAGGCCGGAAATCATCGGACCAAAGTGTAAACCCTCGGCCCCCGCCCGCAACCGCTCCACCCGTTCGGCAACCTGAATCGTCCTCCGGATGTCGCCTGGCCGCGGGCGGTGCTGGGTCCAGAAGATACGCAACTCACAAAGGGGTTTGGGAAATGTGGCCATGGATTCTCCTCCCCGCGAAAGTATTTGGAATGACGAACGGAAATTCCCGCGAAACCGCGTTGCGGCCTCCGTCCGCTTTTCAGCCCATCGGGCCTCCTCGACCCTTTTCCGGGACTCCCGGCAGCTAAACCTTGGAATGCGCGCGGCGCATGAAAGCCGGAATATCGAGATCGTCGTCCGGGGTGGTGGGCAGATTCGCCAGCGGGACGATCTGCGGCTCCGGGACGGTCTCCTGCTGGATTTGCGGCTCTTCGCGCCGATCTCTCGGTAAATAAGACGGCCGCGCCTGGCGCTCGGCGACTTCGCGGAACCCCGCGGCGATAACGGTGATTTTCACCTGTTCCTTGAGCGACTCATCCATCACCGCGCCGAAGATGATGTTGGCGTTCTCGTGGGCGGCCTTCTGGATGATCGAGGCCGCTTCATGGACTTCGTGCAGCGCCAGCGAACTCGATCCGGTGACGTTGATCAGAATGCCCTGAGCGCCCTCAATCGAATTTTCCTCGAGCAACGGACTGTTGATGGCCCGGCTGGCGGCGTCGGCGGCGCGATTCGGGCCCGAGGCGACGGCGGTACCCATGACCCCGTAGCCCTGGCCTTTCATGATGGTTCGCACGTCGGCGAAATCGCGGTTGATGATGCCGGGGACGGTGATGATGTCGCTGATGCCCTGCACGGCTTGCCGGAGGATATCGTCGGCGATGCGAAACGCGTCGAAGAAACTGGTGCCGCGCTCGACACATTCCATGAGCCGCTCGTTGGGGATCACGATGACGGTATCGACCGAGCCGACCAGCTCGGCGAGCGCCTGCTCGGCCTGCGCCATGCGGCGCCGGCCTTCGAAGGAGAATGGCTTGGTCACCACGGCCACGGTGAGCGCGCCCAGCTCGTTCGCCAGGCCGGCGACAACCGGAGTGGCTCCGGAACCGGTGCCGCCTCCCAGGCCCGCCGTCACGAAAACCATGTCCGCGCCGTCGAGCGCATCGATGATGTTGTCGGTGTCCTCGAGGGCGCCCTTGCGGCCGACTTCCGGGTTGGCGCCCGAGCCGAGGCCCTTGGTGAGCTTGCTGCCCAGCTGCAACTTGAGCGGAGCCTGCGACAACTTGAGCGCCTGCAAATCGGTATTGGCGGCGATGAACTCGACGCCTTCGACCTTGGCGCGAATCATGCGGTTGACGGCGTTGCAGCCCCCGCCGCCGACGCCAATCACTTTGATCCGCGCGCCTTGCTCGGGCGCGTCGCTAAACGTCATGCGAATCGACTCATCCCTGGCTTCTTTCCCTTCATTTTCTTTCATGGTTCCTCCGGGCACGTCCATGCGGTTGCCGTCCTCCTGCGATTCATTGGAGATCGCTATTTCACCCCAAAAACAGGCCCTTCAACCGGGCCGAAAAAGTCGATTGCTGCTCGCGCGCCTGCTGCGCCCGCCCGCCGTAGAGCGCCAAGCCCACGATCACGGCGAATTCCGGCGAGACAGCCTCTTCGGGAACGCCGGCGAGGCCGCGCGGGCGGCCCACCCGCGCCGGCATGGCAAGCGTCTTTTCAGCCATCTCCACCAGCCCTTGCAGCCGCCCGCCCCCGCCGACCAGCACCAGACCGGCCGGAATCGCCGTCAACAGCGCG
>DATLRW010000187.1:0-18854 GCA_035534495.1 Candidatus Dormiibacterota bacterium | reverse complement strand
CATCGTCGACCCCACGTTCAATCCCGTCTGCCTGAACGCGGACGGGAGTCCCAACACGAACCCCGGGTTGACCGACCCGGCCTCCTGCTCGAGCCACGGACTCCAAGCGAACAGCTGCACCATGTCCGGCTATTTGAGCGGCGCCTGCAACACGCCATTTGTCCCGCTCCTGGGCTGCTACGATCTCACCCGCATCGCCCCGCTGCCCGCCTCCGACGGCTGTTCCAGTTCGACGAGCGGACACTACCTGTTCCACGGCCACACGGACGTCAAGGAGCTCGCCCTCTACCTGCAAGACGATCTCACCGTTCGCAACTGGACCTTTGCCCTCGGCGTCCGCCAGGATTTCTATAACGGTATTACGGTTGCCCGGCAAACCGAACCCCGCATCGGCCTCTCCTACAACATCAAGCCAACCGACACCATCATTCGCCTCTCCTATGCCCACACCCTGGAGACGCCGTTCAACGAGAATCTTGTCCTGGCCAGCAACGGATGCCTCGATCCCGTCGTGAGCGGCATCATGAGCATCACGCAAGGCTACTCCTGCCTTCCATCGCCCATCCATCCCGGCATTCGCAACGAATATCATGTCGGCATCGAACAGCCTTTCGGGTCCCATGTCGTGGTCGATGCCGAATATCTCTGGATCTACACGCACAACGGCTACGACTTCAGCACCTTCGGCAATACGCCCATTACCTTCCCCATCGAATGGGCGCGGTCGAAGACGCCCGGCGTCGCCGCTCGCATCAATTTGACCCATTTCCACGGGGTGATGGCCTACCTCGATCTCGCCCACTTCCAAGCCCGGTTCTTCAACCCGCAGGTCGGCGGCATCGGGGTGCAGAGGACCGGACTGAGCACGACGGGCCCCTTCCGCATCGACCACGACGAAAATTACGAGCAGACCTTTCACCTGCAATACACGCCGCCGGTGGCCGGGAAGGCGCTATGGATGGGCTTCAACTGGCGTTACGACAGCGGCATGGTGGCCGGCGCGATCCCCTGCGCCGGAGGCAACTGCGCCAACGGGCCGGGCGGCACAGGTTCCATCGTGGATGTCAGCGGCCTCAGCCCCGACCAGCAATTCGAGGCCGGGCTTTTCTGCGGCCCGGTCCATGCAACGCCAACCACACCGATCAGCCCCAATGACCTCTGCCCTGCCTCGGAATACGGTTCGACGCTGCTGTCGATCCCGGCCCCCGGCACGGAGAGCCCGGACCACAATCCCCCGCGCATCGGCGGGCGCAGCCTGTTCGACATGGCCATCGGAGACGACAACCTGTTCCGCGGGGAAAAATATAAATGGAGCCTGCGACTCACCTTGATCAACCTGACCAACAAGTATGCCCTTTACAACTTTCTTTCGACCTTCAGCGGCACGCACTATGTAAGCCCGAGAACTTTCACCGTCGCGCTGGGATTCCATTTCTGAGCGGCGGTCCGGTTCGCGAGCGGTCGCGCTTTGCGGGCCGGCGGCTCACGCCGCCGGCCCAGGCGTCCCGTTTGGCCCCCGAAGGCGCCGATGGTAGACTCGGAGCATCAATGGAAAAGGGCGGCGCAAACGCTGCCAGAGCCACCCAGCCCCATGCGCGGCGAAGCTTTCGTGGCAGGCCGCGAAGCTGAGTCCGCTACAAATCCTGGGGCTTTGAAAGGGTCTTCAATGCCAGAGCAGAACGACGACACGTTCCGCGTCGTTGACCGCAGGCTGTTCAATTCCGAAGGCGAGTTGCGCCAGGACGCCGCCGATCAGATCGAGCGCGAGCGCGAGTCAGAGGTAGCGAAACCGGCCAGCCCCGCGCCCGGAGCGGAATCGAAAGAGGCCGCCCAGGAAAAGCCGCCGGCCGAGGGGCCGGCGCCGGAGGCGCCGCGGCGCTCTCCAGCTTTTGAAATGGTTATCGATCTGATCGCCCGGAACGCCGTGGCGATGCTCGGCGGCATGGCCGATCCCCGCACCGGCCAGCCGATGTTCGATCTGGAAGGCGCGCGAGAGGTCATCGACATGCTCGACGCGCTGCACGAAAAAACCCGTGGCAACCTCGCCCCGGAAGAGGAACGTCTCCTGATCGAAGTTATCGGCAGCCTGAAGATGACCTACCTGGAGATGTCGAAGGCCGCGGCGGCGGCTACGGCTGAGGTCAACGACAGGGCGCGAGGGAAACGCTGAGCGATGCAGGAACTGCGCCTGACGGTCCTCGGTTCGGGAACGTCGATGGGAGTACCCACCCTGGGCTGCGGTTGTCCCGTTTGCCACTCTGAAAATCCCAAGGACCGGCGCACCCGCTGCTCGCTGCTGCTTTCCGCCGGAGGCCGGAGCGTTGTCATCGACACCTCGCCCGACTTCCGCACACAGGCTCTGCGCGAGAATCTCACACGGCTCGACGCCATCGTCTATACGCACGCCCATGCCGACCATATCCTCGGCCTGGACGACATCCGGCCCTTCAATATCCGGCAAAAAGCCGATATTCCCATCTACGCGTCCAGCGAAACGCACGCCATCCTGCGCAGGACCTTTGCCTATATCTTCGAGAATCCCAACGAATACAGCACGCTGCCCCGCATCCGGCCGCATGTCATCGACGGACCATTCGATCCCTTCGGGCATCCGGAGGCGAAGATCGAGCTGACGCCCGTGCCCGCCCGTCACGGGCCAACCGACGTGCTGGGGTTCCGTTTCGGCCGCGCCGCCTATCTCACCGATTTCAGCGTCGTGCCCGAAGAATCGAAGCCGTTGCTTCAGGATCTCGACGATTTGATCCTCGACGCCCTCCGCTACAACCCGCATCCCATGCATTCGAACGTGGAGCAATCGCTCGCCTTGGTCCGCGAGCTCCGGCCGCGGCGCGCCTGGTTCACCCACATCGCTCACGATCTCTCGCATGAGGAGACCAATCGCCGCCTCCCGCCCCATGTGGAACTCGCCTATGACGGGCTCAGCTTCGGGGTGCGCCTGTCATGAAAATGAGGATATTCGCCTCGATCGAGGAGTGGCGGCGCGGCCGCGCGGGCGCCCCGGCCTTTTTCGCCGTCGGCAATTTCGACGGCGTGCATCTCGGCCACCAGCGCATTTTCCGTACCCTGGTCGAACAGGCGCACGCAGCGGGCCAGTGGGCCGTGGCGTTGACCTTCGAGCCCCATCCCCTCAAGCTGCTCCGTCCGGATGTGGCCCCGCCGCTCATCACCACCCTGGCGCAGCGGCTCGACCGTTTCGAATCGGCCGGCCTGGACGCCACGGTGATCGTCCCCTTCACCCGCGAATTTGCGGCCCTGACCCCGGAAGAGTTTGCCCGGCGCATCCTGGGCGAAGCCCTGCACGCGTCGGCCGTATTCGTCGGGGAGAATTTCCGGTTTGGCCACCGCCAGAGCGGCGATGCGAGCCTTCTGGTCCGGCTGGGCGAGGGGCTTGGTTTCCGCGTGAATATCGTCGAGGCCGTGCACGCGCGCGGCGAGATGGTTTCCAGCACGCTGGTGCGCCAGGCGATCGAAGAGGGCCGCGTCCAGCGCGCCGGGCGCATGCTCGGACGGCCATTCGCGCTGACCGGGCAAATCCGCTCGGGTACCGGTCAAGGAAGAAAGCTGGTCGTACCGACTCTGAATCTCGCTTGCGAACAGGAACTGCTTCCCGCGCGCGGCGTCTATGCGACCGAAGCGGTGGTTCAGGGAAAGCTGTATCGCGCCGCGACCAATATCGGCTTTCGGCCTACCTTCGATGGAGGCATGCTGGTCGTCGAAAGCCACCTGCTTCAATTTGCGGAGGAGATCACGGGCGGCCCGATGGAGGTACGGTTCTGGAAACGCCTGCGCGAGGAACGAAAATTCCCTTCCCCCGCCGAACTGCGCCTCCAGGTCCTCCAGGACATCGACCGCTCCCGCCGCTTCTTCGCCCGCCTCGATCGCCGCCGCCCCGCGGTCAACGCCAGGTCATAATCCCGGCCGGCGGCACCGGGAACAGTAGCCGCCGATTTCCATTCGGGCCACGGTAATCTGCATGTCGCAATCACCCTCGATTTGCTGCTTCAAGCGGTCGAAGAGTTCGCTTTCCACCTCGCGCACCTTGCCGCAACCGAAACAGGCGACGTGGATATGGTCGCGCGGGCCTCGCGTCTCGTAATAGTGCTGATGGCCCCGTAGATGGAGCAGATCGAGTTCGTCGACCAGGCCCTCGCGCTTGAGCAGATCGAGCGTGCGGTAGACGGTAACGCGATTCAGGCGAGGGTCGGCGCGCCGCGCCAGACGCAGCAGCACCTCCACATTCAAGTGCCGCGGGGCCGTATCGATGATTCGCAGAAGGGTGCGCCGCTGGCGCGTCAGGCGCTTGCCGCGCCGCGACAGCTCTTGCTCGAGCCGTCCAGGCTCGGACGTGATATTGATGCGCTCACCGCTCGATACGCGATTGGCGGGATTCGCGCTCATCTTCCCTCCCCGTGTCGGCTTTCGGCCGAGAGGCCGGCGACCGGATTCTACAAGAGAACGGGCGGGCGGGATTCCGGCGGGACGCTCAATGGCCCGGAACCACGATCTTCAGGACATCGTTGTAGGTCACGATCAGGATGAGCAGCAGCAGAAAAACCAGTCCCACCTGCATCGCCCGCTCCTTCACGGCGATGCTCAAATCGCGGCGGATCGTGCCTTCGACGCCCAGCGTCAGGATGTGCCAGCCGTCCAGGATCGGAATCGGCAGCAGATTCAGGATGCCCAGGTTCAGGCTGATCACCGCCATGATGTTCATGAACGCCAGAAGGCCTTCGCGCGCGGCCTGGCCGGAAGCTTTGGCGATGCCGACCGGCCCGCTGAGCTGCTTGAGCTGGGCCTTGTGCTCCACCAACTTGACGACCGTATTGATGATGGCCGAGGTGAGCATCACGTTGTAGCGCACCCCGTCCCGAATCGCCGAGCCGAGCGTAGTCGCCCGGTAGGTAACCGGGGAGTCAAAATAGGCGCCGATGTACCAGCGCTTCCCCCCGCCAAGTTCCCCATAGATCGGATGCAGCGTCAGGTGAATCGTCTCTCCGTCGCGTTGCACGGTCATGGGGACAGGCTGTCCGTCCGATCCGGCGACCGCGCTGGAAATCGAAAAAGGGCTCATCGTCCGGTTGCCATCGATCGAAATCACCTGATCGCCTTGCTTCAGGCCGCCCTCAGCCGCCGGCAACCCCGCCTTGACCGGGCCCACGAACGTCTTCTGCTGGGGGTAGCCGAACAGGTCGGTCTGGCTGTCATCGGGCGAGGTCTTGATGGACAGCGCAACGCGGCGCGAATCCCTCTCGACAACAACCGGAATCGTGGCTTTCGGCATAACGAACATGGACTGCCAGATCGCGTCGTCCCACGTCCGCACCCGCTTGCCGTTCACCTTGAGCAACACGTCGCCGCGGCGAAGCCCCGCCTGCGCCGCGGCGGAATCCTTCGACACCGCGGCAATCTGCGGCCTGTTTTTTAGAAAAGCCGGTTGTCCCTTGCCGCTCATCATCATTCCGGTCGCGATGATCAGGGCGAGCAGGATATTCATCGTCGGTCCGGCCAGGATGATGAGGGCGCGCTGCCAGCGTTTCTTCGACAGGAACTCATCGGGCGCCCCGGTGCGCTCATCGGTGGGATTCTCGCCCGCCATCCGCACGTAGCCGCCGATCGGCAGGGCGCTGACCCGGTAATCGGTCGCACCTCGTCGAAAGCCCCAGATTCTCGGGCCCATGCCGACGGAAAACACATCGACCCGCACGCCGCACATCCGGGCGACGATGAAGTGGCCCCATTCGTGGACCAGCACCATCACGCCCAGCACGACAATGATCGAAGCAAAGCTAATCAGAAAATTGTCCATTACACCGGCCTTCCGTTCCGGCGCGCCTCTTCACTCGCCAGCCGCCGGGCCTCCGCATCGGCTTCCAGCACGTCCCCGATCGACTCCAGGCGAGCCGGACCCATCCGTTCGAGCACGCGCTCGATCACGCGCGGAATGTCGATAAACCGCAACCGCCCCTGCAGGAATTCCTCCACAGCCACCTCGTCGGCGGCATTGAGGGCGCACGGCAGCGCCCCGCCGCCCGTCATCGCCTGGCGCGCCAGGCCCAGACAGGGAAACTTGCGTTCCGGAACCGGTTCGAAATCCAGACGCAGGCGCGTCCAGTCCAGATGGAAACCATTCGCCGGCAGCCGTTCGGGAAAGGTCAATGCGTACTGAATCGGAATTCGCATGTCGGGCGGGCCGATCTGCGCCACCACCGAGCCGTCGACAAATTCCACCATCGAATGCACCGTCGACTGCGGATGGATCACCACGTCGATCTGTTCCGGCTTCGCGTCAAAAAGCCAGCGCGCTTCGATCACCTCGAACCCCTTGTTGGTCAGCGTCGCCGAATCAATCGTAATCCTCCGGCCCATTTTCCAATTTGGATGCGCAAGAGCCTGCTCGGGAGTAACGTCCTTCATCCGCGAGAGCGGCGTCTTACGAAAGGGACCACCGGAGGCGGTCAGCAACAGTCTTTTCAATTCACGCCGCTCGCCCGAGCGCAGGCACTGGTGAATGGCGCAGTGCTCGCTGTCGATGGGCAAAAGACTCACCCCGGCCTGCCGCGCCGCCTTCGATACCAGTTCACCGGCGGCTACGAGCACCTCTTTATTGGCCAGCGCAACTGGCTTGCCAATCTGGACCGCTTTATAGGTCGCAGGCAATCCGGCAACACCTACCGCCGCCGAAATAAGCACATCGGCGTCGGGATCGGTGGCAACGCACTCGATTCCTTGCGGGCCCCAGCCAATCTCGGGCAGAGGATCAACGTTCCGGGCAGCGAGGCGCTCGGCCAATTCACCGGCTCCTTTCGCCGTGGCAACCGATACAACGGCCGGGCGATGCCGAGCGATTTGCCCGCACAGCTCATCCAGATTTTCGCCGGCGGCAAGGCCGCGGACGGTAAAGCGATCGCTGTGTGCTTCAATGACTTGCAGGGATTGGCGTCCGATCGAACCCGTGGAACCGAGAATCGAAACTCGTTTCATATGGTCATTTGTGCCTGATTGTGTCAGCGGAGGTGGCCCGTGTGCGAAAGCCACCACAAATACCACCACACCATCGGTGCGGCCAGGATGAGGCTATCAATCCGGTCGAGCATGCCCCCGTGGCCGGGCAACAACACGCCGGAATCCTTGACTCCAGCGCTCCGCTTATCCGCCGATTCTAGCAGGTCACCCGCCTGCCCGGCGAAATTGGCCAGCGCAGCCATCACCAGAACCGCCCATTCCGGGGCCGGCAGCCATCTCGCGGCGATGACGCCAACCACCAGCGATCCCAGCAAATTGCCCGCGGCGCCCTCCCATGTTTTCTTGGGGCTCAGAAGCGGCGCCATGCGATTGCGCCCAAAGCGCCGGCCGACCGAGAAGGCCGCGGTATCCCCAACCCAGATCAGAACCAGAAGAAACAGCAGGAACCTGCGTCCCTCGGGAAACGCCACAATCCGGACCAGATAGCTGAGCGGCAAGGCCACCAGAATGAATCCACCCGCGCTCACCACCAGAGCCGCCAAACGCTTTTCCACTTCGAGCCGGGTCACACTGGCCGCAACAGCCGATCCCAAAATGAACAGGATGAGAACCGCTTCGATTCCCCCCGCCCACGGGTTCCCAGCGCCAGTGGTCCCCCTGCCGGCCAGGCGCGCGACCGCAACGGCCGATTCGCGCCATTGCGTGAACAGGATGAGCAGGGCGCAAAGGGTCGTCCACTGGACGAACCCCGGGAATCCGGCGTCATTCCCCAATCGAAAAAATTCCCACAAGGCCAGCAGCGTGATCACGCCGACCAGGCCCGATAGCAGCCAGAGCGGCCCGAGCAGCGTTGCCGCAACCGACAGGGGTATGAGGACGGCAGCCGTTGCCACACGTTTCCAAAACACGCTGGGGATACCCTTTCCGGAAAGAGTCCAACTACCGCGCGAGACCGGGAATCTTCACGAAACCGCTTGTTTGTCCGGCCCCCGCTCGCCCTGGCCCAACCCGCCGTACCGCCTCTCGCGGTGTTGATATTCGATCAGCGCCTCGAGCAGGCTGGCGCGGTCGAAATCCGGCCAGAGCGTCTCGGTCACATAAATCTCCGCGTAGGCGATCTGCCAGAGCAGGAAGTTGCTCACCCGCAATTCGCCGCTGGTGCGAATCAGAAGATCGGGATCGGGCAGTCCGGCGGTATAGAGATGGTCGGAAATCATACGCTCGTCAATCGAAGCCTTCGCGATGTCCTTGTCCTGGCCGCGCATCTCGCAAAGAATCCCGTTGAACGCGTCGACCAGTTCGGCCCGTCCGCCATAATTCAAGGCCACAATCAGTTTCATGCCCGTGTTCGCGGCGGTGAGACGGGTGGCCTCTTCGAGATCCTGGCGCACGGCGGCCGGAAGCTCGCTTCTTCGCCCGATAATCGTCAGCTGAATATTATTCTCGTGGATCGCCGGCAACTCCTTGCGCAGGTATTCGCGAAGCAGCCGCATCAGAAAATCCACTTCCGCATGCGGCCGCCGCCAGTTTTCCACCGAGAAGGCGTAGAGCGTCAGCGCCTGGATTCCCAGACGCGCCGAGGATTCGATCGCCTCCCGCGCGGCGCGTACTCCGGCACGGTGGCCCGCCACGCGAGGCAGGTGCCGGCGCTGCGCCCATCGGCCATTTCCGTCCATGATGATGGCGATGTGCCGCGGCAGCCGTTTGACGTCGAGTTGGTCGAGCAGGCGGGCTTCAACGCGCTTGGTCGTCTTCAGCAACGCACTCAGTAACCTTATTCGCTTTAAGAATTTTTCTAGCGCTCGAAGCTAGCATAGGCCACAGCCTGGCTGCAACCGTCGCGGCCTTCCCGCCAATCCGCCGCGTTTCACGGGCGCAGGCCCGGGGTCTATCCGTACAGGCCTCACCGGCCCCCCTTGCCGCCGATCCCATCGGAAAGTCCGGTGAAGCGGTGGTCCATGTCCCGGCCAGGGGGTAACCGATTCGCGTCTGGCACTATAGTGGGGTATTTACTCCGCGGGTACCCATGTATATACAAGAGTAACTATGACGCCGAAATGCCAATACCCGCTCTGCCGTAGTTCGGTTCCTCAGGTGCTCGAAGAGGAAAAGCTTTGCGCGCTGCATTTGATTCGCCAGATTGACGCGCACTGCCGGGAGATTCGCCGCGAGGCGTTGCGCGGACCGCTACCTCTGGACCGGCGCGCCGAAATCAACGCATACCTCTATTCCCAGGCCATCATCCTGGCCCAAATCGCGACCAGCGGCGAACGGCTGCCCGACGAAACCCGCCCCTGCCTGCTCAGCGTGTTCCTGAATTTGATCAACGTCTGCGAAAAGGTCGCCCGGAGATCCGGGGAAGAGCATGAAAAGCCATCCCTCGCTCCGCTCCCGCCCCTGGCTGTCGCATGGCCGGCGGCCGCCGTTAAGTAGCCCCGGCCGGAAGCAAACCTGCCCCATTGCAGTGGCAAGAACCAATCGAGTTGCGAGCGGCTGCGCCCCCGTGCGGCAGCAGTTCTACGGCAGGAGCAACAGACCGGGGATCGCGCCAACCGGAGAGATCGACAGGAAGATCCAAAGCAAGGTCACGACAATCATCGCAATGCTGGTCGTCCAGGCGAGGAAATTGAATATCGGGCCGTTGGTCAAGTCACCCATCAGATCTTTCCGGTTGATCAGGAGAAGAATGAAGATCAGGACGATGGGCAGCCAGACCCCATTCGCCACCTGGGAAAGCAGCAAAATCTTGAAGAGCGGCGCATTGGGTATCAGGATGATGCCCGCGCCGACGACGATCAGTCCCGTGTACAGGCCATAGAAAATCGGGGCCTCTCCCATTTTCTGATCGAGCCCGGCTTCGAATCCCAGCCCTTCGCAGATCACGTGCGCCGTCGAGAGCGGCAGCACCGAGGCCGAGAAGAGCGAAGCATTCAGCAATCCGAAGGCGAAGAGTCCGGCCGCCCATCGGCCCGCCAGGGGGCGCAGGGCCAGCGCGGCCTGGCCGGCGTCGGTGATATTGGTAATGCCGGCCTTATGGAGAGTCGCACCCGTGCAAACGATAATGAAGAAGACGACCGCCATCGAAGTGACGCTGCCCAGAATTACATCGGTGCGGGCATGCCGGTACTGGCGCGGCCCGATCCGCTTCTCCACTTCCCCGGCCTGCAAATAAAAGAACTGCCAAGGCGCAACCGTCGTGCCCACCAGCCCGATCAGCATGATCAGATAGGGCGTGTTGAAATGGAAGCTCGGCACCACCGTCTGGCGAAGCGCGGACGCCCAGTCCGGTTTGGCCAGGAACCCCGAGAGCACATAGGCCACGTAGAACGCGCAGGCCGCCAGAAATATTTTTTCCACGCGGCGGTGCGAACCCATGATCACGAGCACCCAGACCAGGAGCGCGGCGATGGGCACGGCAATATACTTGCTCACGCCAAAAACGCCCGCGCCCGCGGCGACACCGGCGAATTCCGCGATCGTATTGCCCAAATCCACGACCAGGCCCGCGAGCATCACGAAGAAGGTCGAGCGGAATCCGAACTCCTCCCGGATCAGGTCCGACAGGCCCTTCCCGGTGGCGACTCCCATCCGCGCGCACATTTCCTCGCCGATATAGAGAATCACCGTGAGCGGCAGCATCGTCCAAAGCAACGCGTAGCCGAACTGCGCCCCCGCCTGGGAATACGTGGCGATTCCGCCGGCGTCGTTATCGACGTTGGAGGTGATGAGTCCCGGACCGAGGACGGCCAGAAACACCCCGAGCCGCCGGCGCCACAGGCGGAACTGCTGGCGCAGGCCGCGCTCCGGCTTGGGGTGGCGCCGGGCCGCTCGAATCCGCTCGGTGACTGTGGGCCAGTTCATAGTTTGTGCCGCAAGCGGCTGACGACGTCGTCCACGGTGATGACGCCGATGGGCCGGTTATCGCCGTCGACAACGGCCAGGCTCCGCAGGTTGTACTTGTCGAACAGTTCGAAAATTTCCCGCTCGTCGGTGTCGCTCGACGCCGAGACGAGCGGCTCGCTGCGCAGTTCGCGCATCCGGCGGTCGTCGGAGGACAGCAGCAGCCGCCCCAGCGGAACGACCCCGGAAAAGAGGGCGCGGGCATCGATCAAGACCACGGTGTCGAGCTGGTCGGTGTGGATGTCGCGCGACCGGATCCAGTGCAAGACTTCCTGGCGGGAAGCGTCCTCGCCGACAAACACGAAATCGGTGTTCATCATCCAGCCCGCCGTGCCTTCTCCGTACTGGAGCAGTTGGCTCACGTCGCGGGCGTCTTCCCGCGAGAGTTCCTCGAGCAGCTCTTCGCTGGTTTCCGGCGACAGGCTGGCCAGCAGATGGGCCGCCTCATCCGGCTCCATCTCCTCCAGGATATCGGCGGCGCGCTCGGGTGCGAGCTTTTCGAGCACCTGGGTCTGCAGCCTTCGATCCAGCTCGGTGATGACGCCGGCCGCCGTCTGCTTGTCGAGAGACCCGATGATTCCCTCCCGCTCGCTCGGAGACAGCTCCTCCATGATGTCGGCCAGATCGGCCGGGTGCAGGCGGGCGAGCCGATGTCCGGTCAGCCGCAGCTTCACGCGCCGCAGCGGATCGGGCTCGATCAGGTTCACGAATTCCCAGGGAATCACCCGGGGCGGAAGCTTTTCCTGCAGCCGGCGAACCAGATCGGTCGGGGCCAGCCCGTGGAACAGGCGTCCAACCGCTCCGGGCAGCCCGACGTCCACCTGCGTCACGCGCAACTCGACCGCCCCGTTCGTGCGAATCTCCGTCATGCTGATGTCGTTCACGCGGACGACTTTGCGCCCGTGCGTATCGATGATCTGCTGGTCGAGCAGGTCCTTCTGAACGGCCAGCAAGGCCTCGTTTGGCGAAAAGGGCGCGAGCGAGCGCTCGTCGACCGACAGGCGGACCGTCCCCGGGGCGACGAAAGCAATCTGATCCCACCGGGCGACCAGCGGCTGGAACCGGCCCCGCGCCAGCAGGAAGCGGGAAATGCGATTGGCCTGCTCGGCCGGCTCGATAAACATCTCCCGCACGCGTCCGACGAAATTTCCTCCGACGTCATAGGTATGCGCTTCCAGGATTTCAGTGGCGCGAAGCATGCCCACCTCCCCGCTGGCTTGCCGAGGTTTTCCGTGGGAAAAACCCGTGGCCGGCAGGAGACGCATAGGCCGCGGGGCATAGCGATACCTGTCCGGCTAGATCCGCGAGTTGCGTCCCCATGCGGCAAAAGCGCCGGTTCGCCCTTCGGCGACCGGCGCAAACGGTCCAAGGCCAGCCTTTTGCCCGTTCACATCCAATGCTCGCACGTCTTTCCCTTACTAGGAGCAGTTGCCATCTTTGTCAAGGTAAAGAGTGGTGAAATCGACTAAACACTTGCGGGAAACAGCATCGCATCGCGCGCAAGGCCCAATCGGTGGCGCTCGGCCAGGAACAGATCATAGTAGCTGGCCGTCACATAGTCCCCGGGGCCAAAGCCCAAACGGCCGGCGGCGCGGTCGATCGAATCCCGCGGTCCTTCCAGCTCGAAAAAGACGCCGATCGGCGTTTCGTCGAGTTCGACGGCCAGCCGGGGCAGCCCCGGCAGGCGGAAGCTCGTCCGATATTTCTCGTAGCGAAACCCCGGCCGGAATCCCAGTTCGGCCAGAATCCGCTCGGCGATTTCCGGTTTCCCGATCGCCACTTCGATCTCCTCCCTGGCTTTATAGCGGCCCCCTTTGGGCGCCCCTTTGTAGGTGAGCAGTCCCGAAACCGTCCCGGCGGCCGGAGGCCTGGCGCCGTTCCGGGCGCCGCCCGCCCGGCCGATTCTCCGCACGGAACGGACCCGGAGAAGGCGGCCGGACCGCTGCAGGGCATTTTTCGGGGTGTCGAACAGGACATCGCGCTCGTGGATTCGCCCGAGCGCCCTTGCGCCCAGGCGGCGCAGCTGCCGCCGCGCGGCCTGGGTCCCCGTCAGCCGCAATTTGATCTCGATTTCCACTGTCCTTGGCGCCTTTACCTTCAGTAGTATAGCCGCATCGCGCGGCCCCGCTCGACAGAATGCCCGCGCGAAGGTATAACCCTCAAAGCGCGGGATCGTCACCGGCGCGATTCACAACATGACAGAACCAGCCACACCGCTGCTACGCCAATACCACGGCATCAAACAACGCTACCCCAAGGCGCTGCTCCTGTTCCGGCTGGGCGATTTCTACGAACTCTTCTACGAAGATGCCATCGCCGCATCGCGCGAATTGCAGATCACGCTCACCTCGCGCAACCGCGAAGCCGGCCAGGCCGTGCCGATGTGCGGCGTCCCCTATCACGCCGTCGAGAACTACATCGCGCGCCTGATCCGCGCCGGCTACAAGGTAGCGATCTGCGAGCAGATGGAAGAACCCTCGCGCAAGAAGAAACTGGTCCGGCGGGAAGTCATTCGCGTCATCACGCCGGGCACCGCGACCGATTTCCCCTTGCTCGAGCCGAGGGAGAACAACTACCTGGCCGCCGTGTTCCGCGACGGCGACGCCGGGATCGTCGGGCTGGCCGCCGTTGACGTTTCGACCGGCGAATTTTCCGCCACCGAGTTTTCCGGTTCCGACTCGGAAAGCCGGTTTCGCGAGGAACTCGATCTGCTGCGGCCGCGGGAGATCCTTTTGCCGCAGCCGGCTTCCCTTTTCTCCGCCGGCCGCGAAATCGACGGCCGGGGCGCCGTCGAAACCCGCCTGGAAGACTGGGTGTTCCGTCCCGACTACGGCACGCGCATGCTGACCGAACAGTTCGGGGTGGTGACGCTGGCCGGATTCGGTCTGGAAAGCCATCCCCACGCCATTGCCGCCGCCGGCGCGCTCGTCCATTATCTGCGCGAGACATCGGCTGTCGGCGGAGGTCAGCTCGCCCACCTGGAGAGCGTTCGCTTCTACCACGACCGCGACGCCCTCGTTCTGGACGATGCGACCGTCCGCAACCTGGAACTGGTGGCCCCGCTCTCGGGCGGAACGCCCGAGGTGACGTTGCTCTCGACGCTCGACGAAACGTCCACGGGCATGGGAGCGCGGCTGCTGCGTTCGCGCATCCTGCGACCGTCGGTCGACGCGGCGGAGATCCACGCCCGCCTGGACGCCGTGGCCGAGCTGGGGGCCTCGACGGTGTTGCGCGAGGAGCTGCGCACCGACCTGTCCGGCGTGATGGACCTCGAACGCCTCACCAGCCGCATCACGCTCGGCGTCGCGACCCCGCGAGACCTGGTCGCGCTCAAACAGTCGCTCGCCCAGCTGCCCTTGATTCGCGGCTTCCTGGCCCGCTGCATCAGCGCGCGCCTGGTCGAACTGCGGGAACAGCTCGACGAACTGGCCGATATCCGCGAGCGCATCGAGCGCGGCATTGCCGACGATCCCCCGGCGCAGCCCACCGAGCCCGGCGTCATCCGCAAGGGCTACGACAGCGAACTCGACAGCCTTCGCGACCTGAGCCAGAACGCCAAGCAGACCATCGCGCAGATGGAAGACCGGGAACGCAAGAGAACCGGCATCGGCTCGCTCAAGATTCGTTTCAACCAGGTCTTCGGCTATTCGATCGAAGTCTCCAAGGCCAACCTCCATCTGGTCCCGCCCGACTACGAGCGCAAACAGACCCTGGTGGGCGCCGAACGATACATTTCCCAGGAACTCAAGGAATACGAGCGCAAAGTCCTCGAAGCCGACGGCCGCATCCTCGAAATCGAGCGGCGGCTCTTCGGCGAGCTGCGTTCCTGGATCGCCGGGCACGCCCAGCGATTGCGCCGAACGGCCGGGGCCGTCGCCCGCATCGACGTGCTGGTCACGCTGGCGCGAATCGCCGTGGCGCGCAAGTACGTGCGGCCGGAGATGCACGATGGCGACGAGCTGTGCATCGTCGGCGGCCGCCACCCGTCGCTCGAGCGCCTGCTCGAACGCCGCGGGGACCGCTTCGTGCCGAACGAGCTGTACCTGAACTGCACGACGCAGGCGATACTGCTGATCACCGGGCCGAACATGGGAGGCAAATCCACCTATCTGCGCCAAGCGGCGCTGATCGCCCTGATGGCGCAGATGGGCTCGTTCGTTCCCGCCACCGAGGCGCGCCTGCCCATCACCGACCGCATTTTCACGCGCATCGGCGCCTCCGACAATCTCGCCCGCGGGCAGTCCACGTTTCTGGTCGAGATGAGCGAAGTGGCCGCGATCCTCAACGCGGCGACCGAATCGAGCCTGGTCCTGCTCGACGAGGTGGGCCGCGGCACGTCCACCTACGACGGCCTGGCCATCGCCTGGGCCGTGGTCGAGGCGCTCGACGCCCACCCGCGCCCGCGCACCCTCTTCGCTACCCACTATCACGAGCTGACCGAACTCGCCGATCGCCTCGACGGGGTGAAGAACCTCCACGTCGCCGTGCGTGAAGCCGGCCAGGACATCGTATTCCTTCACCGGGTCGAACCGGGCGCGGCCGACCGCAGCTACGGCATCGAGGTCGCCCGGCTTGCCGGTCTTCCGCCGGCCGTGATCGAGCGGGCGCGCGAAATCCTGTGCCGCCACGAACACACCCAGCGCCAGCTCAGTGAAAAACTTGCGCCCAGCGCGGCCGAGCAGCCGGCTATCTTCACTCCCCTCGATCAGAAAATTATCGACGCCCTCCACTCGGTCGACCTCGACACGCTGCGCCCGCTCGATGCCCTGAACCTGCTCGCCGAGTTGAAGAAGCAGGTCACCTGATGCTGGTTCTCGGCCTGATGTCCGGAACGTCGGCCGACGGCATCGACGTGGCCCTGGCGCGCATCGACGGCGCCCCGCCCCGCCTGCGCGCCTCCCTGGAAAATTTCCTGACCGTTCCCTACCCCGCCCCGGTTCGGCGCCAGATTCTCCGCATCGCCGAAGGCGCGAGCGTTTCCGCCGCCGATATCGGCCGGATGAATTTTCTGCTGGGCGCGCTTTTCGGCGATGCCGCCCTGGCCGCCTGCCGCCGGTTCCGCGTGGCCCCGGCGAGGATCGATCTGGTCGGCTCGCACGGCCAGACGATTTACCATCAGGGCCGCCCGTCGCGTTTTCTGGGCCGGAAGGTGGCTTCGACGTTGCAGATCGGCGAACCGGCGGAAATCGCGGCGCGTACCGGGATCGCCACGATCGCCGATTTTCGCCCCGCCGACGTCGCCGCCGGCGGGCAAGGGGCGCCCCTGGTTCCGTTCGTGGATTTCCTGCTCTACCGGGACGCCCGCCTGGGCCGCGTCGCCTTGAATATCGGCGGTATCGCCAACATCACGGTGATTCCCCGCGCCGCCCAACCCCGGGACGCGATCGCTTTCGATACCGGTCCCGGCAACATGGTGATCGACGCGCTGGTGAGCCGGACAACCAATGGCCGCCTCGCCTACGACCGCGGGGCGCGCATCGCGACGCGCGGCCATGCCATCCCCCGCCTTCTCGACCGCCTGCTGGCCGATTCCTATTTCCGCCAGGCGCCGCCGAAAAGCGCGGGCCGCGAGCAGTTCGGCCGTTCTTATCTTGAACGCCTGTTGCGCCTGGCCGGCAACGCGCGGCCCGAAGACGTCATCGCGACGGCGACGCTGCTGACGCCCCTCTCGATCCTCGACGGCCTGGGCCGCTTCGTCTTTCCTCGCACCCGGATCGACGAGGTCATCGTCTCCGGGGGCGGAGCGCACAATCCGTTGATCCTCGCGCAACTCGAAACCGGCCTCGGGAACCGGCGACTGCTGCGGGCCGAGCAGCTTGGCGTCGGCGAAGACGCCAAGGAGGCGTTTGCCTTCGCCGTGCTCGCCTACGAAACCTGGCATCGCCGGCCGGCGAATCTGCCGGCGGCGACTGGCGCGCGATATCCGGCAATCCTCGGGAAAGTGGCATATCCCCCTCGTGGCACCCGGTAAATTCATCGGACGTCTGCGCGCCCGGGCACTGTCCATCGGCCTCGCGGCCGTGCTGGCCGCTGGCCTTGCAGCCGGCCTCGCCGGCTGCTCAACCCGGTCGGCCGGCTCCCCGCACCGTACCGTTGTCTTCCTTATCGAGAACACGCCGGTCAATCTCGATCCGCGCGTCGGCACCGACGCCCAGTCGCAATATCTCGACAGTCTGATTTTCAGCAGCCTGGTCGGCCTGGACGCCCATATGAAGATCGTTCCCGATCTCGCCACGAGATGGGAAACACCCGATCCGCTCACCTACATCTTTCATCTCCGCCACGGCGTGCGCTTTCAGAACGGCCAGGAGCTCACTTCGGCCGACGTGAAATACACCTTCGATTCGATCCTGACGGGCGCGGTGAAAACGCCCAAGCGCGGCTCCTATGCCATCATCCGCCAGGTCGATACCCCGGACGCCTGGACGGTCGTTTTTCACCTGCGCCAGCCCTACGCGTCGTTCCTCTGGGACCTGGCCCGGCCGGCCATCGGCATCGTGGCGCGACCCGGCACGTCCGCCGGAGCCGTCAATCCCGCCGAGGACCCCATTGGCACGGGGCCGTTCCGCTTCGTTCGGATGGTGACCGACGAGGAAGTGGTACTCCAGCGCAATCCCGGCTATTTCGGCGCGCCGCCGAAGATCGACGGGGTCACGTTCCGAATCGTGCCCGATGAAACGACGCGGGCACTGGAGATGCGCAAGGGTTCGGCCGACATCGCCTTGAACTCCCTGACGCCCGATACGGTCGCCGCGATGGCCCGCACGCGAAGCGTCGGCGTTGTCGAGGAGCCGGGCACGAACCTCGCCTATATCGCCTATAACTGCACCGGGCCGATCCTGCGCCACGTGCGCGTGCGCCAGGCGCTCGCCCTGGCCACCAACCGGCCCGAGATCATCCGCTATCTGCTCCGCGGGCAGGCGCGCATCGCCTACGACGTTCTGCCGCCCGGCCACTGGGCCTACGACGCCGCCGTTCCCCATTACGATTTCGATCCCGCGCGCGCCAACCGTCTGCTCGACCAGGCCGGATTCCCGCGCGGGCCGGACGGCATACGGTTTCATCTGACACTAAAGACCTCGACCGAGGAAACATCCAGGCAGGTCGGCGCGGTCCTGCAACAGCAATGGCGGAGGGTGGGCGTGGCGCTGAATTTGCGCTCGCTCGAATTCGGCACGTTTTACGCCGACATTACCAGCGGAAGTTTCGAGCTCTATCTGCTGCGCTGGCTCGGGGCAAACGGCGATCCCGACTTCCTATACTACGTTTTCGATTCGCATCAGATTCCCCCGATAGGGGCCAACCGGGGCCGCTACCGCAATCCCCTGCTCGATCGCGTGCTCGAGCAGGCGCGCATCGAGGCCAACCGCCAAAAGAGGATAAAACTGTACGCGCAGGCGCAGGAGATCATCGCTCACGATCAGCCATATCTCACGCTCTGGTATCTGGACAACGTCGCCGTTCACAGCGACCGTATCGACAACATCGGGATTGGGCCCGCGGGCGGCTACGACTTCCTGACATCCATCACTTTGCGGAAAGCGGCGGGGGCGGGCGCGACCGGGCAGAGTCCGGGGCGGTAAAGTTCAGGCCAGTGCGTCAGGCCATGGTGCGAACGATCTCTTCCTCGGAAATCGCGCCTTCCCGAACGACCCGGTAATCCTCGTCGCGTACGTCGATGATCGTCGAGGGCACCAGCCTCTCCGTCTCACCCGCATCCAGGATCAGGGGCAGGCGGTCGCCGAGCTGCTCGGCCACCTGATGGGCGCTGGTGCAGGGCGCAAAACCGGAAAGGTTGGCGCTGGTGCCGGTGAGCGGCGTGTTCGCGATTTCGATCAGCTTGCAGGCGACCGGCTGCTTGGGCCAACGGAGCGCAATCCGGCCGCTGTTGCCGGTCACCTTGAGCGGCAGGCTGTTGGAGGCCTCGACGATCATCGTCAATGCCCCGGGCCAGAACGCCTTGGCCAGCC
>DATLRW010000186.1:0-9529 GCA_035534495.1 Candidatus Dormiibacterota bacterium | reverse complement strand
GCCGGCTCGCCGCGAACAGATCCTGATCCGGGGCACGCAGGCCGTGGGACTCGGCAAGCTCCAGGCCGGCTGCGGCATTCAAACCTACTATCCGATCAGCCCCGCCACCGACGAGAGCGTCTACCTCGAGGAGAATCAAGCCGAGCACAATCTGATCGTTCTTCAGACCGAGGACGAAGTCTCGGCCATCGACGCCGCCGTGATGGCGGCGCATGGAGGGGTTCGCTCCTCGACGTCCACCTCCGGTCCCGGTTTTGCCCTGATGCCGGAGGGGCTTGGCTTCGCCGCGATGACCGAGGCGCCCGGACCCGTTGTCGTCATTTACCAGCGCGGCGGACCCTCGACCGGGTTGCCGACCCGGTGGGAGCAGGGCGATCTGACCTTTGCGCTCGCCGCGGGCCAGGGCGACATTCCGCGAATCGTGATGGCCTCGGGCGACGCCGAAGAGTGTTTCTACGACAGCTTCGACGCGTTCAATTACGCCGATCGCTATCAGGTGCCGGTGATCCTGCTGGTCGACAAGCATATTTCCTCTTCCTATCAGACGCTCCCGGTGTTCGACACCTCCAAACTGAAAATCGACCGGGGGCCGGTGTTCGACCCATCGAGCAACGGGCACGGCGAATTCTTCCGCCACGCCTTCACCCCGAACGGCGTCAGTCCCCGCTCGATTCCCGGCCAGCCCGGCGGAGCCTTCTGGACCACCTCCGATGAGCACGATCCCCGCGGCCATATCACCGAGAGTATTTCCAACCGGCTGGCCATGATGGAGAAGCGGATGGGCAAGGTGGATCTGGCCGAAAGGGAGATTCCCAACGAGAAGAAATTCCGCCTGCTCGGAAGCGGAAAGACGCCGGTGCTGGCGCTCGGTTGGGGATCGACGAAGGGCGCGATCGTCGACGCCATTCGCCGCATCGATCCCGAGGGACGCACCTACAGTTTCCTGCAGATTCGCATGATGCGGCCATTCGCTCTCGAGCCGATTCGCTCCCTTCTGGAGTCGGCCGGGAAAGTGGTCTGTTTCGACGGGAACTATTCCGAGCAATTGGCAAAGCTGATCCGCGTGGAAACCGGGTTCCTGCCGCAGCATCGCGTGGTGAAATACGACGGGCGGCCGTTCTCGGAGGACGAGATCGTCGTGGCCCTCGAACACGCGGTTGCCGGCGGCGCCGACCGCATCGTGATCAGCGGCGGCCGGGTTGTCGGGCCGGAATTTCCGATGGCGGAATTCGACCGAATGGTGGAGTTGCGCCAAAAGCACCAAAAGATGCTTCCGCCGATGGTGCCGCTGCCACCCGGGTACAACCGGTAGGGCTTTCAGGCAAGGAGAGGCTAAAACCATGAGCACTTCCACCGAGCTGAAACCATATACCGCCCAGGATTACAAAGCCGATATCCATAACGACTGGTGTCCGGGTTGCGGCGATTTCGGAATCCTGTCGGCCATCCAGATGGCCCTGGCCAAGTTGCAGATCGCCCCGCATCGCACGGTGGTGGTGAGCGGCATCGGCTGTTCCGGGAAAACCTCTCACTACATGAACACCTATGCCTTCCATACGCTGCACGGGCGGGTGATGCCGTGCGTCACCGCGATCAAGCTGGCCAATCACGAGCTGACGGTTTTGGGCGTGGGGGGCGACGGCGACGCCTATGGGATCGGCGCCGGCCACTTCGTTAACGGAGGCCGGCGAAACCTGGACATCACCTACATCGTATTCAACAACGACATTTACGCCCTGACCAAGGGACAGGCCTCGCCCACCATCGCCAAGGGGCAGAAGACCAAGTCGATGTCGGAAGAATCGATCATGGAATCGATCAACCCCATCCAGTTGGCCCTGGCCTGCGGCTACACGTTTGTGGCCCGTGGCTACGCCCTCGACATCAAGTATCTGGTCGAGCTGATCGCTCAGGCGATTCAGCACCGCGGCAGCTCCCTGCTCGACGTTCTCCAGACCTGTCCGACCTATAACGACCTGCACAGCAAGAGCTGGTACGCCGGTCAAGTGGACGGGCAGCCTCGCCTCTATAAGCTCGAAGACACCGGACACGATCCCGTCGTCCACAATCCGGCCGATACCGCCGAACTGACCCAAAAGAAGGCCCAGGCCCTGCTTAAATCGCAAGACCCGTCGGGCCGGATCGCCCTGGGCGTTTACTATAAAAACGAAGTTCCCACCTACGAGGATTTCCTGAAGGAAAAGATCACCGCGCTCGAATCGAAGCCGCTGGTCGAGCTCGACCTCTACCACCGCGACATTACGCCCAATTTGCGCAGCTTGATGTAGGACCGCCGCGCTTAGCGGCTGGCCAGCGACGATCCTGCCGTTCCGCCGTTTTCGGCGGAGAAGAAGTTCTGCAGGTAGAGCTGCCGGTAGATGCGGCCGCCGATATGGGCCGCCTCGGGTCCGCTGACGTGGTATCCATAGCGCCGCAGCAAAACCACGAGAACGATTTGCGGGTGATTTCGAAGAACGTCCGGGCTGGCATAGGAGACGAACCAGCCGATTTCCCCCCCGCGCGTTTCGTCGGTGCAAGTGCCCGTTTTGGCATACACCATTTCGCCATCCGGGGTGTAGCTCTCGCGAGCCGTGCCGAACTCCACGGCCCCCAGCATGCCCTCGCGAATATCTTCCTCATGCGGACCGAGGTCGATCCTCCGCTTGAGCCGCGGCGCAAAGTCCTTCACCTGCTCCTGGGTGCGCGGGTACTGGAGGTAGTACAGGGAGCCGCCGTTGGCAAAGACGGACATCATGGCCGCCAGTTGCAAGGGCGTGATGCGGATACTCTCGCCGAAACTCGTCATTTTCCCGATGCCGCCGCGGTAGGCGGGCGGGGGAGCGCTCGGGAACGTGCCCGACTGCTCCTCGCGAATACCCCATCCGGCGGGCTCGCCGAGTCCCAGCATATGGGCATAGCGGGAGACAACATCGAAACCCAGGCGCTGGCCCAATTCGGCGAAAAACTCATTATTCGAATGGGCGATCGCCTCGGTGAGATCCAATGACTCGTACCGGCCTACGCGAAGCATCGTGCGGCCGGTGATCAGGCCCTGCTGGAGGGCCGCCAGGGCAATCACCGGCTTGATGGTCGAGCAGGGCTCGAAACCGGAAGAAAAGGCCAGCTTCTGATTGACGATTGAAAGGATCCGGCCGTTATTCGGATCCAAAGCTACGACGGAACCGTAGTAGGGGCCGAGGGCGGCAACCGCCGCCCGGCGCACGACCGGGTCGTCAAACGCCGTGAAGTCGCCCGCCGTGGGATTCAGGCGCGCGGGGTAATAACGGGCGGGGCGCACGTAGTGGCGCACGTAGCGGCGCCGGATGACGGTTCGCCGGGCGGCCACGCGAACGCGGGCATGGCGAACGACTCTGTGGTGACCGACAGCATGGTAAACAACGGTTCGGCGGCGAGCGGCGATATGCCGAACGCGGCGAACCCTCCTGCGCACCGCCGTTGAATGCTTAGCGGGTTTTGCCTTGGCGGCGGCTGGCCGCGCAGTGGTTGCCGGGATGGTTGCCGGGGATGTGGCGCTTTGCCGCGCGGCGGCCGGAAGCAAGCCCGCCAGAAGCGTCAATGTGAGGAACGCGATCGCGCCGCGCCATTTCGGAATCCAGGAGTTCCACGTCGTAGGACTGAGCACAGTCGTTTTAGACATCTGGTCGTTGGAACTGCACTCCTTAACGCCGCCTGCTCCAGCACCCACATTCTAGGGAAGTCGCCTGTCCCGGGCAATAGGGTTCGTTCCCCCATTTTCCATCCGGACACCGGTCAGCGGGATTTTTCCTTGCCCGCCGCAGCCTGTTGCGCCGCCGGCTTCTCGCTCTCGACCGTCAAAACCGGCAGGCCGAGTTCCTTGCGCAAGGCCGTTTCCAATTTGGCGCGGATATCGGCGTTCTCTTTGAAAAAGACGCGGGCGTTTTCGCGGCCTTGTCCCAGGCGCTCGCCCCCGTAGGAAAACCAGGTGCCGGATTTTTCCACCAGCCCGTGCAACAAAGCGAGGTCGAGCAGATCGTTTTCCCTCGATATGCCTTCCGCATAGAGAATGTCGAATTCGGCGTCGCGAAACGGCGCGGCCACCTTATTTTTCACCACCTTGGCCCGCGTGCGGGCGCCGATCACGCGATCGCCGTCCTTAATCGACTGAATGCGCCGTATGTCGAGGCGGACCGAACTGTAGAATTTGAGCGCGCGCCCGCCGGTCGTGGTTTCCGGATTGCCGTAGAAGACGCCGATCTTTTCGCGGATCTGATTGATGAAGATGAGGCAGGTACGCGATTTCGAGACGATCCCGGTCAGGCGGCGAAGGGCTTGCGACATCAGCCGCGCCTGCAGGCCCATCTGCGGCTCGCCCATTTCGCCCTCGAGCTCCGATTTCGGCACCAGCGCGGCCACCGAATCGATCACCACGGCGTCCACCCCGCCCGAGCGGATCAGCGCCTCGGCAATTTCGATCGCCTGTTCGCCGTTATCGGGCTGGGAGACCAACAGGTTGTCCACGTCGACGCCCAGCTTGCGGGCGTAGGCGGGATCGAGCGCGTGTTCGGCGTCGATAAAGGCTACCTGCCCGCCCATCTTCTGCGCTTCGGCCGCGACGTGCAGGGCCAGGGTCGTTTTTCCGCTCGATTCCGGCCCGAAAATCTCCACCACGCGGCCCCGCGGCAGCCCGCCGACGCCCAGCGCGGCGTCGAGCGCGAGCGAGCCGGTCGGGATCACGCTCACCGGAACCATCACGTCGCGGCTGCCCAGCCGCATGATCGATCCCTTGCCGTAGTCCTTTTCTATCTGAGCGATTGCGTTTTCGAGTAGTTTGGATTTTTCTTCGGCCATTTTCCACCTCGTTGTTGCGGCCGGTGTCTTGCGGAAAGCTGCCGGCGGCCAGAGTTTACCAGAGAAAAAAGCCTTCCGGGAACGTCGTCCCGTGAGGCAAGGGGGCATCCTACCATCAGGCGAAGAAAAAGCAAAGGAAAGATTCGACTGCGAAGCCCTTCCCCTCACCCCCAAAGCGGTCTGCGCGATCAGCGGGGCAACGATGCGGCCGGCCGCAGGGGACCGGCCTCCCCTGACGCACCCTATCGGCGAACGGCCCCGACGCCAAGGGCCGGATTGGGCGAGGCCGTTCCGCCCTCATAGACGTAGAAGCCGCAGCCCGTTTTGCGGCCCAGCCAGCCCGCGGCGACCATGTTTCGCAGCAGCGGGCACGGCCGGTATTTCGAATCGCCCAGGCCGCGGTGCATCACTTCCATGATGTCCAGGCAAACGTCCAGGCCGATCAGATCGCTCAGCTCGAGCGGGCCGAGCGGATGATTCATTCCGAGCTTCATGACCTGATCGACGGCCTGGACCGTGGCGACGCCCTCCAGCACGGCGTACATGGCCTCGTTGAGCATCGGCATGAGCACGCGATTGGAAACAAATCCGGGCGCATCGCTCGCGGCGACGGGCGTTTTCCCCAGCCGCTCGCACAGGCCGAGGACGAGCGCAACGGTTTCCTCGCTGGTCGCCAGACCGCGTACCACCTCGACCAGCGTCATCACCGGAACCGGATTCATGAAGTGCATCCCGATGAAGCGGTCGGGCCGGCCGCTCGATGCGCCCAGCGCCGTGATGGAAATCGAAGAGGTATTGGAGGCGATGACAACCTTGGGATCGAGAAGGCGGCCCAGTTCGGAGATCACCTGCCGCTTGAGGGCCGGCTGCTCGGGCACGGCTTCGACAACGATCTCCGCGGCGCCGAGAGCTTCGAAACCGGTGGCGGGGTGAATCCGGGCGAGAACCGCGGGCTTATCGGCTTCGGCCAGTTTGTCGCGCTTGATTTCGCGGTCGAGGTTCTTGCTGATCGTGGCGAGGGCGCGGTCGAGCCGGCTCTGTTCCACGTCGCACAAAATCACCTGGTAGCCCCCGCGGGCGAAAACATGAGCGATGCCGTTGCCCATCGTTCCCGCGCCAACGACTCCGGCAATTTTGATGGCGTCTAGATTCAAATTCCCTCCGCAGGGTCGAAAGATATTGGGAACACCAGGGAATCACGCCGAAACGGAGAAAGCAAGAGCGAAGGCGGCGCTATTCGGGCGCAATACCCTCGACGACCTGGCGAACAATCTCTTTCGCCCTGGTTTCGTCCTCGGGAAGCACACGCACGGAAAAGGTTCCTGATTCCCCCTCCGCGACATAACAGCCGATGCCATTTGCCGCCAGGCAGGATTTCAGGAACAGGGCCGTGCGCTCCTGCTCGCCCGACCACGCTTCGGCGGTCGCGTCATCGGGGTGGGGATCTTCGACAATCGCAGGCGCCTGCTCCCAATCGCCCTCATCGGCAGACCCGGGAGCGCTCTCCGGCATATGGGCGACGGGCTGGTTGATCCGCTCCAGCGTTTCATCGAGGACTTTCCGCGCGGCTTCCCGTTCGGCCGCCGGCACCCAGATGTCGAGCGGGGCGTAGTCGGAAGTGAAGTTCAGGCGCGCATCGAGTTTTTCCTGGTTGAAGCGGATGCCAGCTTCTTCGAGGGCCAGGCAGATTTCGTTAAAGATGCCGCCCTGCGTGCCGCGCCAGAGCAGATCGAGGGAATCATCGCCGGCTTCGCCTGCGGCGGATTCATCCCCGGAGGACTCGGAGGGCAGTGCCTCCACCAGATCCACGTCGCAGTCGTTGCAGCGGGTGAATCCGGCCCTGTATTCGATACCGCAGTTGGGACAGAACACTGGATCGACCATCCCCCTAGAGACGGGTGTTGCGGAGAACCCTCTGTCTCCGCTCTTCCTCTTCTATCTCCCGGACGCGCTGGCGTCGGAGCTGTTCGCGCTGCTCACGGAGGCCCTTTTCCACGCGCTCGCTGTAGATACCGTTGACCGCGCCTACGTAGCTCTTGGCGTAGTCGACGACGGTCTGTACCTGCTGTTCAGGAGGGCTCTGCACGCTCATCCTAGATGACTGAAATTCGAACCTGTCCGGACCGTAGCCAGAGAGGGACGAACGGTTCCACTGCCCTCCGTGGAAGATCCTGACCCAGTTCAAAACCGGTGGCCGGCTAAGCTGAAAAACTAGTCTTGCGCCCGCGTAATCAAAGCTGACGATGCGTATCGGGTCACGGACCAGTGGGTCGTCCGGGGAGTCATCCGGGATGACCTCCGCCTTGAGATGGTCGAGCCTCTGGAGGGAAATGAACTCGTTCCCTCTCGCGATTAGTTCGCTCTTTACCCGCCGCACGGCGTCAGGCCTCTGCTCGGGATCCTGTCGAATCATGCTGTCGATGATAGCATCCAGGTATCGGTGGTTCTCTGAGACGTCCGCGACTCGCCTGAAATTCGTGCCGCTCGGGACCGTGCTAGTAAACATCTCGTTTAGCATTAGCCCCAGAGCGAAGATGTCGGCGCGCCCGGTGGCCTCGCGACCCCTCTCCTTCTGCTCCGGGGCCGCGTACCTGAAGTTGGCAAGCCTTTCCCCTGCCCCCGTCTCGACCGCCGTGAGCAGGTCCTCCTCTCGGAAGCTAGCGATCCCGAAGTCGGCCAACACCAGTCTCTCGTCCGCCGGGCCGACTAGGACGTTTTCGGGCTTGAGGTCCCTGTGGACGACGCCCAGCAAGTGGGCTGCCTCCGCGCCGCTAAGAATCTGGTCAAAGAGCCGCAGGACGTCATCGTGAGGGATGCCTCTGTTAATTAGGTCCCTCAGGGTCGACGGATAGAGAGGCATGACGTAGAAGGGTCTCTGTTCGTTGGCATCCTCGGTGACTCCGTGATCCAGAATACGAATGATGTTCTCGTGGGAGTTCCTCTGGCAGAAAGCGATCTCGTTCTTAAAGCGTTTAAGCCTTCTTCGCTCGACGTTGGAATGAAGAACCTTAAGGGCGAACAGTTCCCCGTCCTCGTTGGCAACCTCATAAACGATGCCGCAGCCACCTACCCCGATCTGGCGGCGCTGCTCGTACAGGGCGAACGCGGTGCGGTAGTTCATCGCGCGGGACCCAGGCATCTCTTGTACGACCTCCTTTATCCCCGTTCGACGGCGAGCGCGACGGCGTTGCCGCCGCCCAGGCAGAGCGCGGCGATACCGCGTTTCACGTTTCGCCGCTCCATTTCGTGCAGCAGCGTCACCAGAATCCGCGCGCCTGAAGCGCCGATCGGATGGCCCAGCGCGACGGCCCCGCCGTTCACGTTCACCTTGCCGGGATCCAGGCGCAGCTCGCGCGTCACCGCTACCGCGGCCACGGCAAACGCCTCGTTCAATTCGATCAGATCCACGTCCTTGTCGCGGTCCCAGCCTGTTTTCACCAGCAGTTTTTCCACCGCTTCGACCGGCGCCATCATCACCCATTTCGGCTCGACGCCGCTGGTCGCCTGGGCGACGACGCGCGCCATCGGCTTCTTGCCAAGCCGCTCGGCCACGCGCTCGCTCGTCAGAACCAGGGCGGCAGCGCCGTCGTTCGTGCCGGGCGCATTGGCGGCCGTGACGGTGCCGTCCTTTTTGAATACCGGTTTCAGGCGCGCCAGGGCTTCGATCGTCGAATCCTCGCGCGGCGATTCGTCCTTGCTGATGATGACTTTCTCGCCCTTCTTCGCCGGGACCTCCACGGGAACGATCTGCGATTCAAAGAAACAGGATTTCGCGGCGCGAACCGCGCGCTGATGGCTTTCCACGGCGTAGCGGTCCTGCTCCTCGCGAGAGATCTTATATTTTTCGGCGACGAGTTCGGCGGTAATGCCCATGTGAAAATCCTCGTAGGCGTCCCAGAGGCCGTCGTGGATCATCGAATCGATCGCCTCGCCGTTGCCGAGCCGGTAGCCGGTGCGGGCGCCGGTGAGCAGATAGGGCGCGTTGGACATCGATTCCATGCCGCCGGCGACCTCGATTTCCGCTTCGCCCAGGCGAATGGCCTGATCGGCCAGCGCGACGGATTTCAGTCCCGAGCCGCAAACCTTATTGATCGTCATGGCGGCCACGCGGGGAGCAAGACCACCGCCGAGGCCCGCCTGCCGCGCCGGGTTCTGGCCGAGCCCGGCCGAGAGCACGTTGCCCATGATGATCTCGTCCACCTGGCCGGGGTCGATACCGGCCCGCTCGACGGCGGCGCGCACGACAATGGCGCCAAGTTGTGTTGCGGAAAGGGGCGCGAGGCCACCCAGAAATTTCCCCATCGGGGTGCGCACTGCGCTCAAAATCACCGATTTTTCCATGGCGTTCTCCCGTCCGCTGATCTTCCAGGCCAGTATAGGCCCCGCTTTTCGGGACGGTCAAAACGCGGAGCGAGGCGGGAGGGAGATTCACGGATGGCCGAGGGCGAGCACCGAGCACTTTGGATAGTTTGGACTCGCTAGCCGTTGCTTCCGTGCCGCTGCAGTGAGATGCTCGCCCTGGGTCCCCGCTGGCCCTTGGAGGCCTCCATGAAATATATAAATCGCGATATGTTGACTCAAGACCGTCCCTGCGCGGTTAGATTTGTTCCTAACTCCGAGAAGGTAAATACCATCCGTTACGATTCCGAGCCATATGAGACGACTCGCGACAGCATCAGGCAGTTCAACCTCTATGTCC
>DATLRW010000185.1:0-5569 GCA_035534495.1 Candidatus Dormiibacterota bacterium | reverse complement strand
GGGGCAGGAGCAGGTTGGCGGGGATGCTGTTTTCGGCGCGCCGGGCGGGGGAGATGATCGAGGAGGCCCGGCGGAAACGACAGGAAGCGAATCAGGCTTTCACGGGGCGGCCGGATTCTTGCGTCGGGGCATTCAGGGATGCCTCCGGGAGGCGCGCCCGAATCTCTTCCACCGTTATCGAAGCCGTGCCGCGCTTGCCGACCACGATCCCCGCCGCGAAATTGGCCAGCTGAGCGGCCGATTCGCGGTCCGCCCCGGAAGCCAGGGCCAAGGCAAAGGCGGCGATCGCCGTGTCGCCGGCGCCGGTGACGTCGTACACGCTCTGCGCCACCGTGGAAACGTCGACGCGCCGCAGGCCCATAAGGCCCGGCTCGAACAGGCACATTCCTTCCCGGCCGCGCGTCACGACGAGCGCCTCCAGGTCGAGCATTTCCACCAAACGTTTGGCGGCGTCCGTCAACCAATCATTGCCGTCGACTCGCGTTCCCATCAGTTGCGCCAGTTCCTTGGCATTCGGCATCAGAATCTTCGCGCCGCGGTATTTCGCCGCATTCGAATCCTTGGGACCGACAATCGCGGGGATATGCTGGCGGTGGGCCGAATCAAAAACAGCCTGCAAGAGCCGCGGCGTGAGAAGACCTTTCTGGTAGTCGGAACAGAGGATCGCGTGGGCGTCTTCTGCCTTGGCCTGGATCTCCTCGATCAGCCGGTCTTCGACCTCGCGGCGGATTTCCTGCGCCGATTCTTCGTCCAGGCGAAAGACCTGCTGCCCATGCTCGAGCGACATCAGGCGTGTTTTGCGCGTGGACTTGCGATGCCGGTCGGTCATCACGGCTTGCGCGTTTGCCCCGAGTACGTCGAGCAGTTCCAGGATTTGCTGACCGGTGCTGTCTTGCCCCACCACGCCCGCGGCGGTGACGGTGGCGCCCAGGCTCGAGAGGTTGCGCAGCACATTGCCGGCTCCGCCGAGCATGCTCTCGCGGCGGATCAGGTTGAGAACCGGTACCGGCGCTTCCGGGGAAATCCGCTCGATATGCCCCCACAAATACTCGTCGAGCATCAGATCCCCGACCACGAGAATGCTTCTGCCGGAGAAGGAATCGAGGAAGCGGGAAAGGGGATTCATGGCGCCGGCTCCGCCCCGGAATCCGGCTGCGAACTCGGCCCGTCGCTGAAACAGGAAGTTTCCACCAGGGAACAGAGAACGTGGGAAATCAGGAGATGGGCTTCCTGGATGCGCGCCGTCGTATCCGATCCGATGCACAGACAGAGATCGACGCGACCCGCCATTTTCCCGCCCGTCCGGCCCGTGAGCCCGATGGTTTTCAGCTTCATATCGCGGGCGGTCTCCACGGCGCGAAGCACGTTGGGCGAATTGCCGCTGGTCGAAATGGCCAGAACAACGTCGCCGGGCCGCCCCAGGGCGCGCAGTTGGCGGACGAACAGTTCCTCGAAGCCGTAGTCGTTGCCAATGGCGGAGAGAATCGACGTGTCGGTCGTCAGCGCGACGGCCGGGATCGGCGGGCGGTCAGCGACCAGGCGTCCCACGAGTTCGGCAACCATGTGCTGTGCCTGCGCGGCGCTGCCGCCGTTGCCGAGCGCCAGCAGGCGGCCGCCCGCGCGAAGCCGGCCGGCAATGATGGCGGCGGCCTGGCGGAGTTGCGGCGCGATTTCCTGCAGGGACGTTGTGACGCGCGCCGATTCCGCGATTGCCCGCTGAATCTCTTCCTGCCAAAGATCCGTGGTCATCGGCTGGATTCCCTAAGCCTTCGAACTTAGCGTCAGATTTTGCTACAGGTTGGATATCCGGCACAAGTTCACCGCGATCTCACGGCCGCGTGGATTCCCACTTCATCTCCGCCGCCTTTACTTTCGGGTGCGAAACGAGCAGGTGCCAGACGAGCGCCTGAAACGATTCGGTGTGCGGGGTGACCGTCGCGGGGTTCACCACGGGCACGACGACGCAGGCGTCGGCGATCCGGGCGGTGAAGCCGCCGTCGCGGCCCACGACGCCGCAAACGGTGGCGCCGGCTTGGCGGGCGTATTCGAGCGCGCGAACCAGGTTGGCGCTGATGTTGCGCTCGAGGTTCCCGCCGCCAACCGAGAAAACTAGGACCATATCCTTGGCATTGAGGCGGCTGCCGCGCAGCCAGTTGGCGTAGGTTGTGTCCCAGCCGTCGTCATTGACGCGCGCGCTCAACTCGGAGACGTTGTCGGCCGGCGTATAGGCCTCGATCTGCGCAATCTTCCGGAAATCGCAGACGGCGTGGGAGGCGTGCCCCGCGCCCCCTCCGACACCCAGGCAAAAGAGGCGGCCGCCGCGGTCGCGCAGGCTGACCAGCAACTCGGCGATCCGTTCGATCGCGTTCTGGTCGATCTGTTTGAGAATCTCGATGGCTTCGTGGATGTAGAGGCTCGTGTAGCCGGAAGAGGCGGGATCGGAAAGGCAGGAAACCGCGTCGCCGTTGTCAGGGGCGTGAGAATGGCCGTTGCCATCCACCTTTCGGATCAAATCCGCCGCTTCGGCAAGGTCGGTCACGACCCAATCCGGCCAGACATTTCGCCGCGTGAGTTCCGAGCAGACGTAGCATTTGCGTGGGCTGACGAGGACCGTTTTCGTTCCGGCTTCGCGGCCGGCGAGGATGTCGACGACGCCGTCGCCGATGGTGTAGGAGCGATCGAGGTCGATTTCCCATTCGCGGGCGGCCTGGCGAAACAGGCCGGCGCCCGGCTTGCGGCAGTCGCACCGCCGGCGATAGCCGTCGACCGAGCCCTCCGGATGATGCAGGCAGTAATAGACGGCATCCAGGTTTCCTCCCGCCTGCCCCACGCTCGATTTCATTTTCGCGGTGATCGCGTCGAGAAGAACGGGCGTGAAGCGGCCCTTGGCCACGCCGGGCTGGTTGGAAACGACGACGGTGAGAAAGCCCGCTTCGTTCAATTTCGCGACGGCCTGGGCCGCGCCGGGCAACAGGGCGAAATCCCCGGGACTGGCGGGGGAATCGATCGTTCCGAATTCGGGATCACACGCGTAGGCGTTGATCACGCCGTCGCGATCGAGAAATACGGCTTTGCGCGGCATAAAACCTCCCTATCGGCTGATTTCGATTGGCGGCTTGGAGCGGGCCCGCCGCTCGATGGCGGCCGGCGCGGGCGGGGAAAGCGAATCAGGAAGCGTCGGCGATGAGTACCGTCTTCTGCGCGGGCGCGAAGGACTCGTCGAGCAGCCGCTGGTTGTGCGCCAGGCGCTGATCGCGCGAAACGATGTCGAAAACGACCTTGCTGCCTTCGAATTCGAACCGGAAGTTGAGTTCCCGAAGGCCGGCGTTTCGCATGGCTTCCCGCAGGCGCTGCTTCTTTTCCTCGCAGTAGAGCATCAGGAATCCGCCGCCGCCGGCGCCGGCGATCTTGCCGCCAATGGCGCCGTTGCGCCGCGCCAGCGTGTACCAGGCGTCGATCTGGGGGTTGGTGATTCCCCGGGAAAGCCGCTTTTTCGTCTGCCAGTGCAGATCCATCAGCTCGCCGAACCGGCGCAGGTTTCCCTTCACGATTTCATCGTGAATTTCGATTCCGATATCCTTGATCTCTTTCAGGTTTCCCACGACATGCGTGTTCTTCTTGCGCGTCTGCCCGTCCTGATGGGTCAGAATCGCGGTGGCGTCGCGCGTCTCGTGAGTGAAGAAGAGCAGGAGATTGTTTTCCAGGGTTTCGACCAGATCGGCGCTGACCTGCGGCCGTTCCACCTGAACCCTGCCGCGCCGGTCGAAGGTGAGCGAGGTGAGGCCGCCAAAGGCGGCCATGTACTGGTCCTGTTTGCCGATCGGCTTTTTCAGGACGTTCAGCTCGATATGGCAGGCTTCCTCGGCCAGTTCCTGCGCGGCAACGGGTTTTTGCATCAAGGCGTGCAGCGCATTGAGCAGGCCGACCAGATAACAGCTCGAAGAGCCCAGTCCCGTGCCGGCGGGGATGTCGGCGAGCGAGACCACCTCGATCCCTTTGGTCAGGGAAAAGGTTTTCAGCGCCTCGCGCGCCAGCGTGTGCTGAACCTCGTCGACATGATCGACCAGTTCGGATTTCGTGTAGCGGATGCGAATTTTGTCGTCGACGATCGGCGTGTTCGCGTTGATGAACATGTACTTGTCGATGCCGACGGCGAGCAGGAATCCTCCGTGTTCGCGATAGAACGAGGGAAGATCGGTGCCGCCGCCGCCCAGGGTGAGACGAAACGGGGTTCTGGTAATGATCATTGGGGCTCCCAGCAAACCCTCACACGATGCCGGACAAACGATCGCGCAAGTGGATTGGTTTCCATGAAGTGCATTTTGCGAAGCGTTACAAAATCGGGCTTGTTCTTAAGGGAGAGGGAGAGTTGCAGAATCGAATTGGACTCGAAGGCTCTGCCGCGTCTACGCAACGTGAGGCAGGGCGCGGGCAAAACGGAACCGGGGCCGGAAGCTGTTCAGAAGGGAATCAATCGCGAGAGCGAAGCCGGCGGATTCCTCGCCGCGCTCGAAATGAAAGCGGGGCCACTCGCGCCGTGGCCCCGCGAAAGCTTCAGGACGAGCGCGCCTCCATTTTTTCCTTGGCGACTTTTTCGCGCAGGTACTCAATGGTGCGGCGAAGCCCTTCGCCGACCTCGACTTTCGGCGTCCATCCCAGGCTCTTGGCTACGCCGATGTCGGCCAGGGTGATCCCCGCTTCGCCGGGAAGATCCGGCTTGTAAACGGGCGCGAGCCCGGTCTTCAACTGACCCTCGACGAGATGGAAGACCTCATTCACCGAGAGGTTCGTGCCGGTGCCCACGTTCACCACTTTTCCTTCCGCCCGGGGATTATCCATGACCACCAGATGAAGATCGTTGACGTCGTCGACGTAGATGAAATCGCGCCGCTTTTCCCCCGTCCCGTAAATGACCGGCTGCTCTCCCCGAAGCATCCGGATGATGAAGGAGCACATGACCGGCGGGATCACCCGGCGCCAGTCCTGCGCGGGTCCATAGACGTTGAAATAGCGGAGAACGGTGATGTTCATGCCGTAGAGGCGGCGATAGCTTTCGCAGAAGGCGTACCCGCCGTGCTTGCTGGCGGCGTAGACGCCGATGGGCAGCACGCGATCCTCTTTTTGCGGGAAGTCGGTGATGCCTTCGTATTCGGCCGACGTGTCGGCATAAACGAATTTACGCACTTTCGCCTGGCGGGCGGCTTCCAGCATGTTCAGCGTGCCGACCGTATTCACGCCGGCCGCTTCGAGCGGGTGGGCCAGACAATCGGTCAGGGAAGCCTTGGCTGCCAGATGGAAAATCGTGTCCGCGCCCTGGACAAGGTCGTAGACTTTGGGGTCGCGAATGTCCATCTGGTGAAATTCGACCCGCTTGTCCACGTTTTCGAGCGTTCCCGCCGAGAGATCGTCCACGCCTACCACGGTGCATCCCCCATTCAGGAGATGCCGCGCCAGGTTGCTGCCCACGAAGCCGGCGTTGCCGGTCACCACAATGCGCTTTTGCATATTCCCCGCTTTCCCTCGGAGGATGCTACGTTTGTTTGCTCGGATCGGTTTTTCTTTTGCTTTT
>DATLRW010000184.1:0-3547 GCA_035534495.1 Candidatus Dormiibacterota bacterium | reverse complement strand
GGAAAACGTTTCCTGCGGATTGATGTACTGTCCGCCAGGCAGCGCGTAGACGTTATCCACGTCCGACCAGCCGTTGGTCGCGCTGTAGCTCGCCGATGCCGCAGCCGTCGCGCCTTCCGCGACGCCCGTGCCGGACGGCCCGCCGCCGCCAGGCAGCCACGCCAGGATGCCCTCGAAATACGGCTTCCGGTTGATGGCGAAGTTCACATAGCTCGAGCTCAGATTCACCAGGTCCTCGAGATTCAAGAGCGGATGCGCGTTCCCCTGCAGGCCCTGGCAATAGAACGAGAGGGCGCGCACGATGAACGTGAAGCTCGATTCGAGCATTCCCGCCTGCACCAGGTTCGTATGCCCCTGGCCCTTGAGAAAAGACGTTACGCCGTTGAAGGCATATGCTTGGTTTTGCGGAATGCTGAAGAGGATCAGCTTCCCCATCGTGCCGGCGGGCGCTACGGCGTAAATGTCGTAGATCGGCTGCACGACGACTTCGGGGATTCCGGTGTTCGGATTGCCAAGGCGCGCGCGCGGCCGACCGATTTCCCGCATCATGATCGGATGGAACCTGCTCTTGTCCCATCGTTGTGTTTCAGCTCTCATCGAATTCTTCTCCTCAATCGAATTTGCGCCCGCGCAAGGCGAAACGAAAAAGTTCGGCCGCCGGCGCGCTCGCGGCTAATCGAGCGGGCCGGCGGGAAGTGGTTGGCTCAGTTCCAGCGGCTGCCCGCCCAACGCCCGTTGCTGATTCCCGCGACTCCGGGCGAAGAGGCCGCCGCCGGTCCGCCCGGCGGCAACGCCGCGGCGGCTGCCGCCGCGCCGGCCCGCACGGCTGACGCCGCGGTTGCCGGGAACGGCGGATTGGCGAGCGATGGAGTGCCGGGGAACCGATCGTACGGTCCGCCCGAGCCCTGCGGGTAGGGGAAGCGATCGCTCGTGTAATACGCGAGATCGAAATCCATGTCTCGCGACATTTGGAGCGCCGTTCCGCCAATCGAGAACTGCTCGACGGCGATTCGCATCGCTGTGGCGAGCAACGTTCCGACGTAACCGCCGGTGGCGAATTCCGGGGATTTGAAAACCTCGCCGCCTCCCCAGGACAGCACGCCGCCGGAAAGCAGATTCAGAAAATAGCCCATCCATCCGGTGTTCTGCGCCTTGAGGAACGTTCCCGGAATCAGCCGAGAACCGAATCCGCCGACGAGTGCTCCGCCGGTGAGCGGAAGCAGTTCGCGGCCGAGATTGATCCCAAACGGATTCCTCCGCCGGTTGTGATGCCGCCGATGGTGATGCCTGTTGCGACGGCCTCCCATCAAGTTCCGAATTGCGTTCGGGCTCATCAGCATCCCCGAACGACGGGGATTGTGCGCCCGGTTGTGCGCGCGATTCCGATGATGGTGGCGTTTCTTGTGATGATGCCTTCTTTTTGCCACGTGTCCTCCTCTGTGGCTGGGGTTAACCAGTCGAACTTTTGGCATTTCCAGCCTCTCCTTTCTTCCCGTGGCGGATCACCCGACGCATCGGCTAACCGCGCACCTGTAAACTCTTTGCTACATTCGCCTGTCAATCTTTTGTGACAGGCTCCTTCGCCGCGGCACTTGCGCCGGCCGTCGGCGCGGGCGGCGAGACCGGGGCCTGCGGCGCGGCAGGAGTCGACGCGGCTTCCTCTATCGCGAGCCCGAGCATGACGCCGCGAACGAACGCGCCTACCGGCCAGCCGCTGTCGGCCCCCAACTCCTTCGCCGCCGTGACGCCCGTAACCGCAGCGACCTGCTCCTCGGTTTCAACTCCCGCAAGGGCCACGGCCGCGATGCCGGCGGCCACCTGTTCTGTTGTCGGAATTTTCACTTTCACTCTCCTTGCGCGGTGGCTATATCGATCAGCCCACCGAGAAAATGGATCCAGCCGGTTTTCATATCGACGAGCATCGCCCCGTGTACGCCCACCGGATCGGGCCGGAATTCGATGATCCAGACGCGGCTCAGCAGTTGTTTGTCGCGCTCGGGCTGGAACGTCAACCGAATCAGCGGCTGAAAAACCAGAATGTTAGTGCCCTGCAACCGCTCCTGCGTCCGATCTTCGAGCCGCTGCGGAATTTTGCGTAGCTGGTCTTTCTCGACCGGGCGCGCGACTTTCCCTTCAATCTCTTCGCGCGTCCACGAACCAGCTTTCCAGGTGGGATCGGGCAGATCGGGCAGCACGGGAGTTCCCCCGGGTCCGACCGGCAGCGGCGCCGTTACCAGCAGTTGCGAGCGGTCGGGCGACTGCGCGATAGGAAGCTGCTTTTCGCGGAGATCGATCAGGCGGCCGAATTGCGTGATGTAGGGATCGGCCGCTGGCGGAACGTAACCGGCGGAGGACCCAATCGAGATTTTCTGCATCCTGCCGAGCGGCAGGTACTGCCCGGTGCGGACGAGATCGTCCCTCCACCTCAAAACGTCCGCCCAGGTTTGCGTTGCTGTTGATGCCATTTTTATTTCCTCCGTTTTTTGCGCAAGGCGCGTGGCGCACTGCCTCCGAAACCGATCCTCCCCTAGCTCAGAAAATACAAAGCCACCAACGCCGCGACGGGCAGCGCCCAGCCTGGCAGTCCGGCGGTCGCGGGCAACGTGAACCCCGCACTCGATGCGGGCGTTGCTGACGTCGCAGCCGAGACCAGTTGCCACCACTGCTGCGCCAGGCTTGCAACGATGGCGGCCATTTCCGCCATCCAGCCGCATCCGGCATCGGGGCTGCCGCAATTCGAGTGCGAAACGGGATTCACGGTCGCTTGGAAATCCGCCCACAGCTGGTAGAGCGAATTGATTCCCGTGACGGGATCGATCGTGCCGGATTGCACGGCCTGGATCAGGGTTTGGATGGCCGTATTGCCCGCGGGCACCGCCGCGCAGAGGACCTGGTGCTCCCGCGCTACGGCCGCTGCATGGTGAGCGAAAATCGCGTCGTAGATCTGGACTGCGGCCCCGGCGATCGCGCCCACGATGGGGATAGCCTGCGCCGCATCTGCGAATTTCAGCGCCACGTTGGCTGCCGTTGCGCCGCCGCCAATCGCGGTATTCACCAGCGCCGCGCTCGAGTTGTTCACGCCCGAGCAGGCGTTCTGTTGGACGTATTGCGGATCGTCCGAAAGCAGAATCTCGTTCGTCTGCATCGCGGCGAGCAGTTGCGCGTAGGTTCCGGTCTGGAAGCTGTTGCCCTTGATCCAGTTTCCGAGTACCGCGCCGTTGACGGTTATTGCAGCCAGCAGCGCCGCCGGCGAGAGGAACGTCGCGCAACTCGGGAACCCGGCCGGGGGCGTTGGCGGCGTTTCCGTCTGCCCGAGCCCGCGCAGGCCCAGCAGGTACGATAGCCGCGCTCGGCAGCGTGGATCCGGGTGCCATCGTAGGCCAGGGTCCGGCGAGGTTCGAGGCTGTGGCAAAAGATACATTCACGTTAATTTTCAATTCCTGGCGAAATTTCGCCGCTCTTGTCGATCTTGTAATTCCCGCCCGCAAAGAAAAGCTGCTTCTGAATCCGCGAAAAGAAAAGGCGAGGCAGATCGCCGGAATCCTCG
>DATLRW010000183.1:0-28871 GCA_035534495.1 Candidatus Dormiibacterota bacterium | reverse complement strand
GCGAGGGTCCTACAGGGTGACAGGACGAGGCCTTTGCCCGCTGCTCCGGCCGCAGCGAGTAGGGCTCTAACTCCAAGACGCACGGCGGGTTTGCCGCAGAGCGGGCATTCGCCGGCCTTGGGAGCGCCCGGGAGCCCGCCGCTAGTTTTCCGGTATGGAACTGGGGCGATGCCCTATGCGTCTATGTTGCAAGCGCCAAAGCTTTATAAGGCACGTAATGACTACGGTATTTCACCGACAGGCGAAAAGGGTTAGCTTCGGACACAGGCGGTATACTGGCCCTTTGCGGTTGAGCCCCGCGCGTACAAATATCTTCCGAACCCTTGCGCGGAGCGGTGCAGGATCGTGCCGGCGCGGGATACGTTTCCCCGAAGCAGGCTTTTCCTGTTTCTCATGTTGGTGCGCGGGATACGCAGCCGCGTTTTTAGCGGGGTCCCTGCGTTCCAGGCGTTTGCGAGGTCCAGGCTAAATGCTCTCGTCCATTCGCGGACCGAGATTGAGCCCTAAATGGATGGGCTTGCTGTTTTTTCTCGGCTCCCTTTTTCTGGCTTATGTTATGGGGCAATGGGTGCTCGAAGACCGGCTCTTCGGGCTTGGGGCTCGCATTGCCCTCTTCTGCGGATTGGGAGTCGTTCTGGCGATACTGAGCCGGTGGCGGTTCGGAGTCTTGCTGTTCCTCGTCTGGCTCACCTTCGAGGACCTGATCCGAAAATATCTCGGCAACAACATGGCTATCTACTTCGTCAAGGATCTCCTCTTGGCCGTTGTTTACGCCGCATTTGTTTTCGCAGTGATGAAGCATCGCGAGCGGCTGTTCCGGCCCTCCTTTCGGGCGCCACTGCTGGCCTTTCTGGGCCTGGCCGTGATTCAGGTGTTTAATCCAAGATCCCCCAGCATTTTCTACGGTCTGCTCGGAATGCAGGTTTATTTCTATTATGTGCCGTTGCTGTTTATCGGCTATGCCCTCCTATCGAATCAGGACGACCTCGATCACTTCCTCCAGCTGAATCTCAAGATCGCCAGCATCGTCGCCGCAGTTGGAATCGTGCAGGCGTCCGGGCATAAAAACTTTCTGAACCCGGTCTCCCTCGCCCCGGAACTGCGCAGCCTCGGCCACCTTGTCCGCTACGTGCCGGGCCTGAGCAACCCCTTGCAGGCGCCGCCATCGGTTTTCGTGAGTCAAGGACGGTACTCCAATTATCTCGGATTGATGTTCACGCTTGCCCTTGGGGCTGTAGTCTTTCAGTTGTTACGCCGCCGTACCAGCCGTTGGACTTACCTGAGCCTGGCGCTGTTGGGCGTGGCCATTTTCCTTTCCGGATCAAAGGGCGCTCTGGTCTACTCGATCCTCACCATCATAGGGCTCGGAGTGGCCATGCTATGGGGCGTGAGGGGCCAGCCTTGGATCAGCGCCCGGCTGGGAAGGATCATGCGGCGCAGCGTCATCGCCGTGGCGATGGGCTTTTGTCTGCTGATTGCTTTCTATCCGAAGTTGACCAGTTCGTGGGGAACTTACTATTACGATTTGCTCTGGCCCAACAGTTCTCAGTCGGAATTGGGATTTCGAATCGGAAATTACCCGTTGACCCAGTTCGAAAGCGTATTCCACGATCCGGATTGGGTGACTGGCTATGGGACGGGAACCGCCTCTCTCGGCGTCCAATATGTGACGGGAAGGCTCAATGAGCCCGATCCCCTGGTGCCGTCAGCGGAAAACGGCTATGGCGACCTCATGATTGAAATGGGTGTTCTAGGGCCCATCCTGTGGGCCCTTATGGCTGCCGCAATCGTTATCTCCGGTTGGAAATTGACAAAACGCATGGTTTCCACGCCGCTTTTTCCGGTGGCACTATCCATACTCTGGTATGCGTTTTGGGTGTTCGTGCCGTTTACCTGGGGAGCGATGACCACATATCAAAATTTTGTCGTGAATGCTTACCTCTGGTTGCTTCTTGGAGTTCTCTACCGGCTGCCTTCCCTTGTCGCCGCCAGTCAGCCGCGGCCATCGGTTGCTGCGGGAATTGTGGCTCGCGCCCCCGAGCCCGTTCATGCCGGGCAGGCTCCATGAAATCGGCTCGCCGGGCAGTTGTGGCAGAAGCAAGGCAAGAATGCGTCCGGGACGCGGCTCTCCCGCTGTGGCTTCCGGCTTTCTGCGGGTCATGCCCGGAACCTCGGAGTTGTGATGGCTAAGATTCCGATCGCCGTTGTTTCCCCTTTCGTCGACAAACGCCACGGGACCGAGCGGTGTGTGGCCGAGCAGATCGAACGCCTGGCCGAAAGCTACGAAATTCACCTGTTCAGCTCGCGCGTGGAGGATATCGAGACCTCGCGGCTGGTCTGGCATCGGGTGCCCGAAATTCCCGGGCCGCACCTGGCCCGATACATCTGGTGGTTTGCCGCCAACCACGTGTGGCGCTGGGCGGAACGGGTTCGGAGCGGAGAGAAGTTCCGGGTGGTTTTTTCCCCGGGCATAAACTGCTTCGATGCCAATGTGATTCTGGTTCATCACGTTTTTGCCGACCACCGGGAGCGCTTGCGCGAGCCGTTGCGCTTGCGCTCGCGCCATTTCCGGGATTGGCCCCGGATCGTTCATCGGCGGCTTTTTTACGGGCTGATCGGCTGGCTCGAAGGAGTTGTCTACCGGCGCCGCCCCAAGGCGCTGTCCGCGATTTCGCGAGCCGTCGCCGCCGACATCGAGCGGCGATTTTGCCCCGGAGAGGCTGTCGCGGTGATTTACCACGGTGTGAATCCGGTTGCATTCAACCCGGATGTTCGCCACCGCCGGCGGGAAGCGGCGCGCCGGACCCTGGGCTTTCGCAACGAGGATTTCGTTGTTTTGTTGATGGGAAACGACTGGGAGAAGAAAGGGCTGCCCTGTTTGCTGGAGGCTCTGGCCCAAGCCGGCGATTTGCCCGTTTCCGCCCTGATCGTCGGAAACGACAGGACGGGCCCGTATCAGGAGCAGGCGCGGCGGTTGGGGATTGGCGGCCGGATGCATTTCGCCGGTGTGAGCGCCGATGTCATTCCGTTTTACGCGGCCGCCGATGTATGCGCCGCTCCTTCTCTTTACGATCCTTTCGGCCTGCCGGTTCTGGAATCCATGGCCTGCGGCTTGCCGGTCATCGCGTCGCGAGCCATGGGGGCGAGCGAACTCGTAACCGATGGCGAAAACGGACTCATTCTCGATGACCCACAAGACGCCACCGGACTTTCCCGGCTGATTCGCCGGCTCCATGATGACGGCGAATTTCAGCTCCGGCTGGGAGGGGCGGCTGTAGCAACCGCCCGGCACTTCACCTGGGAAGCCAATGCCGCGGCCGTTGCCGAGCAGTTCGAGCAGGTCTTGAAGATAACCAGACAATCGGAGGAGGTCGCAGCGCGAAAGGCATGAAAGACGGCGGGAAACATCCATTTCTATCGCGTCTCTGGCAGGCCCTTTTCTTGCTCTGGCTGCTGGGCGTCAATATCCTCTTCTACCTGCAGTTTCGCGCCTTGGCCGCATCGAGGTTGCCTCACTGGCTCAGCCGATGGCACCTCTAGCCACCCTGGGAGTCCTGCTGGTTGTCGCCTCCATTTTTTCCGTGGCCGTGGCTTTTGGTCTTCGGATTCTCGCTTGGGGCCGGATCGAGGCGGAGAGCGCGCTCGAAACCACGCTGTTTGCCGCGGGCGCCGGGTTCCTTGCCATTGAGGTGTCTGCTTTCGCGTTGGCTTCCTGCGCCTGGCTGCACCGCGCCCAGGCCATCGCTATCCTCGCCGTGATGGCGCTTGTGGCCGGCACGGCGTGGCAGGCGTTTCTTCGGCGCCTGGCCGCGCTCTGGCGCTCCCAGGCGGCACTGTTCACGACGTGGCAGGGAACGCTGGCGAGTTCGGGACTCTGGCTGAGCGCCGCTCTGGCGGCACTGGCCTCGATGGCGCCGCTCACCGGTTCCGACGCCCTTCGCTATCATTTCACCACCGCCCTGGCCGCGGCGGGAAACCGCTCTCCCCTGCGCTTCGACATTCTCAATAGCTTCTTTACCGGGGAAGGCCACGGCCTGATTGCCCTGGGCTTGGCGCTGGGCAGCGACCGGATTGCGCTTGGCCTGATCTGTGCCGGGGGCTTTCTCACGATGGCAGCGGTATTCCTGCTGGCGCGCCGGATGATGTCTCCTTCCTGGGCATGGGCCTGCGCGGCAACGTTTCTGCTGACGCCCATGGTGTTCTGGCAGATCGGCGTTTCGGGGGCGCCCGACATCTGGATGGCATTTTTCACCGTGCTGTCCGTTCTGGCGCTCGAGAGAGCCATACGGGAGGAAAAGGCGCGTTGGTTCGTGCTGGCCGGATTTCTGGCCGGCGCGGTGGGCGGAGCCAAGTACACGGGCTGGTTTATTGCCACGGCCGTGGTGCTGATCGGCTGGGTGGAAACGCGGTCAATGAAACGAATGTTTCTTTGCGGCTCGTGCGCCCTGCTGGCCGGATTTCTGCCGCTCGTGCGGAATTTCTGGATTGGCGGGGATCCTTTCTTTCCCTTTCTGATCGAGAAATTCAATAGCCACGCATTGCCCGCCTTCACCTTTAACGCGATGCGGCAAGATACGCGCAGTTTCCTGTTCGCGCTGAATCTGCGGAGTCTGGTCGAGTTCCCGGTCCGGGTTACGCTCGATGGCCACCTGTACGGCCTCGGACAACTGTTCGGGCCGATCGTTTTAGCCTTCGGCCCTTTGCTGGCGCTGGTCGCATGGCGCAAGCCGCTCCTGCGCATCGCCGGCCTGGTCTGGTTGATTTTTTTTGGCGCGACCGCTTTCACCACGCAAATGGGCCGGTTTTTGTTGCCGGTGTATCCCCTGGCGCTCGTGCTGGCCGTCGCCGGCGCATTCGAAGCGGGCCGGCGGGGCTGGCGATTTGTCCGGGGCGCCTGCGTGGCCACATTGGCTTTCTTTCTTCTGTTCTCCGCGGGCGCCGATTGTATGTACGCGCGGAGTTTTCTGCCGGTCGCTCTCGATCTGGAAAACCGGCAGGCTTTCCTCGAGAACATGGCTCCCGACTATCAGGTGACCCGGTTCATCAATCGCGAGTTGCGCGGACAGCCGGGAAAGACGATGGTCTTTTTTCAGCACGTCCATTACTTGAGGGTTCCATTCGTTTCCGGGGATCCGGCCGACTGCCGGGCCACGGGCGCGGTGATCGGTCAAGGACCGGACAAGCTGCTGGCCGTGCTGCGGCGGCTGAAGGTTCGCTGGGTGGTCGAAAGCCCCGATTTTCCGACCGGCCTGGCCGGCGCCGCGCACCAGCTCGAGGCCGAGAATATCCTCCGGCCGGTGGCCTCGTCCAAAGTGATCAATTTCGTTGGCGACCGAATCTATCGCCGGAGGAAAGAGATCCGCGTCGTCATTTTGCAAGTCGGGAAGTAGGAGCGAACAGGCCACATGATTCTGGGCGTTTTCCCCGAGCTGAACCGAGTCGGCGGCATTCAACAGGTGAGCCGCCACGCCGGGGCGGCCCTGTGCGAACTCGCCGGGCGAACGGGAGAAACCTGCGAATTGCTCTCGCTGAACGATCCGGCCACGGAGGATTGGTTCCGGGTCGGCCGGCAGCGCTTCCCGTTTCGCGGCTTCGCGCGCCACAAGTCCAGGTTTGTGGCTCATCTCATGATCCGCGCGCCGAGAACCCGGCTGCTGTTTGCCGCCCACATCTACTTCGGCCCGCCGGCCTTTGCCGCCGCGGCGCTTGGCCCGCATTTGCGCTACTGGCTGATGGCCCATGGGTTTGAAGTGTGGCAGCCGCTTCCGCTGTACCGTGCCGTTCCGCTGCGCCAGGCCCACGGGGTGATCGCGGTGAGCCGGAACACAGCCGAAGCGGTCGAGCGCGAACAAAAAGTGCCTCGCGAGAAAATCTTTCTCCTTCCCCCCGCGCTCGAGCCGGCCGCCCTCGAGCCGGACATACATGCACGGGATGCATCCGGCTCCCCGGTCGAAGCCGCTTCTCTCGGTGTGCCGCCGGGAAGCCATCTGCTTCTCACCGTCGCGCGCCTCGCGGCCTCCGAGCCCGGCAAGGGCGTCGATACCGTTATTCAGGCCATGCCCCAACTGCTGCCTTGCTTTCCCGATCTTTTCTACGTGATCGTCGGTGACGGGGACGGGCGGCCCGGGCTCGAAAAACTCGTCATCGAAAATGGCGTTGGCGAAAGGGTTATTTTTGCGGGAGAGTGTCCGAAGCAGTCCCTCCGGCGCTATTACGAAATCGCCGATGTCTTCGTTATGCCCAGCCGCCAGGAAGGATTCGGCATTGTTTTCCTGGAGGCCATGGCCGCTGGAAAGCCGGTGGTGGCCTCGGCCTGCGGCGGCGCGCCGGAAGTGGTGCGCGACGGAGAGGACGGCTACCTGGTGGAATATGGCGATGTTTCCGCGCTAGCCGCCCGCCTGGCCGGGTTGCTGGGCGATAAAGGCCTGCGACGGCGAATGGGAGAAGCCGGCAGGCGGAAGACGGAAGAGCAATACCAGTTCGAGCATTTCCGTGACCGGCTGATCGCCATTCTGGAGGCCGGCAAAGGCTGACGGTATCCGGCGCTGTGTTGTTCCGGCGTAGAGGTTACGAAAATCCCGTGAAGCGCGGCGAGGCATTTCGTCAGGCTGGCAGTGTCGCGCCTGGCTTCCCCGCAGCGGCACGGGCTGTCCTGGAGAGCGACAGTGGGCAGTGGGCGGTGAATCGAAAGAGGCTTTGTCGCCGGAGGCCGTGCCCGGCAGCGCCGGGACACGAGGCCGTGGCCGTCCGCCCGGGCGAGTCGAAATCCTGGCGGTCAACTTTGTCCTGATGGCTTGCTGTATCTGGGCGGCTGGCGCGAGCGGGGGTTACTGGAAGCTCGTGAGCAAATTCGGAGACAACGCCGACTACGCGGCCATCTCGCGAGCCATCCGCACCTGGGACCTGAGCTCGCTCGGCATGGCGAAGCATTTGGGGGGGTTGTCCTACGCCGCCTCGCTGGTGACAACCATCACTCAGGTGACAGACCTGCAGGCCATCGTCTTCGTCTCTGTTTGCAGTTCGATCACGGCGTTGCTCCTGGCCTATCAACTGTGGGGGGCTCGGGTCACCCTGTTCTTCCTCGTCATGGATTGGAACTGGATCCAGTCCACCACGTATGGCGGGGCGCTGCCGTTGTTCGCCGCCTGCGTTTTTGCGGCGCTGCTCGCGGCGCATCGGGATAAATGGACTCTGGCGGCGACCCTGGGCGCGCTCGCCACGACCGTTCAGCCGCTCGGTCTGTTTGTCCTGGCTCCAATTCTCCTCATGGCGTGGCGCCGAAAGGGCGGGTGGCTGCCCGGGTGGCCCGCCGCCGCGGCCTCCGTCATCCTTCGCGCTGTATTGCGTTCCCTTTCTGATTCGGTTCCACACGCCCCTGGCTTCCTATCGCGGTTACCAGAGGCAGGATTGGCTGGGCGGCCCGCCGGTCACCTATCCGCTCTGGGCGATGATGGAAAACTTCAGGAACGGGATGAACTTCGCGACCTCGGCGGCGAAATACGTGAAAGTCGGCTACGTGCTGGCGCATTTGCTGGTGTTGGGACTGCTGGTATTTTGGGGCGCCGTCCGAAAGAGGGCGCTGCAAAGACCGCTGGCGTTTGCCTTTGTGATCCTCTATTCCGGCTTCATTCTCCTGTACAATTCGCCGCATTGGGCGCTTGTCATTCACGCGCGCCTGCTGGCTCCGGTGCTGCCTTTTTTCCTGTGGGCGTTCTACGAGCAACTGCCCAAGCGCCGCTGGGCCGCCTATGGGGTCGCGGCGTTTTTCCTGGTCCTCGCGTGCGCCGGCCCCCTCAAAATCTTGAGCGCCCGGGCGTTTCTATCCCGGGTGGTTTCGATCGTCTAGAATGTGGCGAGGTCGTAGCGGCGGTTGTGGCCGGGGCCAGTTTCGGGCCGAAGCGCGGCCAACCCATCGAGTGCAGGCCCCTCTCGTAAGCGACGGATCGCCTTTCCGGCGGCGGCCGATTCGGCCTGCCCCCGGTCACCGCTTCGGTGAATATGAAAATCCTGAAAGTCACTCAGGCCTACTATCCATTCCTCGAACGAGGAGGCCAGGCGGGCACGGTGCGGGAACTGGCCCGGGGACTGGCGGCGCGCGGGCACCAGGTGACCGTGCTCACCGCCGATCTGGGCGATGGGGGCCGCAACGATTTGGGGGAGGAGAGCCCCTGGGGATGGCGCTCGCTCGCGCCCAACGCGGAAACCATCTACCTGCGCACGCTGCTTTCCTTCCGTGCCTTGACTCTGAATCCTTCTCTTCCGTCCTTCTGCCGCCGGCGTCTGGCCGAATTCGACGTTGTCCATATTTATGGCCTATACGACCTGCTCGGGCCGACGGTGGCGCGGTTCTCGAATCGTCTGGGAATCCCGTATCTGGTCGAGCCCATGGGCATGTTTCACCCGATCGACCGTGGATTCTTTCTGAAAAATGTCTGGCACCGCGCGCTCGGCCGCCGAATGATGCGAAACGCGTCGCGCATCATTGCCACGGCCGAAATCGAGCGCGAAGAGCTGATCCAAGGTGGTATTGCCGCCGGCCGCCTCCTGCTGCGCTACAATCCCGTCGATGCGGCCGAATACCGGGTGCTCCCTCCACGGGGGATTTTTCGAAATCGCTGGAAGATCGCTCCAAACGAGCCGCTGGTGCTGTTCCTGGGCCGGCTGATTCCCCGAAAGGGGGCCGATCTGCTGATCGAAGCCTTTGCCGACGCACTGCCCGATGAAGGAGTTCTGGTTGTTGCGGGTCCGGAGGGCGAAGCCGGATACCTGAATCATTTGCGGGCCGTCGCCACGCAATGCAGCCTGACCGAGCGGGTTCGATTCACCGGTCCGCTCTACGGGGAGGATAAAAAGCAGGTGCTGGCCGACGCGGATCTATTCGTCCTGCCCTCGTCCTATGAAAATTTTGCCAACGCCGTGGCTGAAGCCGCCGCCAGCGGTGTCCCCGTCGTCGTCACCGACCGCTGCGGGATTCATTCCCTGGTGAACCATCGCGCCGGCCTGGTTGTCCCCCGGGAAAGGGAAGCCGTTGCGGGAGCCATTCGCGCCCTGGTCATGAGTCCCGCCCTGCGGGAACAGCTGCGGGCCGGTTGTCACGGCGTTACCGAAGAGCTTGGCCTGGAGAAAATCGTTTCGGTTCTCGAGGGGTTCTACCGCGAATGCGTGGACCGGGGCGCTTCAGCGGCCGGCCGCAAGTCCGGCGCCGAATCGCCATCCGCCCGTTGCCATTAGTACTGGAGCCGTGGCTCCAGCCATTCACTGGATGGTCACATCTTCCTCTCCAGTAACGACTTGACGGGCAAGAACAGCTCCCACCCCCAGGGTTTGCACCCCGCCGCCGGGCCATGTATCCTGCCTGTGTGGCCGTCATTTTCAGCTCTTATCGCCGCGGGCAACGATAAGGCGTGAACGAACGCTTCGGGACCTTTTCCAGTTTTCCGGAGGGATGGCCGTGCCCAGCATGCTGGCGCCCTTTCCCTTCTGTCCGCAATTTGCGCATTCGAATCCTTCGGGGCCGCGCCGTCATACCGGATTGGCGTCCCGGACGCGGAGAAGGGATCTGAAGAGGGGTCAGTGAATATCCTTGCCATCAATGCGTACCACGCGAACGCGTCCGCCGCGCTCGTGCAGAACGGCCGGTTGATTGCCGCTGCCGAAGAGGAACGCTTCAATCGCGTGAAGTACGCCGCCGGCTTTCCGGCCCACGCCATTCTCTATTGCCTCGGCGAAGCTGGCATTGGCATCGAGGACGTTCACCATATCATCGTGCCGCGCGATCCCCGGGCGCGCGCCTGGAAAAAACTGATGTTCGCCGCGCGCCTGCCGCGCTTTGCTTTCGATCGCCTCCAGGTGATGATGCGTTTCGCGGGCATCCATCGCCAGATCGCCGAATCGCTGCACGTCGCCCCCGAACGGATCGGCGCGCAATTTCATCGCGTCGAGCATCACCAGGCCCATCTGGCCAGCGCCTTCTTCGTTTCCCCGTTCGATCAGGCCGCGCTGCTCTCGGTCGACGGACTGGGCGATTTCGCCAGCCTGATGTGGGGGATCGGACAGGGCGCCACGATGCAAGTCAAGGGCGACGTCGCCTTCCCGCATTCGCTCGGAATCTATTACACCGCGCTCTCGCAATACCTGGGTTTCTGGAGGTTCGGCGACGAATTCAAGGTGATGGGACTCGGCGCCTACGGCCAGCCGTCCTATCTCGACGAGTTCCGGCATATCGTTCGCCCGGGCCCCGGCGTCGGTTTTCGCCTCGGCCTGGACTATTTCCTTCACCACCGCCAGGGGGCCGAGATGTCCTGGCGCAACGGGGATGAAACCCCGGTTCTCGGCCGTCTGTTCTCCGACCATGTCGCCAGGCGCCTCGGCCCTGCCCGTCAGGCCGAGGAACCCATCGAATCCCGGCATAAAGACATTGCGGCGACCCAGCAGGCGGCCCTGGAGGAAGTTCTGTTCGCGATACTCAACGAGTTGTACCGCGCCACTGGAATGAAGAATTTATGTCTGGCGGGCGGGGTTGCGTTCAATTGCGCCGCCAATGGAAAGTTTTTTCGGCAGACCCCCTTCGAGCGAATCTGGGTGCAGCCGGCCGCCGGCGACGCGGGCCTTGCCGTGGGCGCCGCCTTCTACCTCTACCACCAGATTCTCGGCGGTTCGCGGGGGTTCGTCATGGACCACGCCTACTGGGGTCCGGAGTTCCATGCCTCTCACATTCGGGAAGCGATTCGCGTTTCGAATCTGGCCGAGCAGGGATACCGGGTCCGCCAACCCGACGAGAGGGAACTCGTGGCCGAAACCGCCTCTTACCTCGCCGAAGGGGGCATTGTCGGCTGGTTTCAGGGCCGCATGGAATGGGGGCCGAGAGCGCTCGGCAATCGCAGCATTCTCGCCGATCCGCGCCGGCCCGAGATGAAGGATATTTTGAACCGTCGCATCAAGCACCGCGAACCATTCCGGCCTTTTGCGCCGTCGATCCTCGAGGAGGCCGTATCGGATTATTTCGACGCGCCCAGCCTCTCTCCATTCATGCAGATGGCCTTCCCGGTGCGGGCCGAGAAACGCGACATCATCCCGGCGCCGACGCATGTGGACGGTACCGGACGCTTGCAAACCGTCAGCCGGGCCGCGAATCCCCGTTTTTGGGCGCTCATCGAGGAGTTCGGCCGCCAGACGGGCGTGCCGGTTTTGCTGAATACGTCGTTCAACGAAAGCGAACCGATTGTTTGCCAGCCCGGCGAAGCCATCGAGTGCTTTCGCAGAACCCAAATGGATGCGCTCGTGCTCGGCGACTTTCTGATCGACAAACCGGCGCCGCTGCCGAGCGCGCTGCTGGATTGAGGGTTTTCAGGCGAAAGCGATGCGGATTCTCCTGGTCAATCAGTATTATCCGCCCGACACTTCCGCCACCGCCTGGCTCGCGCAGACCGTAGCAGGCACGCTGGCCCGGCGCCACCACGTCACCGTGCTCGCCGGTCGTCCCTCCTACGATCCCACCGAGTACCACCCCTTCTACTGGTCCCGGATGGAGGGAAACGGGCCGGTGCGGGTTTGCCGGGTCGGCTCGACCGATTTTCCCCGTCACCGCATGACGCGCCGGCTGAGCAACTATCTCACCTATCTGATGCTGTCTCTGCCCGACGCCTTGTCGATTCCCGCCGACCTGGTCGTGGCCATGACCGATCCGCCCTTCGCCGGCCTGCTGGGGGCCTGGATCGCGCGACAACGGGGCGTGCCGTTTGTTTACAACATCCGCGATCTTTATCCGGACATGGCGCTGGGCGGGGCGATTGTGGAAAACAGGCCCTGGGTGCAGGCGTGGGAACGGATGCACCGGCGCGCCCTCCGCCAGGCGGCCCGGGTCATCGTTCTCGGCGAGGACATGCGCGAGCGCATCGCCGCCAAGGGCGTCGATCCCTCGCGCATCGTCGTTGTCCGCGACGGCGCCGTGCTGGATCGGCCACACTCCGGCGACAACGGCAGCCGGAGCGGCCATCCCGCCATCACGGCGATTCGCGACGGATTCGAGTTCGTGGCCTTGCACGCGGGTAATCTCGGTTTCGCCGGGGCGTGGCCGACCCTGGTCGATGCGGCCCGGCAGCTGGAAAACGAAGGGACCGGAATCGTTTTCGTCGGGCAAGGGGCCTGGCGCGACCGCGTGGCCGGCATGGCGGCCGGATCGCGGGCCGTGCGCCTGTTACCGTTTCGCCCACCCGAGGAGATTCCCTACGTCATCGCCGCAGCCGACGTGCACATTGTTACGGTGCGCCGTGGCCTGGAGGGGGTGGTTGTCCCCAGCAAACTGTACGGGATTCTCGCGGCCGGCAAGCCCGTTCTCGCCGTCGCCCCCCGGTCGAGCGATGTGGTCCGCATCGTCGCAGACGCCGGTTGCGGCCTGGCGGCCGACCCGGACGATCCCGCCTCGGTGGTGGCGGCTCTTCGCACGCTTCGCGCCAACCCCGCGCTGCTGCGGGAGATGGGACGCCGGGCCAGGGAAAAGGCGCTTGAATTCGAACGCGGGCGGCAGCTCGAGCTGCTGCTCGACGTTGTGGAGGAGGCAGGCGGATGTTGAATCCGGCGAGTGAAGTCGGGGCGAGCGGCAAGGCCCCATGCAAAGGCCGGGGTGACGGCGCCGGGACGAGCTACGTCGAGCCCGGGATGGTCCGCGCCGGATGTCTCTGGCGCACCAGGAACGCGCGGGTGAAGGCGATCCTCGACCGCATGCCTGGCGAACGTTAAAATCGTTATTTCCTATGCTGATGACGCTTTTCACTGTTGCGGTGGCCATGGTGGCCAGTCTCACCCTCACGGTTCCGGTGCGCCGGTTGGCCTTGCAGGTGGGCATGGTGGACCAGCCGACGGCGCGCAAGATTCACCTGGCCCCGGTTCCTCTGCTCGGCGGCCTGGCCATTTATTGCGGGGTCATCCTTGCCCTAGTCGTCAGCCTCGGCGGTCATATGGAAGGCCAAACGGTGGCCATCCTGGCCGGTGCGACGCTGCTCGGCCTGGTCGGCCTGCTGGATGACCGTGGCCTGTTGCATCACCAGTTCAAGCTGTTCATTGCCATGCCCGCGGCGGCGACGATCCTGCTGGTTTCGGGGATTCGGGCGGACGTATTCACGCCGCTCATACCGCGGTACGGGGCCGTGCTGGATATCCTGTTGACCCTGATCTGGGTGGTCGGTATTACGGCGGCCTTCAGCATCCTGGATCACATGGACGGGCTCTGTACGGGCGTGGCCGCGATTGCAGCCGCTTTTTTCACCCTGTTTGCCGTGCTGGACGGCCAGACGGCGGTGCGCGTGCTTGCCGCAGCCACTCTGGGCGCGGCGGTCGGGTTTCTGCGCTGGAATTTCAATCCGGCGAAGATCTTCATGGGGGACGCCGGAGCCATGTTCCTCGGCTTCCTCATGGCAACGCTCGGGCTCAAGCTGCGGACCGATGCCGTGCCGCAGGCAACAGCCTGGATGGTGCCCGTATTGGTGCTTCTGGTGCCGGTCTTCGATACGCTCCTCGTGATCGTTTCGCGCTCGCGGCGGGGAATGCTGCCATTTACTTCGCCCGGCAAGGATCATACGGCTCATCGCTTGTCGAACCTGGGGTGGGGGCAGCGTGGAGCGGTCCTCGCCATGTACGGACTCGGTTGCCTTGGGGGCGGTCTGGCGCTCGTGCTGACCCGCCTGCCGGAGGCTGCAGCCTGGGTCCTTGCGGCTGCGGTCGGGATCGGGCTCCTGGCCGGGGTCGCTGTCTTCGAAAGCGCGCCTTTCGAAGCGCAACGCAAACCGCCAGTTTCCTGAGACGCCTTTGCCCTGCAGGGTGTTCCCCTACGGAACTTCCGGACGCGGACGTATTTCTGAACCATCCTTCCAGTTCGCTATACTGTCGGTTTACGAACTTCATTGTCTTTGGAACCAGTTGATCCTGTGAACCCTCTCCAATCAGAACAATCTAAGCGTTCTGCGGCCCCACGCGACCCGGCTGCCTCCGTGGCCGTGGTAGGCGGCTCGGCGGCGGGATTTTTTACCGCGTGGCTTTTAAGCCGGACGGGCCGCCCGGTATGCGTTTTCGAGCAGAACGACCGGCTCGACCCCGCTTCCCGGACCCTGATCGTTACCCATCGCATGCGGGAAATGCTCGGGGAATTGGGCGAGCCCTCGGTGGTCAACGAAATCCGGCGATTCGAAATCTGGAGCGACGGCCGCTCGGCGCAGGTTTCGCTTGACCGGCCGGATCTGATCGTCGAGCGTTCCACGCTGATCCAGACGCTGGCCGAGCGCGCGCGCGCCGCCGGTGCCGAGGTCGTCCTGGGCAGGCGATTTATCCGGTTTTCGCAGGACCCGGATGCTCCCGGTCTGGTGACCGAGCGGCGGGGAAGCGGCGAAAGTGAAACCGTTCCCGCTTCGGTCGTTGTCGGCGCCGACGGGGCCTTGAGCGAAGTGGCTCGCCGGGCCGGCTGGCCGCGCCCGGAAACCGTTCCCCTTTTGCAGGCCATCGTGCGCTTGCCGCCCGATTTCCCGCCCGACACCGTCCGCGTCTGGTTCGTTCCCGAAGAGACGCCCTATTTTTACTGGTTGATTCCGGAAACGCCGACCCAGGGCGCGCTGGGGCTGATTGGCGAAGACGGCGAGAAGACCCGGACCTGCCTGCAGCAATTCCTCGATCGTCACGGTTTCGAGCCGATCGAATATCAGGGCGCGCGCATTCCGATCTATGTCGGTTGGGTGCCCGTGCATCGCCGCGTGGCGGGGATGGACGTCTATCTGGTGGGCGATGCCGCCTCTCAAGTGAAGGTCAGCACGGTTGGCGGCATTGTCACCGGCCTGCGAGGCGCCGAGGCGGTTTCGAGCGCCATCCTTCGCTCCGACGGTTCGAGGCAGCTTCGTTCCCTGCGGCGCGAATTGAATCTGCACCTGCTCGTGCGCCGCTCGCTCCATCAGTTTTCGCAACAGGATTACTCCCGCCTGCTCGACCTCTTGAATCCGGCGGCTCACGATTCGCTCTCGCGGTTTCACCGGGACGACGTTGCCCGCATGCTCCTTCGGCTCTGCCAGAGCCAGCCGCGGCTGCTTTGGCTGGGGCTGCGCGGATTGCTGGCCAAAGGGGTCCTGTCTTCGAACGGGCAATCGGGATGAAACGGCTTCTCACCCCTTTGGCCGCCAGGCGGCGCGCGCCTTGCCGGGAATTTTTCACGTGGCTATTCCCCGGCAACGGGGCAAGTGGCTAATCTTTAGTCTTGGGAGGGGACTCGCTTGCAAATCTCGGTGATCGGATGCGGCTACGTGGGACTGGTGACGGGAACCTGCCTGGCCGAGCTCGGCCATTCGGTTCTCTGTTTCGACAGCGATCCCGCCAAGTCGGAAATGCTGCGCGACGGGCGCTTGCCCATTTATGAACCTCATCTCGACGGGATCTTCCTGCGCAACCGGCAGGAAGGGCGGCTGCGCTTTGCCGCCGAGGCGGCCGAAGTGGCCCGGTACGGCGAAGCCATTTTTATCTGCGTCGGCACGCCTCCACTGGAAAACGGCGAAGCGGATCTCAGCGCGATCGACCACGTGGCGCGCCTGATCGCCACCGAAGCCCGCTCCCCGAAGCTCGTCGTGGAGAAAAGCACCGTTCCCGTCCGCACGGGCCAGGAACTCAAGCGCGCCCTGGCCGTCTACGGTCGCAATTCCAACGTCTCCTTTCGCGTGGCCTCGAATCCCGAATTTCTGCGGGAAGGCAGCGGCGTCGAGGATTTTCTCCATCCCGACCGGATCGTCGTGGGCGTCGAGGACGACCAGACCGAGCGCCAGTTGCGGGAAATCTACCAACCCGTGCTCGACGGAAAATTTCGCTGCCCGGTTCACGAATCTCCCTGTCCCCCGACGGCCGCGCCCGTTTTCGTCGTGACCACGATCGCCAGCTCGGAATTGATCAAGCACGCCTCGAACTCTTTTCTGGCCCTGAAAATCTCTTACGCCAACGCCTTGGCCGATCTCTGTGAGCGGCTGGGCGCCAACGTCGAGGAGGTCACCCGCGCCATGGGACTCGATCCCCGCATCGGCCCGCATTTTCTTCGCGCGGGGCTGGGCTTCGGCGGCTTCTGCTTTCCGAAGGACGTCCAGGCCTTCATTCGCCTCTCCGAGCGCGCCGGGATGGATTTCCGTCTCCTGAAGGAAGTAGAAGCCATCAACAACCGGCAAATCGACTGGTTCGTCGAAAAAATCCGGCGGGCCCTGTGGGTGATTCGTGACAAACAGATTGCCCTGCTCGGCCTGGCGTTCAAGCCGCATACCGACGACATTCGCTTCTCGCCCGCCGTCAAACTCGCCGAGCATCTGCTCGCCGAAGGGGCCCGCGTGCACGCCTACGATCCGAAAGCGATGGACCGGGCGCGGGCGGCGCTTCCCGGCGCTTGCTTTGCTCCAGATCCTTACGCCGCAGCGCGGCAGGCCGACGCGCTCGTGATTGCCACCGAATGGCCCGAATTTGCCGCTCTGGATTGGGCGCGAATCGGCCAATCGATGGCGCGGCCGCTGATCCTGGACGGCAGGAACCTGCTCGATTCGAAAGCGATTCGATCCCTCGGCCTGGAATATGAATCGGTGGGCCGTCCCGCCGGAAATTCGAACCGGCTCACCCCCTGATCGTCTATACGGAAGGCAATTCGGAACTTCTGGACGCCGTCCCTCCGCCCCGTCGACCCCCACATCGCTTCCTCAGGAGGGGAGGCAGGCAACGGCGGACGACAGCCCGGCCAAGACAAGCTTCCGGTCACCCTTGCGGTGGCCTGTATGGCCGAACAGCCCGGAGTCACCGCACACCCCGCCCGAGCCAGCACAAAGAGCAAATACCCGCTGAAAAAGTCGCCCTTATCCGAGAGGGAAGTCTACCCGAATATTTCGCGCTTCTTATCCTCGCGCATGCCCCGTCCCAACTCCTCCGCGGCGAGCACCCTGACATAGATGTCAGCGCGCTCCTTGCCCGCCATGCGGCTGTACGTTTCGTATCGCTCCCTGCCTGGATTGCCAGCAACCTTGGCCATTTGGTCGTCCACACTCAACGACGTGAAGTCCGCGGACTCCAGATCAACGCCGAGAGCCCAAATCGGCTGGTCCCCCACGCACTCCTGATAGTCCGCCAGGAACACCGCAGCCCCCCCCCAGCGCCCCACGCCGGGCCGCGTCGGCTTCCCTCACGATTTCCAGGTAGATGGCATCCAGGATGGCCCCCTTGTCGTGTGGAAGGCACTTCACATCCCAGACGTCCCCGCGCGGCCTACGCTCCAAGAACGCTCCGTAGTCGGCGATGATCCTGAGTCGTTCTTCGACGCTCTCTTGGCCGTGTTCGGCCCTCGGGCCGCCCGGCCTTGTCCTCGGATTTGACCACACCCCGCCAGCTTTCCTGCTCTCCCAATTCTCAATCAGGCTCTTGTACGCCGTGATGTTGGACCGGTGACGCTCTATGGCGACTTGCAAAGCGAAGTCGTTTTCCTGAAAGCGTGCAAGCTCCTCCCAGCCATCGAGGTCTCTCTGCTCTTGAGCGAGGGCCTCCTTGAATAACGCGAGGACCTTTTGTTGCAGCGGTGACAATTCGACCCCCTTTGAATTCGAAAGCTATCCTGCCCCTCGCCGCACAAGCCTCAGGGACTGCGTTCCCACCGTGGACGGGGCGCACGGAGCATTTATTCCCGGCGCCTTCGGTTGCGGGGTCGTCCACTGCACTGTAGCGGTTTCACCACCGCCCAAGCCGATTGGCGTAACTTCCAGAACTCTCCCCTCGCCACCGCGGCCCCAGACGATGTCGCCGACCATTGGCTCTTGCCCACTGCCATACATTTTCCCCTCCTCGCTTCCAATCCCTGACGCCGTTTGCCACGGGAAGCCTTCCCCGTCATCATATTATGGCGCTTCTTCCCTGAATAGACGGGGCGGGTGGCGCGGAGAATGCGCGCGAGGAAATGTCTTGGGGGATGCAGCACGGAGGGAGTACATCATCCGGGCACGATCCCCTGCGGATAGGATCGAGGGGGTGCCGCACCCTTCGTTTTCAAGGGTGCGGATTTTTCTTCCATACGCAACCCCCGCTGCACTACTACCGTCGGCATTACCTGCATTTCGCCACTTGCCCCTGTTAGGGGTCGCGGAAGGGCCGAAAAAGGTCGGTACTCACGCCCGAGCTTTTCCTCTCGTAAGTCTTGTTTTGCCATACCTAACTAAAAAAGGTCGGTACGCTTTTGTATTTGTACCGCGGGCCGGTTTCGGTGATCGTGTGGGTTGCCGTGAGCGGCTCGCGGCGCCCAACCCCTCACCCTGTCGAAGGGCGGGCGAAGGAAAGCCCGGACGATCTGACGGGGCAGGAACCCGTCCTCAGGACTGCGGCGTCCCTGCCGCCTTGCGGAAGAAATCGATTGTCCGCTCTAGCCCTTCCTCGAGTCCGACGCGCGGCTCCCAGCCAAGAAGTCTTTTCGCCTTCGCGATATCCGGGCAGCGGCGTTTGGGATCGTCGATGGGCAGCGGCCGAAAATCGATGCCGCTGCCGGCGCCCGTGTATTTCAGGACCATCTCGGCGAACTCCAGAATCGTCATCTCGCGGGGATTGCCGATATTGACGGGCTCGTGATGTTCGGATTCGAACAGGCGGTAAATCCCGTCGATCAGATCGGAGACGTAGCAGAAGCTGCGCGTCTGTTTTCCGTCGCCGTAGACGGTCAGCGGCTGGCCCTGGAAGGCCTGATAGACAAAATTTGGCAGCACGCGGCCGTCGTTGAGCCTCATGCGCGGGCCGTAGGTATTGAAGATGCGCACGATTCTCGTGTCCACACCCCGGGCGCGGTGGTAGGCCATCGTCAGGGCTTCGGAAAATCGCTTGGCCTCGTCGTAAACGCTGCGCGGGCCGATCGGGTTCACGTGACCCCAGTAGGTTTCCGGTTGCGGCGACACTTCCGGGTCGCCATAGCATTCCGAGGTGGAAGCCTGCAGGAACCGGGCCCCTTTGGCCGATGCCAATTCCAGCATGTGGCGCGTTCCCAGCGAGCCGACCTCCAGCGTCTCGATCGGCAGGCGGAGATAATCGACCGGGCTGGCCGGACAGGCGAAATGAAAAACGGCTTCGACGGGACCGGCGACGTCGGTGGGTTTTGTCACGTCATGGCGAAGCATGCGAAACCGGGGACTGGTCTGAAGGTGCTCGATATTCGCTTCCGAGCCCGTCACCAGGTTGTCGATGCAGAGTACCTGCCAGCCCTTCCCGATCAGAAAATCGCACAGATGCGAGCCTAAAAACCCGGCGCCCCCGGTCACCACCGCGCGCGTTTCGCCTTCTCGAATTTTCATTGGAATCCCCGCGATCAGCCGAAGAAAACGCCTTCGCCGCCTATTCCGCCATTGTAGATCAGGTAGCGGCGCGGGCGCGGCGAAAAATCGATTCGAAAACTAGGCCCAACGCATCAGGACGCCGCCGGTCGTGTAGCCGGCGCCGACGGAAACCAGCAGCACGAGATCGCCTCGACGGAGCCGTTTCTGCTCGACCGCGTCGCGCAGCCCGAGGGGAATCGTGGCCGCCGTCGTGTTGCCGTAGCGGTCGATGCTCACCATGATCTTCGAATCGGGCAAGTCCAAGCGCTCCTGCATCGCGCGGATGATCCGCAGGTTGGCCTGATGCGGAACCACCAGCGCCAGGTCGTCGGCGGTGAACCCGTTCCTCTCCAGCAGTTTCGTCGAAACCTCGCACATGCGCCGCACCGCGTACTTGAACACCTGCGGGCCGTCCTGATGCACGTAGTGCATTTTCTGATTGACGGTCTCGTGCGAGGGCGGGTGAAGCGAGCCGCCGCCCGGCATGTACAGGTTGCAGCCGCCCGAGCCGTCCACATCATGACAAAAATCGAGGATTCCTTCGGCGTCGGATTCGGCCGGCTCGATCAGCACGGCGCCGGCCCCGTCGCCGAAGAGCACGCAGGTGGCCCGGTCGGTGAAGTCGATGATCGAACTCATCACGTCGCTGCCGATCACCAGGGCCTTCGCGTGCGTGCCCGCGCCGACGAATTGCGCTCCCACCGTCAGCGCGTACAGGAATCCCGAGCAGGCGCCCGACAGATCGAATCCCCACGCCCGGCTGGCGCCGAGGCGATCCTGGATCAGGCAGGCGGTAGCGGGAAACATCATGTCGGGCGTCACCGTGGCCACGACGATCAGGTCGATCTCTTCCGGTGGCACGTTCCGCTGCGCCAGGAGCTGTTTCGCCGCTTCCGTTCCCAGGTGCGAGGCGGCCACGCCCGGCTCGACGATGTGCCGCTCGCGGATGCCGGTTCGCGTGCGAATCCATTCGTCGTTCGTGTTGACCATCTTCTCCATGTCCGCGTTGGTCAGCACGCGCGGGGGAACGTAGCCCGCCACTCCCGTTATTTTCGCCCGAATCGCTTTTCCCATCTCTATTGGCTCCAATGCGTGTTGCGCAGGGGCGCGGTCCCGGCCCGCCCGCTCGGGCGGCCTCGGCCCGCTAGCCGGCGATTTCGTAACGGTAGGTGATCGAGGCCACTTGCCCGAGCATCGCCGCCACCGAGCAGTATTTCGACTGGCTCAGCTCGATGGCGTCCCGCACCGCTTTCTCGTTCAGATCGCCTTTCAATCGATACACCATCTCAATTTTCGCCCAGACGGCGGGCGGTTTCGCCGCCCGTTCTCCATGCACCATGACTTCCAGCCCAACGAGCTTCTGCCGCTTCTTTTTCAAAATCTCGGCCACGTCGTAGGCCGTGCATGTTCCGAGCGCTCCCAGCAGCATCTCCATTGGTCCGGGACCGGAATTGCGCTCGCGGTCGCAATCGAACGTGATGGCGTGGCCCGAAGGCATGGTGGCCAGAAACTGTTCGCCTTCGACCCAAAGGACCCTGGCCGTCTGCATGGTTGCCTCCCGCGGCATTGTAACGGAGCAGGCCGCCGAGGGCGAACCGAAAGAGGCCCCGCAAGGGCAATCAGGAGCTGCGCGGCTGCGGGGAGGGAGATTCCAGGCTGTGGCGGCCAATCGCCTGGATGAATACCGGAACCAATCCGGGATCGAGCTGGCTACCCGCCATTTTCAGCAGTTCCGCAAAGGCCTGCTCGCTCGAGCGGGGCAGCTCGAACATTCCCGATGCCATCGCGTCGTAGATCTCGGCAATCGCGACCAGGCGCGCCCCGTGCGGAATCCTCTGGCCGGCCAGGCGGTCGGGATAGCCCGAGCCGTCGAAATACTCGTGGTGATGGCGGACGATCTGCTGCACGCGGCTCATGCCCGGCAATACGCTCAGCAGTTTCCAGCCCATCACCGTATGCTGGCGAACGGCGTCCCGTTCGCCCGGCTGCAACGTTCCGTTCCTTCGCAGCAGGTTTTCCGGGACCCCGATTTTGCCGATATCGTGAAGCAGCCCGGCCAGGCGGATCTCTTCGATTTCGGCGGGATCGAGCGCGAGCGCTTCCGAGACCCGCGCCACGTACTCGGAAACGCGCCGCGAATGCCCGTGCGTCGAGAGCTTTTTCTCGTCGACCACGCGCACCGCCGTCATCAGCCCCTCCATCAACGTCGGCGGAAATTCCCCTGGCGTCAGGCTGCGGCCCTGGTTCGCCAGGGTCGTGGCAAACTCCTCCAGCCAGTTGAGCACCAGGTCGAACGCCTCGGGACCGGACACGAAATCGTGATGCAGCTGGAAGCGCGGCAGCTCCCCGGCCGACGCCGACCCCGCTTCGGCCGGCTCCAGCACGAACCGCTGGGCGCTCGAAACCGCGTTCCCCCCTCTCCGTTTGGAAAGGTACATGGCCGCGTCGGCCCGCTCGAGCAGTTCTTCCGGAGTCGAGCCATGAACCGGGAAGGTGGCGATGCCGAAACTGGCCGTGATGCCCCGCTGCCGCAACAACGGATCGGCGGCCAGCAGACCGCGAAGCTTGTTGCCCATCTGCCGCGCCTGGTCCACCGTGGTTTCCACCATCAGGACGACAAATTCGTCTCCCCCGTAGCGCGCCACCACGTCCGAGCGCCGGCAGTGTTCCTCGAGCAGGCGGCCGACGCGCCGCAAGACGACGTCGCCTTCCAGGTGGCCGTAGTGGTCGTTGACGAATTTGAACCGGTCCAGGTCCATCAGCAGCAAGGCGAACGGCCGCCCCATTCGCGTCGACCGGCGCCATTCCGACGACACCGCCTCCATCAGGAAGCGATGCGTCTTCACGCCCGTCAGTCCGTCGGTGATGGCCTGTTCCTGAGCCTTCTGCAAGGTGCGCGCGTTGTGCAGGGCGCCGGAGATCAGATCGGCGAGGGTGCGCAGCAGCAGGTGCTCCTCGGCCGAGAATTCGTGGAACTCGCTGGTTTCGATGTGGAGCACGCCGAGCAGCTCGTCGGCATACATGATCGGCAGCGCCACGCCCGAAACCGAACCCTCCAGCAAAAACGGGGAGCCGTCGGGGGCCGATCCGCTGGATGGTTCTCCCGTGCGCGCCACGTCGCCGATCAGTCCCTCGCCGAACGGGACGCGCCGGCCCAATGCTTCGCGCCGCCGTCCCGCTTCGGCCCGCACCACGATTTCCTTCGCGTCGTAATCGGCCAGCCCGATGCCGATGTGATCGAAGCTCAAGCCGAGTTCCATCTCCTCGGCGATCCGGGCGAGCATCTGTTCGACGTTCAGGGCGCCGATGGCATGGCGCGACACGTTGTTCAGGAGCGTCAGATGGCGCGATTTTTCCTGCTCCTGCCCGAACAGCCGGGCGTTCTCCATCGCAATGCCCGCGGAGTTGGCCAGCGCCTGCATCAATTCCAGATGGCCTTTGTCGTAGGCCCGCTCGTCCCGACTGTAGAGCCCCATCACGCCGACGGCCCGGTCGTAGAGCACGACGGGCACCCCGCAAAAGCAAGCCGCGCCCGGCATCGCGTCGATTCCCAGCCGGTGCAGCTCGGCGGGGAGTTCCTCCCGGATCAGCAGCGGCTTGCGGCCGCGCAGGATGTATTCGATGATCCCGTTTCCCGCCGGGCGCGAGCGCCGCGGGCATCGCTGGCCGTCGATCACTTCCAGATCGACCTGAATCTGATCGTGCTCGGGGTCGAATCGGCCGATGAAAAAATTCTCCGCGTCGAACAGCTGGAGCATCTCGGAGTAGATGCGGTCGGCCAGGTTGTCGATATCGAGCGTCGAACTGAGCGCCCGGCCAATCTCGTTCAGCGCGTTCATCTCCTCGGTGCGGCGCGCGGTCTGCTGGATCAGGTAGCTGTTCTCGACGGCCATTGCCACCTGGTGCGTCAGGGCGAGCAGCAGCCGTAGTTCCGGCGCGCTGAACCGTCTCTTCTTCGGCGTCCCGAGAAGCAGCAATCCGAAAACGCGTTCGCGGGCCTGGAGGCTGATGCCGACCGCATTTTGCAGACGCTCGGGCACCAGCAGTTGTCGCACCTGCTGGAAGGCGGGTTCGCTCTGCAGCGGCGCCCACTCCTCATCCCGCAGGATCCCCTTCAGGATCATGACGCCGCCCAGCCGCGCCACAAGGTAGACGAGCGTCCGTCCCACCGGTTCCTGGCTCACCAACTCCTGGAATTGCCCGCTGATTCCGCTGCTCACGACGATCGCCGGCTGCCCCGCCTGTTCGTAGCTCACGAGCAGGACCCCGGTGGGCAGACGCATCACCCGCAGGATTCGTTCGAGCGCCTGCTTGAGCGCCCGCTCCATCTCCTCCCCGGTGAAGCCGGAAGCCGCCAGGTTCAAATTGGCGAGCGAGAGCATGTTCCGCTCGACGCGCCGTTTTTCCTCCTCGTAGAGCGAGACCAGTTGCAGCAGTCCCGCGAATACCTGGGGCAGTAGGAAGACCAGCCGTACATTGTCTGTGATCCAGCCCAGCCGCCGGTCGAGCACCGTGGCCAGCAGCGTCACGCCCCATGCCGCCAAGGCGCCCGCCAGGATGCACTCCGTGCTCGATTCCTGTTTTTGTCCTTCCTCCCAGAATGAGCGCGCGGCCACAAACAGGAGAAAGCCGAGCCCGAAATCCACCGGCACCGCAATCAGATGCCGCCAGCTCGCCGCCGCCCATACGGCCAGCAGCAGGCCGGCGCCGAGCGCCATTCGCGTCCGAATGCGGTTTTGCGAATAGGCCTGTGCGGAAAGGATCAAGGTGAGGACGGCCGCGGCCAGAACCAGGGAATTCAGCGGCCCTTCCCAGGGCTGGGCTGGCAGCCAGAGGCTGAGCGTTGGCGTCAGGTAATAGAGCGCGACCAGGCCCCACATCCACGCCCACAAGCGCACGTATCCCAGCCGCTTCTGCCGGTAGAGATAGACAAGCAGGACCGTCAGCAGGGCCGCGAAGCCCAAAAGCGCCAGCGCAACAGCGGGAGCCGGTTCTAGCAAATTCTTTGTCCCCTGGAACTTGTCTGCCTACTCATCCCCAACGCATTTGCATGGCGCGTGGTGCGCCTCAGGCCGTCGCTTTTTTTACACGGCTATCGCCAGCCGGAATGGCAGGTCTAGGACCTCGCAAACCACTTCAGGCGGAATATAGACGTCGGCCCGAGGGGGGTCAAGAAGCGTAACTCCTTAGTAGCGGAAAGGATAAGGCCCGTTTCATTCACAACGATTTGGTAAACACCGCCGGGTGCGCGGCGGCTCGCTTTTCCCGGCCCGCTTGCGTAACATGATCGACTCTGTTTCCCGATTTTGGGAAATAGCCAATTATGGCAACCATGAAGCCACGCGTTCGCTTCGCTCCGTCACCGACCGGCTACCTCCACGTGGGAGGGGCCAGAACCGCGCTTTTCAACTGGCTTTTTGCGCGGAACCAGGAAGGAACCTTCATCCTGCGGGTCGAAGATACCGATGCCGAGCGCAACCGCCCCGAACTGGTGCAGGGGATTCTGAACGATCTTCGCTGGCTGGGCATCGAATGGGACGAGGGCCCGTTTTTCCAGTCCGACCGCTTGGAACTTTACCGCGGCGCTGCCAGTCGCCTTTTGAACTCCGGCTCCGCCTACCCTTGTTTTTGTCCGCCGGCCCAGTATGCGGGCGCCGATGCCCAGGAACCCGGGGAAGGTGAGCCGGCCGCCGGCTTGGCGGCGCGCCAGCGATGCCCGTGCCGGAATCTCGATTCCTCCCAGCGCGAATCCAAGATCGGCCAGGGCCTTCCGTATGCCATCCGCTTCCGCGTGCCCGAGAGCGGCACGACCGGTTTTCACGACGACGTGTTCGGCGAGCGCGAAGTCGAAAACGCGGAAATCGAGGATTTCGTTCTGCAGCGTTCGAGCGGCCTGCCCACCTATCAATTGAGCGTCGTTGTGGACGATCTGGCCATGGGAATCAGCCACGTCATTCGCGGCGCCGATCACCTCTCGAACACCCCGAAGCAGGTGCTGCTGTATCGCGCCTTGGGCGCTCCCGCCCCCGTTTTCGCGCACGTTCCGCTGATTCTCGGTCCCGACCGCACGCGCCTGTCGAAACGTCACGGGGCCACCAGCGTCGGCGCCTATGCCGAGGAGGGTTTCCTGCCCGAGGCGTTCCGCAACTTTCTGGTATTGCTCGGCTGGTCCTCGGGCGACGACACCGAGCTGCTCGACGCCGGCGAAACGATCCGGCGCTTCTCGCTCGCGAGCGTCAGCCGGACCAACGCCGTCTTCGATCGCAGCAAGCTCGAATGGTTCAATGTGCAGTACCTTCAAAAGCTTCCGATCGATGCCCTGCTGCCGTACGTCGAGCAGGCCCTGCGCCGCGCCGGTCTCTGGCGCCAGGAGTGGGCTGGTCCCGAACGGCCTTGGCTCGCCCACGCTGTCGATCTGATCCGGCCGCGGACGCGCCTGCTCGGTGATTTCACCACCTGGGCGCGGGCATTCTTCAGCGATGACTTCGAATATGAGCCGGCGGCGCGCGAGAAATTCTGGAAGGACGGCCGGCTTCGGGACATGCTCGAAAAACTCGCCGCCGCGCTTGGCGCCGCTCCGGAATGGGACCACGATTCCTGCGATCGGGCGTTGCGTGAACTGGCGGCGGCCGAAGGCGTCAAGGCGGGCCTGCTGATCAATGCCACGCGCGTCGCCCTGGTCGGCCGCGCCGTCGCCCCGCCGCTGTTCGAAACGATGGTCGTGCTCGGGCGCGACCGCGTTTTGGACCGCCTGCGCCGCGCGCTGCCCGTCATATCGGCGCATCGAGCCCCTTCGCCATAAGCTTCGATGGGCGCAGGATTGCATCGCTCGACCCGTCGGGGAACGTGCACTACCTCTTCGCCGCTATTCTGGGGAGCACGCGCGTGGTCACCGATTCCAGCGGCAACCTCTGTTTCGACACGGACTATTATCCGTATGGGCAGGAAAACGATTACAGCACCTCCCGCGAGCCGTAATACAAATTCGCAGGGATGGAATACGACTCGGAAACGGGCAATTATTATGATGGAGTTTACCCTGAGCGTAGTCGAAGGGCGCGGTACTACAATCCGCGCCTGGGAAGGTTTATGACACCTGATCCCGCCAACGCAGGAGTTGTTGCGGGCAACCCGCAAAGCTGGAACGCTTATTCATACGTGATCAATAGCCCGGAGACGTTCATCGATCCGACTGGCAGGCTTTACTGTATCGTTAAGAAATTGAGCAACTGCATCAGCGACTCGGTCTTCAAACACGACCCGGCCAAGTACCGCGGCTATATCCGAATCTATTTGGACACAAGTGTTACGGTGAATGGTCGTACAGGGCTTCCTGCCGCAACCGAAGCACGCAACCGCTAATCCATTCGATCGAAGGCAGAAACTAGTGTGTCCCACCCTTGCGAGGCAAGAGATGGGGCACCCGCAAAAGTACAACCCGCGATAGGGGCGCGGTGCTAATATGCCCCCGGTGTGCACAAGGAATGGCCGCATGCCACGGAAAGCCTGGGCCACCCGCCCGGGAAGACCTATATGCCCCTCACCTACCTCGACCAGGTGGCCCTGCTCAAGCTAGGCTACTCGGCAAAGGACGACGGGTTTCGTGCGAGTGTGAACGCGGTGATCGCATCGGGCCTCGTTACGGTAGTGGTGTCCTCTTGGCACCTTGTTGAGACTGCACACAAGACCAATCTCCAGAAAGCGATCGCTCTTGCTGAATTCATTGATAGTCTCAACCCGATGTGGCTTCTGGAACGGCTCAACATCATGAAACTCGACGTGGAGGAAGATTTTTATCGTTTCGCAAACGTGGATTTTGAGCCCATGCCGCGAGTCACCACACGCTCAGCGGCGATTGGCTCGCTGCTAGGAGAGAGGGATTCGCCTCGGTATGACATTCCCTCCCGTGATTTCGTAAGGCAGTGGATCGAGCGGCCCGACCAGACCGCGGTTTTGGACAGGTCCTACCGAGGCAACGCGGAAGCGCTGACATGGGCGAGGGGCTAGCGGCGGCGGGGAAAATGACTTCCCCGGTGACGGCGGCTATTGACCGGGAATACCTGCGCCGGCTGATTCCGGCACGCACGCGATCCGGGTTAGACACCGGCCGCGAATTAAGAGATCAGTATTTGGAACAGGCGGACGTGCGCCGAATTCCAAGCCTCGCGATTGAGACTGCCATCTCCAAGCGTGAATGGGTATCCCAGGGCGGCGCCGACAGGAATACTCTGATAGACAAGATGCACCTAACCGCTGCTCTGCCGTACACAGATGATGACCTGCCCCCGTTTTCCGCGCAGTCGATCATACGACACCTGCCGAATCTGAGCGCACCGCTTCCGATCCCGAAGGAGGGCCGGTTGGGAGCGCGCAGGGAGCCGTAGGCGACCGGAGCGCTCCCAACCGGCGGGCGAACTCGGCGGGCGCCAGATACCCCAGACTGCTGTGCGGCCGCTCTTCGTTGTACTCCTTTCGCCACGCCGCGATTTTCCGCCGCGCCTCAAACAAGTTCGCAAACCAGCTCGCGTTCAAACATTCATCCCGCAGCTTCCCGTGAAAGCTCTCGACGTGCGCGTTTTGCACCGGCTTGCCCGGCTCGATATGCACCGTCTCGATCTTCCGTTCCAGGCACCACGCCAGAAAATGACGCGAGGTGAATTCCGGCCCGTTGTCCGAGCGAATCGCTTGCGGCGCGCCGCGCTCGGCGATGATTGCTTCCAGCACCCGCGTTACTCGACGGCTCCCCATGCTCGTGTCCACTTCCAGCGCCAGGCACTCACGCGTGTAGGGATCGACCACGCTCAGCGCCCGGAACTTCCGCCCGCCCGCGGCGGCATCCTGCACGAAATCCAGCGCCCACTCCTGGTTCGGCCCGTCGAGCGCGGGCCGCGGCGATCCGACCCGCCGCAGCCGTTTGCGCGCCTTGCGGCGAATCATCAACCCTGCCTCCCGGTACACCCGATAGATGCGCTTATGGTTCACATGCTCTCCCGTCTGATCCAGCACGATCCCGAGCCGCCGGTAGCCCCAGCGCGGCTTCTCGCGCGCCGCTTCCCGCAGCCGCTCGCGCAACGTCTCATCATTCCGCCGGCTCACATACCGAAAGCTGGACTCCGCCAGCACCAGCAGCCCGCAGACCCGCCGCTGACTCACCAGGTAATGCGCCCACAGCCAGCGCGCTTGCTCTCGGCGGTCTACGAGCTCCAGCCGTTTTTTTCAATCACCGCTTTCAGCATGTCCTTATCCAGGCTCAGATCCGCTACCAGCTTCTTCAGCCGCTGGTTCTCGTCTTCGAGCTGTCGCAGCCTCTGCGCTTCGCCCACGCTCATCCCGCCATACTTCGCCTTCCAGGCATAAATCGTGTGCTTCGAGACGCCCAGCTCGCGGCCCACGTCGGCCGCCGTTCGCCCGGCTTCGAGCTGCTTCAGCGCCCCGATCATCTCCACTTCGCTGAACTTCCTCTTCGACATCTTTCCCCCTCTCCGCGCATGCGCGCAAATCATATATGCTTCTGCGCGGATCTAGGGGTGAAGGTCA
>DATLRW010000182.1:0-15012 GCA_035534495.1 Candidatus Dormiibacterota bacterium | reverse complement strand
GAGTCTGCGCAGCTCTCGCCGAATCATTTTGGCGCGGGGTTTATCTGTGCTTGAACTCTTATGCTTGATTTCGCGGGCTAGTGTAGTGATTCAGAAGTTCGTTGCGCGGTTTCCAGGGGGTCGGAGCTTTAGCTCCGACATTAAGCCCCGCATTTTCAAGGGCTTTAGCCCCTGAAGCTCCGCCCCATTTGGGCAACGAATTTCTGAATCACCACACTAGTGGCCGGTTTGAGAGGGCAGGGAACCTGCGAACCGGAGCGGGGTGAAGGCCTCGATCGGCAGATCCGTTTTCTGTCCCAGGAGCCACTGGCGCGCCAGGCGAGCCGTGATCGGCGCGAGCAGGATGCCACTGCGAAAATGGCCGGTGGCGATGGACAACCCCTCGATTTCGGTCGGTCCGAGGATCGGCATGTGGTCGGGCGTGTCGGGACGAAGCCCGGACCAGGTTTCAAGAATGGGCGCGCTGTCGAGCGCGGGCACCATCTCCGCGGCGGCGGCCAGGATTCTCCGCAGGCCCTGCGGGGTCAGGCTCTTGTCGAATCCCGCATCTTCCAGCGTGCTGCCGGCGAGCACGCGTCCGTCCTCGCGCGGGACCAGATAGCCGTGCTCGCTGCGCAGCACCAGGCCCGGCCGCGCCCCTCCCGCATCGAGCGAAACCATTTGTCCGCGAACCGGCCGTGTGGGCGAGTAGAGTCCGTATGGCTCGATGCGCGCCGAATAGCATCCGGCCGCGATGACCACGTGCGCCGCCGGAATCTTTTCCCCTGCCGCAATGACGCCGCGGCAACGGTTGCCATCGATCAGCAGCCGGGTGACTTCCACGCCGCTGCGCAAAACAGCCCCGCGCCGCTGGGCCGCAACAATAACGGCGCGCCCGAGCGTCCGGTTGTCCACCGACGCTTCCTCCGCGAGCCATAACCCGGCCGTCACTTCCGGATTCAGGCGCGGCTCATGCCGGCGGGCCTCCTCGCCGGTCAGCGCCTGGCAGGAAAACCCCATCCGCGCCAGGCCGGCCCGATGTTCGGCTTGCTCATGCCCGCCCTTCGGCCCGAAAAACGCGAGCAGCGCGCCGTTCCGCTGAAACCCGACGCGAATCCCCGATTCCTTTTCGATCTCCTCGACGAAGGACGGATATAAATCGAGGCTGGCCCGGGAAAGGGGCGCCAGGGCGGGTGAGTCGGTCGGTTCGGGCGCCTGCACCAGCATTCCGGCGGCTGCCCAGGTGGCTTCGGCCGCCGGCCTCTGCCGGTCGAACATGAGCACCTGCATTCGCTCGCGGCTCATTTCGGCGGCTAGAGCGCCACCAATGATGCCCGCGCCCACAATGACGATATCGGCGTCCACGGAAGCCATGTTACCAGGATTGGAAGATTCGGATATGGGGTGTCGTCCTGGTACCCGTAACACTGAGAAAACATGCTAAAGATTGGTTTGACTGGGGTTGGCGGGCTGTTTATTCTTTTATTTGTTTACTTGTTTAATCTGTTTTTCGGACCGATTGTGAACCTGCGAGCGGTCGGTTGCGGTGTGTGGCGGTCTAAGTCGTTTGGTCCACATGGAAAGATGGAAAGCGCTTACGCGACGAAACTCGCGCGTGCGTGAACGGATCGGGGAACCGCGTTCAGGAGGGATCATGCGGAAATGCAGTATTCGGATTCTGGTTCTTTTGGTTTTGGGTTTATTTGCGTCGCCGGCAGTTTTCGCGAGCGGCCGCCCCTCCCCGAAGAAGCCCAAGGATAAAAAAGCGGCGAGTGTGAAAGCGAAGGGCTCGAAGCAGGCGGGGGCGCAGCCGCAGAAGAGACTCAGCCCCGAAGCGCTGCGCGTCATGAGCGAGGGCGTAGGCAAGAATGTCGGCCAATGGGTGCCGATGCCGGGAACGAACGGCACGCCCGGCATGTTCACCTTGAACACGGGCGACACGCTGCCGCGCGGCGCCTTTGATATCACCGGATTCGTCAATAAATTCGGGCGCGCGCCGGGCTCGCTCAATGTGCTCGACGTCGGCTGGATGGTCGGCGTCGGCGTGACCAACCGCCTCACCGTTTTCGGCGGCTGGGATGTTTACCGCCATATTCAATTGCGGGATCCCGGCGCCCTCAGCAGCAACGCCTGTCCTTTGAGCATCTACGTCGATGGCTGTCCAAAGCCTGTATACCCGGGCACGCCCTATGTTGAGCCTTTCGCGTTCAGCAACCCTCCCAGCACGCGCCCGGTTTACCCCGAGGATTATCCGTTCGCCGGCATCGACAACGGCGGCGTCGGCCCGGTCACTTTCGGCGCCAAGTTCGGGATTCTGTCCGAAATGCGCGGCAATCCGATCAGCCTGGCCATTCGCGACGAGGCCTACATCCCCACGAAGACGAACATCACCGCTTTGTACAACACAGGCGGTGTGCAGAGCGGCGCGTTCGCCGATCTGCTGGGGGTGACGGTCAGTAAAACGTTTTCCAACATCGTCACCTGGTCCTTTGATTACGGCCACGAGTTCACGCGCGACCCGCACGGAACCATCGCCAACCCGCTCCCCCCGCCCGAGCAATATGTACCGACCGGCCCGGTCAGCGTGACGCTCGCCGACCAGGAGCATCTGGGCACCGGGTTCATTTTCTTCCCGCACAGCCGCATCCAGTTCATGGCGGAATACAACGGCGTGATTTACGACGGTAACGCCACGCCCACGACGACCTTCGGCCCGCGCGATCCGGTCGACGGCGTTTGGGGCGTCCGCGTCTACCCGTGGCACCTTGTCTCGGTCGACGTCGGCTATCGCTACATGCTGAATCTGCCGCAGAATTTCGACCGCAACGGCTTTATCGTCAAGGTCAATACTGAATACTGGCCTGGCAAGCCCGCTCCCGCCGACAACGTCACGGTGACCTCCACGGCCGATCCGCACAGCGTCGTGCAGGATTCGGGCCAGATGGTCAAGCTCACCGCGGACGGCACCGACACGCTTGGTCACACGCTGACCTACACGTGGACCGCGCCGGCCGGCTCGATTCGCGGCACCGGTCCCAACGTTGAGTGGGATCCCGAAAACGCCGACCCGGGCCAATACACGCTCACCGTTCGGGCCGAAGATCCCTACGGCAACTTCGCTACTTCCGCGCACGAGATCACGGTTACGCCGAAGCCGATCCCGCCGCCGACGATGGCGTGCTCCTCGGCGCAGCCCTCGATCCTGCCGGGCGAACGCGTCGGCATTACGGCGAACGTCCACGACGAGAGCGGCACTCCGCTGAGCTACACGTGGCAGACCAACGGCGGAAAGGTCATCGGTTCCGGCGCATCGGTGATGTTCGATTCCACCGGTCTCGCTCCGGGCACCTACACGGTCACCGGCCGCGTCCAGAATCAGAAGGGTGGCGCAGCCGATTGCCATGTCCAGGTGACGGTGAAAGCGCCGCCGCCGCCGAAGCCGCAGGCCAGCAAGATCGACCAGTGCCTCTTCCGCGGCAACAGCACGCGCGTCGACAACGTTTGCAAGCGCATCCTCGACAACGTTGCCCTGCGTTTGCAGAACGAGACCGGCGCCCACGTCGTTGTCATCGGCTACGCCTCGCCGGGCCGGACGAAGTACCAGATCCGGATGGCCGAACGCCGCGCCGGTGAACGCGCCACGAACGCCCAGAAATATCTGGAGTCGAAGGGTATCTCCGCCGATCGCATCGAAACCCGGACCGGCACGGTAGCCGCGGGTGAGAGCGGGAAGCAGAGCAACCGCATCGACATCATCTGGGTGCCAGAGGGCGCAACCTACTAACTCACCTCCAACCGGACGGGCCCCGTGCCGAAGCGGGCACGGGGCCCGTCCGACCGCATTGCCACTGATTTCCGGCGCTTGCTATGCTGGGCGAGGATTCGCGCTGGTCATGAAGCAGAAATCCGGGCTCCGATTTAAACCTTCCATTTCGCTCCTGGCAGCGCTTTTTGCGCTGCTGGCCACCGGGCCGGCGGGCGCGCAGGTCTGGCACTCGATGGGGCCGCCGGGCGGCGATGTCCGCTCGCTCGCTTCCGACCCGAACCACCCGAACGTTCTCTATCTCGGCACGGCCGACGGCCAGGTGTATACATCGACCGACGACGGCGCCCGCTGGACCCTCGCCGGACGCGTCGGCCCCCGGCTCGACAACGTCGTGGCCGCGATACTGGTTGACCCGCGAAACGACCGGCGCCTCTACGCGGGGGTCTGGTCTCTCAATCCGGCGGGCGGGGGCGGCGTTTATACGAGCGAGGACGCGGGCCGCACCTGGCAGCCGCTGGGCCTCGTCGGCCGCGCCGTGCGCGCCCTGGCGCAGTCGCGCTCCGATCCCGATCTTCTGGTGGCCGGCGCGCTCGCCGGCGTTTTTCGCTCGGCCGACGGCGGCAGGAACTGGCGGCGTATTTCACCGGCCGGCAGCGACGAGATCCGCAATCTCGATTCGGTCGCCATCGATCCGCGCCGGCCGGAAACCATCTACGCCGGCACCTATCATCTGCCGTGGAAGACCGTGGACGGCGGCAAGCGCTGGTTCCCGATCCATGCCGGCATGATCGACGATTCCGACGTTTTCAGCATCGCCATCGACCCGACCCGTCCGAGTCTGGTCTATTTGAGTTCCTGTTCGGGCATCTACCGCAGCTACAACGGCGGTCTGCAGTGGGTGAAGGTGCAGGGAATTCCCACGTCGGCGCGCCGCACGCAGGTGATTGTCCAGGACCCGCTCCACCGCTCGACCGTGTACGCGGGCACGACCGAGGGGCTTTGGAAAACGACCAGCGGCGGGGCTTCCTGGAAGCGCATAACGCCGGCGAACTGGATCATCAACGCTCTGGTCGTCGATCCGCGCAAGGAAGGCAGGCTGATCGTCGGAACCGAGCGATTGGGCGTGCTCGTTTCGAATGACGGCGGTCGCACCTACCAGGCGTCGAACGACGGCTTCAACCATCGCGAGATTGCGGCCGTCGCCCTGGACCGCGCCCATCCGGGCCGCGTGCTGGCGATTCTTTCCGACGCGCCCGACCCAGTCGTTGTCACCGACAATGGTGGCCGCACCTGGAGCCCGCTCGGCTCGAACCTCCGCTGGGAAGGGGTGCGCCGTCTCTATGCCGCGCCGGATGGCTGGCTTGCCGCGCTCGACAAGGGCGGATTGCTGAGCTACGACGCCGCCCGGCGGTCCTGGGTTCGCTCGGGCCAGCTGGTCGGCGAAGCCGCCTGGACCTTTCGCAATGGCCGCTTGATCAAGCCGGATCGCCGGCCGCTCGATCTGGTCGTTCGAGACATGGCGTTCAGCAAAGACGGCTGGTATGCCGCTACGGTTTACGGGCTGCTGCGTTCGGACGACCGCGGCGCCACCTGGCGCGAGGTCCGCTTTGCCCCGTTGATCCTGCCGGTCGACTCGGTGGCAGCTTCTCCGAGCGGCCTGCGGCTATGGGTGGCTACCGAGCACGGACTGGTTTTCTCGGAAAACGGCGGACGCACGTGGAATTGGCGCGACCTTCCCGCGTCGTCCGGGAACGTCATGCGGCTGGAGATCAGCGATCCGCGGTCCCTGCTGGCGCTGACGACGAGCGGCCTCTACATCTCCTATGACGGCGGAACGACTTGGAGCCACGCGGCTCACGGCCTGCCGGAAGTCCCGATCCGCGATGTCGCCGTCGCGGGGAAAACCCTGCTGGCTTCGGTCGGGGTCGGCGGGCTGTTCATCTCTCGCGATCGAGGCCGTACCTGGTCGCCTGTCGCCGGCGGCTTCGCCGATGGCTATTTCCCCGTTGTGGCCGCGCAGCCCGGATCGAATCGGATCTATGCCGCCTCGGCCAGCAACGGACTCTATTCCGTCGATCTCGGCGCGCCGGGCGGCGCGGATGCCATGGCCGCCAGCTCCGATCCCCCGCCCAAGCAGAAATAGCAATCACGAATAGACAGCGGAGCATTCGCCAGTATTCAGGAATGAATCGGGTTTCGTGCGTGCGTAACCGGTGTTATTCGCGCCCCCTGGCTGTTGTTTGTCAGGCAATGGCTTGCGGAAAGGCAGCATGCGTCGCTGGTCACGGCATCCAAGTCTCCGTCAGAATGGAAGGGTGTTCGTCTGCACTCACAGCAGCACTCTCTAGGGGAGAGGAGAAGCCATGAGAGCGAAGAGAAATGGTTTCTTGGGTTTGACGCTCGCCGTGTTGGCCACGGTCTGCGTTGCCGGTTGCTCGAAATCGTCGCAGAGCCCGGCAGCCCCGAATTTCACGCAGCAATCCGATTCTTCCGCACCTTCGGCGCCAACGTCCGGAGCATCCGCGGCCTCGTCTCAGGACCAGCCTGCGGCGTCCCAGCCATACAACCAGCCCGCCCCCGCCCCCGCTCCGCAGCCCGTTTCGATCCGGATTCCGGCGGGCACCGATCTGCACGTGGTTCTCGATCAACCGATTTCGAGCGCTACCGCGCAGTCGGGCGACTCCTTTAGCGCGACGCTGGTTCGGCCGGTGTCGGTTCGCGGACAAAGGGTGATCCCGCGCGACGCCCGCGTTACGGGTCAAGTCGTCGAGGCCCGCGCTTCGGGCCGGTTGGCCGGCGAAGCGAGGCTGGTCTTGACCTTGGACTCGGTCCGGATCGGCGGCAGAAGGTATAACCTCCAGACGAGTTCGATTGCGCGCGTCGGCGCCTCGCACAAGAAGCGGGACATCATCGCCATTGGCGGCGGCACGGCTCTGGGCGCGATTATCGGAGGCATCGCCGGGGGCGGAAAGGGCGCGGCCATCGGCGCAGCCGCCGGAGCGGGCGCCGGCACGGCCGGAGCGGCCGTAACCGGCAAAAGGAACGTTGTCTTGCCGGCCGAAGCCTCTCTGGCCTTCCGTCTGGTAGCGCCACTCGTCGTTCAACAGTAGTCAGCAGCCTGGCAGGGCGAGGGCACGGCGTGCCCTCGCCCTTGCCTTCGCAATGACCCTTTCCCGGATGCGCTTGCATCGACCAAGCTGTTTATTTTCCCTGCTGTCGCTGGAGACAGGTGGCCGCTGTCATGGCGAACCCCGGCAGGCCGGGGGCGGGGAACCGCCCGGCGGGTTTTGTCTCGCCTTGCGCGCTTCCGCCGGCGTCGTTCAGAGCATCTGGTGGGTGATTTTAGAAGACGTTACCGTGGCCGGCACCTGATCGACGATTCGCAATCCGTAGGCTTCCAGAGCGATAACCTTCCTCGGGTGGCTCGTGAGGACCCGAATGGCGCCGAGCCCCAGATCGATCAGGATCTGTGCGCCGATTCCGCTTTCCCTCTGAACCAGCCGCTGGCGGGTCAAATCGGTGTCGAGCTGGCCGCGGTGGTGATAAACGATGCTGGGCAACTCGCCGGACCGAAAGGGATCGGACTGGATATGAAAGCCGCGGCCGGTGTGATGCAGGTAGAGGAAGGCGCCGCGGCCCTCGTGAGCGATGGCCTGAAGGGATCGTTCAATGATTTCGTGGCAATCGCAGGCGGTGGAAGCGAACACGTCGCCCGTCAGGCAGTGCGAATGAACGCGAACCAGCGGCGGCGGGCCGTCCTTGAGATCCCCGAGCACCAGAGCGACATGCACTTCGCGATCGATCGCGCTGGAATAGGCGATCATGCGGAATTCGCCGAAACGCGTCGGTAGAGCGGTCTCGGCCATTCTTTGCACGAAGCGCTCATGCTGCATGCGGTAGCGGATCACGTCGGCCACGGTCACCAGCTTCAATTCGTGCCGGCGGCAAAATTCAGCCAGCTGCGGCAAACGGGCCATCGTTCCGTCTTCGTTCATGATTTCGCAGATCACGCCGGCCGGCTCGAGACCGGCGATCCGCGCCAGATCGACCGAAGCCTCGGTCTGGCCCGCACGAACCAGCACGCCGCCCGTGCGGGCCCGCAGCGGGAACACGTGGCCGGGCCGGGCCAGATGTTCCGGCCGGGCCTCGGGATCGATCGCGGTCAGAATGGTCGTGGCCCGGTCGGAGGCGCTGATTCCCGTGGTGACGCCGCGCCGCGCATCGATTGACTCGCAGAAGGCCGTGCCCAGGGCGGCCGTGTTGCGCGGAGACATGGGCGTCAGGCTGAGCCGGTCGCAATGGGCATCGGTCAGCGTCAGGCAGATCAATCCGCGCCCGTGCGTGGCCATGAAATTGATCGCTTCGGGGGTGACTTTCTCGGCGGCCATGGTCAGGTCGCCTTCGTTTTCGCGGTCCTCGTCGTCCACCAGAACGACCATCTTGCCCTGGCGCAGTTGCTCGGCAGCCTCTTCGGCCGGAATGAAGGGTTCGCTTTTCTCACTCATCTCGACGAACTTACCCAACCTCATCATTTTACCAGGAATGAATCGCGCGAGAAGTAGCTCGACATTCGAGCAAACACAGATGCACGGTCGAAGCAGACCAGCGTGCCCCGCGCCGTGCTCATCGATGCTTCAGGAACCTCAAGTAGAACGCAGCGAACACCAGGACGATTCCTATATTCACCATCAGCCGTTCCCGGAACCAGAACCGGTTCCTGAAGAACAGGACATCCACACCGACCACGACAGCTGCCAACAGCACTATGTAAAGTACGACCGTTGCCTGTCTCGCCATTTCAAGCGCCAGTTCAAATATACACGAGAGGATGGGCTTGGGCCGCTAAAGCAGTCTCGGAGCGTCGAGATTTACCTCCGCGCCTGTTCCACTGGTGAACTGAAAGAAAACGGGCGCCTGCGCCCCACGCGCGCATGGCGGTGAGGCGAAAGACGCCCGCTGGTTACGTCTTCGCTTGGCCGGGACCGGCGATTAGTACATCCCGCCGGCGCCGGGCGGCATGCCTGCCGCCGCGTTCTTCTCTTCTTTGTCTCGAACTTCAGCCACGAGCGCCTCGGTCGTCAGCATCAGCGCCGAAATCGAAGCGGCGTTCTGCAGAGCGAGCCGCGTGACCTTGGCGGGGTCGATGACGCCGGCCTTCACCAGGTCGGTGAACTCTCCCTTGTCGGCATCGAAGCCGAAGTTCGGTTCAGAGCTCGAGCTCTCGCGAACGCGACCGATGATGATCGCGCCCTCATGTCCGGCGTTATGGGCGATCTGACGCGCCGGCTCTTCCAGGGCCCTCTTGACGATGTTCACGCCGATCGCTTCGTCGCCCGTCAATTTGAGCTTGTCCAGGGCGGGAATGCAACGAAGCAGGGCCACGCCGCCGCCGGGCACGATGCCCTCTTCGACGGCCGCGCGGGTAGCGTGCATGGCGTCTTCGACGCGGGCCTTTTTCTCCTTCAGTTCGGTTTCGGTGGCCGCGCCTACTTTAATGACGGCAACGCCGCCGACCAGCTTGGCCAGCCGCTCCTGCAGCTTTTCCTTGTCGTAATCCGACGTGGTCTCTTCGACCTGACGCCGAATCTGCTTGACGCGGCCTTCGATTTCCGAACTCTTGCCGGAGCCCTCAACGATGGTCGTGTTGTCCTTGTCGATGACCACCTTCTTGGCCCGGCCCAGGTCCTCGATCTTCACGTTTTCGAGCTTGATGCCCAGGTCCTCGGTCAGCGCCTTGCCGCCGGTCAGGGTGGCGATGTCTTCGAGCATCGCCTTGCGGCGATCGCCGAAGCCCGGCGCCTTGACGGCGCAGCACTGGAGCGTGCCGCGGAGTTTGTTGAGCACCAGGGTGGCCAGCGCCTCGCCTTCGACGTCCTCGGCGACGATCACCAGCGGTTTGCCCATCTTGGCGATCTGCTCGAGCAGCGGCAGCAGATCCTTCATCGAGCTGATCTTTTTCTCGTGGATCAGAATGCGCGCGTCTTCGAGCACGCATTCCATGCGCTCCGGGTCGGTGACAAAGTAGGGGGAAAGATAGCCGCGGTCGAACTGCATGCCCTCGACCACCTCGAGCGTGGTTTCCATGGTCCGCGATTCTTCCACGGTGATCACGCCGTCCTTGCCGACCTTCTTCATCGCCTCGGCGATAATGCTGCCGATCTGCTTGTCGTTGTTGGCGCTGATCGTGCCAACCTGGGCGATGGCCGAGCCTTCCACTTTCCGGGACAGCTTCTTGACTTCGGCGAGGCAGGTTTCAACGGCCTGCTCGATCCCGCGCTTGAGGGCCGTGGGACTGGCTCCCGCCGCAACCGTTTTCACCCCTTCCCGGAATATGGCCTGGGCCAGCACCGTGGCCGTCGTCGTGCCGTCACCGGCGACGTCGGAAGTCTTCGATGCGACTTCCCGCACCATCTGGGCTCCCATGTTTTCCAGAGGGTCCTTCAGCTCGATTTCCTTGGCCACGGTCACCCCGTCCTTGGTAATGATCGGTGGACCGAATTTTTTCTCGATGACCGCGTTGCGTCCCTTCGGCCCGAGGGTGATCTTCACCGTGTCGGCCAGAGCGTTGACGCCGCGCAGGATCGCCTGACGCGAATCTTCACCCGTTACGATCTGCTTAGCTGCCATAAATTTCTTTCCTCCCCAAAAAATCCCGGCCGTGCCGGGTTACTTCTTGGCCGTCTTGGCCGCGCCGGAGACTTTGGCGAGGATCTCTTCCTCGCGCAGAATCAGATATTCTTGTTCGTCGATCCGGATTTCCGTTCCGCCGTACTTGCCAAAGAGCACCCGGTCGCCCGCCTTGACGTCCAGCGGAACCCGGTCGCCCTTGTCGTTTGTTTTGCCTGCTCCGACCGCGATCACTTCGCCTTCTTGCGGCTTTTCCTTGGCCGTATCGGGAATGATGATGCCGCCCCGAACGGTTTCCAGGTCTTCCAGCCGCTTGACGAGAACCCGATCGTGCAAGGGAGTTACTTGCACACCTGCCATAAATCAACCTCCGGTTCTAAAAGTGGGGATAGGGAGGAGAACAGAGTCTGGCACTCCTCCACAGAGAGTGCTAATACACCAAAAAGAGGGCAATTGTCAAGAGCACAAATATGAGTGTTTGTCACTCATTGCCATATAAGCGTATTGTATGCAATGGATTGCAGGCACCTTGCTCCAGGCAAATTGTGGAATTGTTCGCATGGAAATTCTTGATGACCGCCGGCCGCACAGCGGCTCGCTGCTTTCCAATCGATACTTTGGCCATTCTTTTCCTGCGGGAAATCAGCGTCGCGCGGCTCGGGCCGAGTCGGGCAGCGGTCCCATCAGCCGATCCGTTTCCGAGTGGCGGACAGCTCACCTTTGTCGGCCACCTCGATGGGTGAGCCTTTCCAGAATAAACTCCTGGGCCACGCGGATGGCGAGGCGTTCAGCCTCCTCGATCGCGAAATTGGAAAATAGCACACCGGCGCCGCGGTTCGATTCGGGATAGTAAAGGTTCGAAAGAGCGCCCGATGCCAAATCCCCTCCCACGCCCGAGTAGTTTGGCTGCCATTTTCCGTTGTCTCCCCTGGCGACGAACGGACTCCGGATCGCATGCCAGAATCGCGACCGGATGGTGCCGGTTCCCTGATAGAAGTAACGGGGATCCTGATGCAATAGGGATGGCAGTATCGCGTCGCCGATCATGATTTCCGTAAAGCCGTCGGCTGCGGTTGCGCCAAACCGTTCCGCGTACCCTTTCGCGCCCTGGCCGTAATTGAGGCTATCGGTCGCCTGCCTCACTCCGGCCATAAGCCCGGCGGCGGCAATGGTGATCGGATCGATGTAGACTTTCATGGCCAGCTTGAATTTCATCTTCGTGGTGAGTGGCGCGGCATTTTCCCCTTCGTAGGAGACGAAAAAATTCGGAATGACGCCGAGAATTCGCTGCGTTTCCTCAATCTTGATCTGTTCGGTCGCGATCTTCACCGGGTTATACGTAACCCGTACGGTCGTGCTCTGCGTTGCGATGCGAAGGTCAATGCCTTCGAGGAGTTTGACCTGGCCCGGATCGAGGGTGAATGCGGGCGAAGTCCACGGTGCAAAACCCCCGGCGCGGATGGCGATCCGATAGGGTACTTTCGGCCGGAGACTGTCGAACTCGAAGAATCCGTTTGCGGCCGTTTCGATGGTCCTGCGATCAGCGGGGTCCGGTCCCGTCAGAACAACCGTCGCGCCCATAACGGGATCGCCGTTCACATCCATGACGGCGCCCTGGACCCTTCCGGACTGCGGTACTGGCGTTGGGGCGGTCTGCGCCCGGGCGCGTGCCGAAACCGATAGCACGAGGGCGACGGCAGCCGCCAAAAGGAAATGGGATCGTCGCGCGAGCGATGGAGCGGCATGCCGGGATGGTCGATTTGCGCATTTTATGAAGGTCATGTCGCCTGCGGTGAACCTTCTAAGATTATAATGGATTTTTCGCCGTCCGGACGGATTTGATATTCAAGCGGCCGGCGGGCGCCTGGCGGTCTGCGCGGGGTGCGCCGGACTCTTGGTTCGGCCCTTCGCACGAGCGGTTCCCGGCCGCTCCGGCCTGGAAAGCTAAGGGTTATCCGGCTACGAATTCTTCCCATACAATATTGGGCGGGAGCGCGCGAGCGCTGCCAGGCAGGCGAGGATGAGCGAGCGCTATTTTGAATTCCGCGAAGTGACGAAATCGTTCGACGATCTGCTCGTGCTCGATCGCGTCAGCTTTTTTGTGGAAAGGGGCGAAACGGCCGTCATTTTGGGCCGAAGCGGGGTGGGGAAGTCGGTCACGTTGAAACACATCCTCGGGTTCCTTCGTCCCGACAGTGGCGCAGTGATCGTCGCGGGCCAGGATGTGACCGATTGGACCGAGAAGCAATTTTCGGCGATCCGCCGACGGGTGACGATGGTTTTCCAGTCCGGCGCGCTATTCGATTCCCTGACGGTGAGGGAAAACGTCGCTTTTCCGCTGGAAAGCCGTGAGCCCGTCCGGGACGCGATTCCCGTTCGCGTGCAATCGCTGCTCGAAATGCTGGAGGTGACCGAACTGGCCGACCGGTTGCCCGCGGAGCTGAGCACGGGAAGCAAGCGGGCCGTCGCCATCGCCCGCACCCTGGCCCAGGACCCGGAAGCAATCCTATACGACGAGCCGACGACCATGGTCGATCCGATCATGGCAGGTCATATCGGGGATCTGATCCTCAAGCTGAAGCAGCTTTTCCACATGACTTCGATCGTCGTCACGCACGATACGCACCTGGCGCGCCGATTGGCCGACCGGGTGATTTTCCTCGACGACGGCAAGGTCCGGTTCTTCGGCCCCTGGGGGGATTTCGAGAAGTCCGATGATCCCGTGATCCGTCACTTCCGCCTGGAAGACGAACTCATTCCCGCGCTGGACATCACGGTCTGAATATTTTCCCCTCCGCATGGCCGATCCCGCGCGCCGCGGGATCGGCCCGTCACTCGCTTCAGCGCACGGCGAGGGAGAAGCCCAACATGACGTCCGCAATCCGGAATGTCCGGACGTTGACGACCAGAACGTTGTTTCCCACCCAGCAACGGCGATAGCCTTCCGGGAGCGGTCCGAGCCTGCGATCCAGATCGCGAGGGAACCAGACCATGCGTCTGCGAAGTCCCGGCGGCAGTTCGCCGTTACGGCGCAGCTGCCTTTCGAGGCCCGGAGGAAGATCTTCACGCCGGGCCAGCCCCGGCGGCAGGTGGGACCGATGGCCCCTGTAATAAGCGTCGATCATGTCGCGATCGCGCCCGCCCCAATAGGCTCGGTGGTCGCGCTCATGCTCCCGCTCCCGCTCGTGGTCACGGCCGTGATCGCGCCCATGGTCACGCCCGTGATCGCGCCCATGGTATTCCTGGAACTGTTCTCCCTGATCGTCATGACCCCGGCCTCTGCCGCGGCCCTGCGCGAAAGCAGGAACCGAGGAAATCGTCAGCGCAGCAAAAGATAGGCACAGCATCACCGAATTTGCCTTTCGCATTTCTCGTCCTCCTCCGCCACTAAGATGCAGAATGCGGTCGCCGTGCCGGGAAACAGGCCAGCGCAGAACGCCAGCGTGACCTATGATTACATACCTTGTTCGGCGTCGGCGTTCGAGAATCGCCGGGCGGTTCCCAATCATCGATACAAGATGGACGCAGGCGGTTCGCATCCATATTACACGGGAGGGATTTCTGATGAAACGTACTGGATCGGCGGTTTGGACCGGAGGACTGAAAGAAGGGGCAGGGAAGCTTTCGACGCAGAGTGGAACGCTTCGGGAAACGCCATATTCGTTCAGCGCCCGCTTTGAGAGCGGGGCGGGCACGAATCCCGAGGAATTGATCGCCGCGGCGCATGCCGGTTGTTTTGCGATGGCGCTTTCCGCGCAGCTGGGCGGCGCCAATATTACGCCCGCCAAAATCGAAGCGACGGCCGAGGTTTCGCTCGAAAAACTCGACGCCGGCTGGACCATCACGGCCAGCCATCTGCGCGTCAGCCTGCATGCCCCCGGCGCGGACCGCGCGGCATGCGAGAAGGCGGCCGGCGAGGCCAAGGTCAACTGCCCGGTGTCGCGTTTGCTCAAGGCCAACGTGACGATGGATCTGACGGTCGCCGTTTAAAGGGGACCCCGGCGAATGCACCCCGAGCGTGAGGCGGCCCGCCAGTCATGAAAATCGTTGCGAATCGGAAATGGCTGGTGACCGACAAGGCGCTCGCCGCAAGCATCCGCTCCTGGCTCGTTGCGCAGGGCGGGGAAGAGGAAAAAGTGACCGGCCAGTATGAGCTCTGGCGGGTGCGGCAGCGCGACGCGAAGTGGACCTATTACACCACGGGAACGCTTTACGTCACGGATTCGGACGATCCCGCGCTGCTCGAGGCCCAGAGGCATATCGACGGCCTCATTGGCGGGCGTTTCGTCGAGCCCAGCCGCGATTTTCTGGTTGGGCTCGACGAGACGGGAAAAGGGGAGCTGTTTGGCCCGCTCGTATTGGCGGCGGTGGTGGTTCCGCGCGCGCTTTGCCGGCAGATCGAGGAGATCATCGGCGTCGCCGATACAAAAGTCCGTCACGGCGCGCGGTATTGGGAAGAGCTGTTCGGCCGGGTCGATTTCTACCGCGCGCAAGGGCTGGATTGGGCGACGGCAACCATTTCACCCGAGGAGCTGGATCGAACCTCGGTGAACCGGCTGCTCGACCGGACCTATCAGGGGTTGCTCGCCCGCGTTCTGGAAAGGCGCGAACCCAAGGCCGTGAGGGTCGTGCTGGACGAT
>DATLRW010000181.1:0-10959 GCA_035534495.1 Candidatus Dormiibacterota bacterium | reverse complement strand
AACCTGAATCCGAGCGCCTGCACCTCCTCCGGCGAGACCAACTGCATAGCCAATTACAGCGAATCGGTCGGCTGGCTGGCTCCTTCCGGCACCGCCGATAACCAATGCGGTATATCGATCAGCTTCACATATCCCTACCGGTTGATGATTCCCTTTCTTGCCCAGGGGATCGGCACTCTCGACTTGAGCACCAGCGTTCAAATGCGCCGCGAAGATCAACCGACGCCGGGGAGCGCGACATGTCCCTGAAATCCATGAGAGGGGAGATCGATCGATGAATCTGACAATCCATCGGCCAATCCACCGGGCTGTCCCGAAGAAACCATCCGGAGAGCGTGGCGCTCAGCTGGCCGAGTTGGCCTTGGTCCTGCCGGTTCTGGCGTTGCTGGCCGTCGGGGTGTGGGATTTCGGCTCCGCTTTCGGACTGAAGCAGAAACTGACGAACGCGGCTCGCGAGGGGGCTCGCATCGTCGTTTCGAACTCGATCATTCCCACCCCGTCATGCGGGCCGGGCACGAACCCTCCGTGCTCCATCGCCGCGGCCGAGCAAGCCGTCGTCCAGTACATGAGCGAGGCGAATTTGAATGCCGCGTGCCTCTCCTCGGCGACGCCTTTCGGAACCTATCCCACATGGACGTGGTCCTGCCAGGGAATCACGCTGACCATTAACCGGGGCGCCGGTGCGGGTCTGGATACCGCGGTTTCCCTGACGTATCCGGTGCAGTGGAGCATGCACGACTTTTTCGGCGCCACGGTCGTTCCCAATCAGATCACGACCCAGGTCACCATGCCGAATCTCACCTACTGAATCGCAGAGAGGATGTGAAGTATGCCGCCAGTCCATGGCAAAAGAAAAAACTTCGGCGCGCGGGGCGAGCGCGGCGTGACGCTGGTGCTCGTGGCGCTCGGCCTTGTCGTGCTGCTGGGTTTCATGACGTTGGCGATCGATCTGGGCATTCTCTATGTGGCCCGCAGCGAAGCGCAGCGCACGGCCGATGCCGCCGCGCTGGCCGGCGCGCAAGTGTTCTACACGCAGGGGTGCGTCTCGGCCGCCGGCGGCTGCGTGGCGGGCGGCGCGCAGGAGAGTGCGGCGGCGAGCAAGGCCATGTCCGTTGCATCGCAGAACGATATTGCCGGCCAGCCGGCTTCGGTCAACTGTCCGGAATACTCCAATCCGACCTCGGGTACCAGTTGCCCGGACATCAGTTTTGCGTATCCGAGCTCGGAGGAACCGCAGATCACCGTCACCGTGGAACGCACCGGCATCCCAACCATTTTTGCCCGGATATTCGGCGTATCCTCATCTACGGTCAGCGCCACCGCCGCGGCCGAGGCCTATAGCCCCGAAGCGGGCGGGGCCGCGGGCGGCGGCGGGGCGAGCACCACCACGGCTTGCGTCGCTCCTTTCCTCGTGCCCAATTGTGACCCGTTCGCGCCTAGCTCACCGGAAAACAACGTCTGCCCGAGCGAGCCGACCGGCTACTTCGCCAATCCGAACGTGAGTCCGGTGGCGCTGGATTATTCGGCCATCGGGCAACAATGGGATCTCCACTTCGGCACCGGCCCAAGCGATGCGGCCATTCCCAGCGAATGGTACCTGGTATCGATCTGGCCCAGCGGCACTCCGAGCAAGGCCGAAGTTCGCGCGGCCATTCAGGAATGCGTGCCCGTCACCTGCGGGCAAACGCTTCCGGCCATTCCCGGCAAGGGAGTGGGGCCGGTCGACCAGGGCGTCGAGGCCAGAATTAATGCCAGCGGCACATCGTCGGGGAGCAACTTCAGCCAGGGGCAGGACACGATTGTCTCCCAGCCGGGACAGAATCCTCCCTACCAGATATACGCCGGCGCGAATAATCCTCTTGTCGCCGCCGGCGACGTTGCCGCGGGCGCGCCGATCAGTCCGCAACAAAGCCCGTCGGTCGCCACGGTGGCCCTATATGACGGCGCCATCTGCGGCGTGACGGAACCCGATGGAACGGTCGAGACCAGTTCGAATTCGGATTGCATCGGGCCTGGCGGTGGAAGCGTTACCGTCGTCGGCTGGATGACGCTTTTTCTCCAGGGCTACGTTCACGGGGGAACGAACGACAGCGTTCCGTCGGTGGTCATGAGCATCACGCCTTGTAGTAGCGGCGGTGCTGGCGGCGCCGGTGGCGGCGATGGTGGTGCGGGCGGCGGCACCGGCGGCGCTGGCGGCGGGACCACGATCGTTACGCCTGGCGTTTCGCCCGTCCCGATTCGTCTGATTCAGCACGCCGATTGAGCCGGCGCGGCGCGGGCGATAGGCTGGCCGTCCCCGACGCTCCCGGGAACGCGGCGGAACGGATCGTCCGCCGCGGCGGCGAAGACTGGTATAATCCGCGTTGAGATGAAGCGGCCAGTTTGCTTGCTGCTCGCTCTCGGTTTGCTCTCGCTTTTCCTTCCTCGAGCGAGCGCTCAGGCGTCTTCCCCCGAAACGGTGGTTCGCATCGACATCGACGGGGAAATCGAGCCGGTGCTTGCGCAATACGTCGAAAATGGGATCGCTCGAGCGGCCGATGAGCATGCCAGCCTGATCCTGATTCGCATGGATACGCCGGGGGGCTTGGGCGAATCGATGCGGGCTATTATCCAGGCGATCCTGGGATCGCAAGTCCCCGTGGCCATTTACGTCGAGCCCAGCGGAGCCCGGGCCGCTTCGGCGGGTTTTTTCATCCTCGAATCGGCCGACGTGGCGGCCATGTCGCCGGGAACCGAAACGGGCGCCGCATCGCCGCTGCTGGAAGTCGGCGGCTTCCCCGTGCAGGTCGACCCCACGCTTCGCAAGAAAATCATGCAGGACACGCTGGCGTTTCTGCGCAGCTACGTCAGCCGGCGCGGGCGCAACGTGCCCTTGGCGGAAAAAGCCGTCACCGATGCCACCGCCTATAGCGCCAAGGAAGCCCTGAACGATCATCTGATCGATCTGATCGCCGATTCGGAAAGCAGCCTGATCGCCGAACTGAACGGCCGCGCTATCACGCGTTTCGACGGCAGCCAGACCACCCTGCGGCTGGATCATCCGGTGATCGTCGATTACCAGATGTCCGCGCGGGAGCGCTTTCTTTCGCGAATCGTCCAGCCGGACGCGTTTTTCATTTTGCTGATTGTGGGCCTGCTGGGGCTCTACGTCGAGTTCACGCATCCGGGTCTGGTGGCGCCGGGCGTGATCGGAGGGATCTGCCTGATCCTGGCCCTTTTCGCCATGCACATGTTGCCGGTCACCATGACCGGCTTCCTCCTCATCCTGCTGGCGATCGCGCTGTTCGTTCTGGAGGCGAAATTTTCCGGCCATGGCATCCTGGGAATCGGCGGCGTGATTTCGCTGGTGCTGGGCGCCGTGTTGCTGGTGCGCTCGCCGATGACGACCGGGGGCGTGGGGCTGGGCGTGGCGTTCGGCGTCGCGCTGCCCTTTGCCGTGTTTTTCATTCTCATCGCGCGGCTGGTCCTGCGGTCGCGTTCGTGGAAGCCGGAAACGGGCACCGAGAGTCTGGTCGGTGCGCTGGGTGATGTGACCGAGCCCATCGGGACGGCGAAAGGGATGGTTTTCGTGAATGGGGAATTGTGGCGCGCGACGCGGGCCGAAACGGACGCAATCGCGGGCCCGATTCCCAAGGGCGCCCGCGTTCGGGTGGTGAAGGTGAAGGGGCTGACTCTTTACGTCGAGCCGGCCGATACTCCGCCTGCGCCAACGCGTGCGGGCTGACCGGAGGAGGGGAGCAATGGGATTCGCGGATACGGTGTTTGCTATCGCGATCATTTTGTTTGTGATCTGGCTGTTCAATTCGGTCTATGTGGTGAAGGAATGGGAGCGCGGCGTGATCTTGCGGATGGGGCGGATGCTACCGGAGATCAAGGGCGCCGGCCTGAGGATCGTCGTCTGGCCGATCGACCGGTTTTACCGCATCTCGCTCCGGATCGATACCATCGAGATTCCGCCGCAGGACATCATCACCCGCGACAACGTCTCGGTGAAAATTAATGCCGTCTGCTATTTTCGCGTCGTCGAGCCCAAGCTGGCTCTCTCGGCGGTGCAGAACTACCTCTATGCCACCACCCAGCTCGCCCAAACCACCTTGCGGAGCGTCGTTGGGCAATTCGAATTCGACGAGATACTTTCCGAACGCGAAAAAGTAAACGGGAAGGTGCAAGCCATCCTGGACCAGGATACCGAGCCCTGGGGTATCAAGGTAACCAAGGTCGAAGTGAAGCAGGTGGATATTCCCGACACGATGCAGCGCCTGATTGCCCGGCAGGCCGAAGCCGAACGGGAACGTCGCGCGAAAATCATCGCCGCCGACGGCGAATTCCAGGCTTCGGCAAAACTCGCGGAAGCCGCCGAGGTCCTGTCGAAAAACCCCATTTCGGTCGAGTTGCGCTATTTGCAGACCCTGATCGACATCGGCATCACCAACAGCACCACCATCGTTTTCCCTCTGCCCCTGGACATGGTCTCGTTCATGCGCGGGTCAAGTATCATGCCGCACACGCCGCCCGTTGTCCCGGCGCCCGGCTTGCCCTCCGCCGCGCCGCTCGCGCCCCAGGAAAAAAAGTAGGAAGGAAAGAGCGCAATGGCTAGCGGCCGAAGAGGGCAAAGCGAAATCACCCTCGGCGCCGGGCACGTGGCCGGCATGTTCCTGGCGGTGTTGGTTCTTTGCGGGATTTTTTTCACCCTCGGCTACGTGGTGGGACGAGGCAATTCGCCACGGAAAGCCGCCGGGGCCAACGGAGGTTCTTCCCCCATCGATGTGGGCGGGAATCTGGCGAATAAGAATGGCACCCCCGCCTCGACCGGATGGGATTTCTATCCGAATAAATCTTCTTCGCCGAGCGGCTCGTCAGCGCCTCGGGGTTTGACGCCCGCGCCCGCCCCCGCGCCGCAGCCCTCCGGGCCCATTTCGATGTCGCCCAAGCCCCGCGGCCTGAGGGTCGAGCGCAAGCCGCCTTCGCTGCCCGGCGGCCACACGGGCGATCTGCTCCAGGTGGCGGCTATGGCGAATCGAGGGGATGCGCTCGCCCTGGCCGGCTTCCTGAAACAAAAAGGCTATCCTGCGTTTGCCTGGGGTCCGGCCTCGGATCGTTTGTACCGGGTGCAAGTGGGGCCGTATTCCGATTTGAAGGCTGCCCGCGCGGCCAGTCGAATGCTGGAAAAAGACGGCTTCAAGAGCATTCTGAAGAGATGAGTCGATTTGTGTATCTTTCACTTTTTCCGCTGGAAGATATCGGTTTTGTAATCCTTCAAGGAATTGATCCTCTTGAAAAATGGTAGGTTGCAAGAAATGTTGTGCGGCACCGCGCGACACTTGGGGTATTTCACCTGCGCAGCTAACTCATGGATTCCATTTCCGGGGCAACGAAACGGCCCGGTATTGGACCCACCATTGGACATTGCCCGCCGCGTTCTTTTATACATGATTCGTGCGCACACGGATTTGCAATCCCGATCCAATCTGCGTCAGCCTGTGCCGGTGCCACGCTAGATGTCGAAGCGTGTAGCTTTTGTGGTGGGCTCGGGCGTTTTGCTCGCCCTGGCCTTTCCCGAGCCGCATTGGTCGCCGCTGGCGTGGCTGGCTTTGGCGCCGCTTCTGATCGTCGCGCTCGAAGCGCGGCCCGCGGCGGCCTTCGCGTGGGGCTTCCTGCAGGGCGCGATTTTCTACGCCATCACTCTCGAATGGCTGTACGGCTTTTTCTGCTCCTATGGAGGGATGTCGGTCGTCGCCTCGGTGGCCGTTCTCGGTCTGCTGGTGGCGTTCCTCTCGCTTTTCACGGGCGCGTATGCGCTTGGCGTGCGGCTGATGCGGCGGTCGGGGGCCGGTTGGGCGCTGGCCGTGTCGCCGTTTTTGTGGGTTGCGCTGGAACTGATCCGGACGCGCGTGCCGGTGCTCGGGTTTCCGTGGAACCTGTTGGGATATGCGGTGAGCGACAGGCTGGCTCTGGTGCAGATGGTAACGATCACCGGTATCTACGGGCTCTCCTTCGTCGTCGCCGGCTACAACGCGTTGCTGCTCTGGGCCTGGCGCCGGCGTAGCGGAAAGAAAATCGCGATCTGGTCCGGGGTGACGGCATTTCTGGCGCTGGTGATCGTTTTCGGGCCGCGTCTGGTGCCCAAGCCGGCCGGCCGTTTTGCCGCTCATCTGGTGCAAGTGAACCTTCGTCCGCAGGAGAACTATTCGGCCGATTGGGACCGGAAGCACGCCGCGCAGCTCGCCGAGCTCGAACGGTTGAGCGTCGGCGCCGGGCGTTCCGCGCCGGGGCTGATCGTTTGGCCCGAAGCGCCCGCACCGTTCAGCATGCAGGACCCGGCCTTTGCGGCCCGCGCACGGGAAATCGCCCGTCAAGGCGAAAGCGATTTTCTGGCCGGCGTGGACTGGTGGTCCTATCCCCCCGGCCGGCCCGTGCAGGTTTTCAACAGCGCGGTGATGGTGAATCCGGCGGGCCAGACGGTTTTCCGGTACGACAAGATTCATCTGGTCCCGTTCGGGGAGTACGTCCCGTGGCGCAAATGGCTATTCTTTGCGCGGAACCTGATCGGCGGAATCGGCGATTTCACGCCGGGAACCAAGCTGGCCGTGGGGCCTCTCGAAGGCCGCCGGTTCAGCGTCTTCATTTGCTACGAGGCGGTTTTCCCGAACGAAGTGCGGCAGTTTGCCGATCGCGGAGCCGAACTATTCATCAATATCTCCGACGACGGCTGGTATGGACGTTCGGAAGCGCTCGAGCAGCATCTGAACATGGTTCGCGTGCGCGCGGTGGAAAATCGCCGCTGGCTCCTGCGCGATACGAATACCGGCCTCACGGCGGCCATCGATCCCTACGGGCGCATTCGGGCGCGCCTGCCCGCCGACCGGTCCGCGGCGCTCACGGTTCGGTACAATTTCCGGTCGGACCGGACGCTGTATACGCGCTGGGGCGACTGGTGGGCGGAGTTATCGCTGCTCGTCGCCGGCGCGGCGCTCGTCTGGAATTTTGCCCGGCGGAGCCGGACCGGCTAGGCTGGTAGAATACGAGGAAAACGATATGAACCTGGTTCTGGAAGATCTGCAGTACCGTTACGACGAGTTGCGTCACCGCGCGCAGCTCGTGCGGAGCTATCTTTGACGTCGCCCGCAACCGCGAGCGATTGACCACCCTCGAACAGAAAATCACCGAAGCCGGATTCTGGGACTATCCGGAACAGGCGCAGATGGTGCTCCAGGAGCGCAAAGAGGCCGACGACTGTCTCGAGGCGGACCGTCGTCTCGAGAGATGGACGGGAGACCTCGAAGCGTACCTGGCTCTGGCAGCTGAGGAGACCGACGCCGCCCAGCAGCAGGTCCTCGCTGAACTGGCCGGGGAACTGGCCCAGGCCGAAAAATATGTCGGCGAGCTGGAAACCAAGACGCTGCTCGCCGGCGAAAACGACCGCTTAAACGCCATCGTCACGATCAAGCCGGGAGCGGGCGGGACCGAATCGCAGGACTGGGCGGAAATGCTGCTGCGGCTCTATTTGCGATGGGCCGAGCGGCACGGCTTTCGCGCGGAAATTCTCGATATCACCGCGGGCGAGGAGGCCGGCGTGAAGGCGGTGACGTTCCGGGTCGAGGGAGAAAACGCCTACGGATTGCTGGTGGGCGAAAGCGGCGTGCACCGGCTGGTGCGCATTTCGCCGTTCGATCAGGCGGCGCGGCGGCATACCTCCTTCGCCTCGGTGTTCGTGATTCCCGAAGTCGACGATCGGATCGAGGTGGTTATCCGGCCCGAAGAGTTGCGAATCGATACGTTTCGAGCCGGCGGGCACGGCGGCCAGCACGTGAACATGACCGACTCGGCCGTTCGCATCACCCATTTGCCCAGCGGCCTCGTGGCGCAGTGCCAGAACGAGCGCAGCCAGCATAAGAACCGGGAAATGGCGATGAAGGTTCTGCGCTCACGCGTCTACGAGATGGAGCTGGAAAAGCGGCAGGCAGCGGCGCGCAAGCTTGAGGATCAAAAGCCGGAAATCAGCTTTGGCAGCCAGATTCGCTCCTACGTATTGCAGCCCTACCAGATGGTCAAGGATCACCGCACGAAACTCGAAATCGGCGACGTGCAGTCGGTGCTCGACGGGGAAATCGATCCCCTCATTCACGCCTACCTGGTGAGCCGGCATGCCCCGGCCATGCCGGCAGGCCGGGACCAGGCGGCGCACTAAAGCAACCTGAAAGACAACGGATTCGGCCGCGCCGTCGGCGGCCGCCTGGCGCCGGGCGGACCCCGGCGCGGATGGAAGAAGCCGGGACCTGTGCGGGCGCTCGGATGTACAATCGAGCACAGATCCTGCGGACGATACCCCGCAGGGAACACACATCCTCAATTTGCTTTCGGTCAGGGGCGGGAAAGGATGACGTATGTCAGGAAAATCCATGAATCGTTGCAACCGGCTATTGACCCCGGCGAGCGTGGCATGTTGCTTCTTGGCTTTCGTTCTTTCGGCACAGGCGGCGCCGCCGCTCACGGCGGGTAAACCGATCCTTCTGCCGGGCACTCACGGGGGTTTTGATTTTCTCCGTGTGGATGCCCCGGCGCACCGGCTGTTGTTGGCTCAGGAGAAGGGAAACGTAGCATTCGTCGTGTTTGATCTGGAAACCAGGAAGATTGTCAAACGAGTGCCCACCAATACCTCTCAGGATTCCGCAATCGACCTGAAACATGACAGGTATTACGTCAGCGGCAACGAGCCACTTCGCCGCCTGGTGATCGTCAGCAGAAAAAACCTGCGCGTGCTCGGGACGGTCCCGTTGCCGGCGAATACCGATTTGATTGCGTATGATCCCGTCACCGGAAGGGTGTATCAATCGAACGATACCGCCGCCGAAGTATGGGTGATCGATCCAAGTACCCGAAAAGTCGTGACGACCGTTACTTACAAGGGCAGCGGCGTGGAAGACCTCGCCTTTGATCCGGGATACAAGCACCTCTACCAGGCCATCAAAGGGACAAACATGATCGGGGAGGTCGATCCCGCCACCAACCGGGTTTTGCATCAATGGCCGCTCGCTCCCGATACCGGACCGCACGGCATCGCGATCGTTCCTGAGAGCGACGGGCTACTGGTGGCCTGCGCCGGCAAGCTGGTTCTGATGGACCGCTCCACCGGAAAGATTCTTGACCGGGCGGACATTCCCGAGGGCGTTGACCAGATAGCGTATGATCCGCACACGCATCTGGCATACGCGGCCAGCAAGCTGGGCGAACTCGCCGTGGTGCGGGTGACGGGCGATACACTGACGTCGCTCGGCAGCCTCCCGGACGAAAAAGGCACCCACAGCGTCGCGGTTGACCCGAATACCCACACGGTGTGGATTGGGTATGTCAAAGGCGACCAATCTTATGTGCAGCCGTTCACTCCCACTGAATAATCGCCAGTGAACGGATGTAAGGGTTAGATTGGGGCAGCTGCACAATCGAGCCCGGTTCCCGCGGACGATACCCCGCGGGGAACACACATCCTCAATTTGCTTTCGGCCAGGTACGGGAAAGGATGACGTATGTCAGGAATATCTTTGAATCGTTGGAACCGGCTTTTGACCCCGGCGAGCGTGGCGTGTTGCTTCTTGGCTTTCGCTCTTTCGGCCCAGGCGGCGCCGCCGCTCACGGCGGGTAACCCGATCCTGTTGCCGGGCGCTCACGGCGGTTTTGATTTTATCCGCGTGGATGCCTCCGCGCACCGGCTGTTACTGGATCAGGAGAAGGGAAATACGGCGTTCAACGTGTTCGATCTGAATACCAGGAAACTGGTGAAGAGAGTTCCCACCGGCACCACCCAGGACGCGGCGGTAGACCGGAAACACGAGAGGTATTACATCAGTGGAAATGATCCAGGGCGGATGCTAATCGCTAGCCGAACAAGCCTGCGCTTGATCGGAGAGGTTCCGTTGCCCACCCCTACCAATTTGATCGGGTACAGTCCCGTCACCGGCATGGTTTATGAAACCAGCGACACCACCCCCAGAATCTGGGTGATTGATCCGGACACTCGAAAGGTCACCGCAACGATTACCTTGAAGGGCAGCGGCATGCAGGAGTTGGCCTTTGACCCGTCCTACAAGCGGATTTTCCAGGCGGTGAAATTCGCAAATACCATCACGGTCATCGATCCGGCCACCAATAAGATTTTGCACGTCTGGTCGCTGGCTCCGGGAACCTTGCCGCACGGGATCGCGATTGTTCCCGAGGGCGACGGGCTCCTGGTGGCCTGCAACGGCATATTGGTGCTGATGAACCGCTCGACTGGTAAAATTATGGACCGGGCGAAAATCGCACCGGACGTCGATGAAATCGCTTACGATTCGTCCACTCATCGCGTATATTGCGCCAGCAAGGACGGAGAAATCTCCGTTGTGCGCGTCAGCGGGAATGCGCTGACCTCGCTCGGCAGCGTGCCGGACGAAAAGACCACGCACAGTATCGCGGTGGACCCGAACACCCACACGGTGTGGATTGCCTATGCCAAAGGCAACCAAAGTTTCGTGCAACCGTTTACCCCCACCGAATAACCGCCCGGGAACGGATATCCGGGTTCGATCGGGGCAGCTGATCCTGGAAATCAGCTGCCCCGATTTCTGTGTATAGAGCGGAAACCCTCCCGGAAAGGACAAGAAGGTTCTGGAGATTACCCCTGCCGGGGCGCGCCGCGTACGAGGGCATATGGCGCGGCTCCGTGGGCGGCGTTGTCGGCAAAATGGTAGGCGTGGAGGGCCCGGGCGAAAGCCACGATCGCGAAAAGGATGGCGCAAAAGACCGCGATTACCAACGCGTATTCGACCATTGCGCTTCTCCTCTTGTCTCGGAGCGTCGTGGTCGGTCGCGCGAACGGGTGGGCTCGCACGAATTGGCCTTGCGCGCCCGTTCCAGAATTACCGCTGCGAAAACTGAGTTCGAGTTTTTCTTCGGCGCCAACGTATCTGCTCATTTTTTTCTCCC
>DATLRW010000180.1:0-3108 GCA_035534495.1 Candidatus Dormiibacterota bacterium | reverse complement strand
TACATACTGCACGCGGAAATGTGCGAGAACTGGGGTTACCGGCGGCTGGCGGGGCAGACCAAGGAAGAGGCCATCGGAGAGACGAAACACGCCGAGAAAATCGTCGAGCGCATACTCTTCCTCGAAGGCTTGCCGCGCATGGATCAACTGGGCCATATCAGGATCGGCAAAAACGTGAAGGAACACCTGGAAAACGACCTGGCGCTCGAAAAGGGAGCGGTTGCCGATTACAACAGGTCCATCGAGATTTCCCGCAAGGCCGGCGACAACGCCACCGCCGATTTCCTGAAAGAAATCCTCAAGGACGAAGAGGAGCACGTCGATACGCTCGAAACCGAGCTGAGCATGATCGAGCAGATGGGATTGCCGAACTATCTGGCCCAGCAAATGAAAGGGGAAGAATCGGAATGAAGTAACCCGCCCCAACGCTCAGCGTCACGGGATGCGTGCAGCGCGCAGCCTTCCTTCTCCCCTCCTGCTAAGGGCGAGCCCGCATGGGTAGGACGGTGACACCGCATAGCGCCGCGCCGTCATTCTGAGCCCGTTCGCCCTTCCCGTCGAACGGCCCTGAATACAGCGAAGGGGCTCAGGGTAAACTCCGCGAAGAATCTCTCCGGCAGTTTCGGGGAGTAGGCCTGTGCGAGCCGGACTCGGAGATTACATGAACGGACCGGCGACCACCACTAAAGACGCACCCTTGTGCGAACAACGCAAAGAGCGCGGCACCCGAAAAATCAGGCACTGAAACCGCAGCGAGGGTGCGCCACCCGCCGGTGCTCCACCGCCTAGGGCGCTGGGGCAGCGCGATTCGGGATGATCCTTGCCCATCGGAGCAAGCTCGTTAGGTGATGGGCGAAGTTTGGCCATGCGAGGAATGCGGTCGCCAGCACCCAGCCGCCGAGTGCGCACCACACGGAGTCCAGCTTCGGTGCGGCAGATGCAAGGGCCACACCAAGGCCGACAGCGAGCCAGCGGACGCGCTTTGCTGCGCGATCCAGTCCGATATCGAGCTCGCCCTGCCGACGGATCCCCCAGGCAAGAAGCCAAACCAGGATGGTCGTGGAGGCAGCGTCCGGCAGGAACCCCCCGCTGGCATACGTACTCATATCGCCCGCCGTTCCTAGGGCCCCACGGTGCAGGTGATGGCGCCGAAGGCTGATGCCGTGATACTCACGGGCAAAGTAACAAGGTTGCCGAATTTCGTGAGCGCACTCCCGAAGACGCTGAGGGCACCGCTTGCAATTTGGCCGATCGGCACAACGGCGTTGAAGCTCGCCGATATGGCTGCAACCCCACTCGGGCCGTCCACCTGAGCGGAAACACTTGCCGATACCCCGACAACGACGGGCGGCAAGTACGGCGCGGCGGCGGTGGCCACGTTGCCGCCGGCTAGGCCGAGCCCCGTGCCTGCGGCCGCCGAGCCTGCACCCCACCAAGAGTGGGTGGTCGCGTCCTCGACCGTCTGGATTATCCCCGAGATCGGATTCCCGAGGAGTGCGCTGAAGAAAGCACCGTTGCCTATCCGCCCGCCGCTAATGTACCGCAGGGCCGCCTGCACGCTTGCTTCGTTCCCGCTGTTCTTAACGCAGTCGGCATAGGACTGCGCTTGCGGCAACATGGCGCGGTTTCAGGCAGGTTTGATGCCACGTGCGTTGCCAGACTGAGGTCCGCGCGGCCATCCCGTTAGCTTTTGACATCCCATTACAAGGTAGAATGAGATATCTGGAAATGCGAAGGAAAAGCATGCTGCCCAAAGCCCGACAACTCCTATGACCCAATGTGCGCCAAGCATTCCACTCTGGGAGGCCCCAAAGACGGCTGCCCCCAACACAACGATTGCCCATCTCAAGGTGCGAGCTGTCCCCCGTAGCCTATGTTGCTTGCGCAGGAGGTTCCAGATTCCCCAGACGCCAACGCTCGCGCCGAGGAGGTCAGCTATTAGTCGAGACAGTGGCACGTTCATTGCACACGCCTTTCAACTAACGAATTCCGGGAACTGCGCATACCGCTGATGCTCCCAGCGCGATGCCAGCATCGTAAATGATCTTGCCCGTGAAAACGTCGGCCAACAACCCGGCTCCGGCTTGAGCAAGCGTCCCAAACGGGAGGATCGCCGTGACACTCGTCGCGGTGGCTTGAATTCCGTTTTCGGACGCTGTGATGCTGACAGCGGCGGCGGAAACCGCCACGTTAGGTACGTTTTGGGCTGCGTTCTGCGCGAGTGGACCCAACCCGTTGCTCAGGGCAGCTTGGGCGATGTCGTTCCCGGTCGAGCCGAAAGGGAACGCAGAAATGTCCTGGCTCAGTTGGATGAACGAAGAGAAGGTATTTGAAAGAAAAGAACTGGCAAGGAAGCCGTTTCCTGCATGTGTCAGATTTTGAATGCTATCGACATTTGCCAGATTTTTTACGCAGTCGGCGTATGACTGCGATTGCGGCTTCGGGGGCGGCGGCAGGTTCTTCACGACTTGATTGACGTGTCGCACCGGGGCGCACCCAACGCTTCCAATGGTGAGGAAACAATTGTATGTGACGTACACGCCTGGACCGATGCCGCTTGCGTCGCCGTTCACCCAAACGGTGCAGGACGCCGTCGTCGAGCAATCGCTGGACGATGTGTCAAGCCCGCTGGGATCGATGTAGCTCGTCGGATTGTTCATCACGTAGGCGTAGCGGTTCAGGGACTGCGGGTCGGCAATATCGCCGGCGAGCGGGTCGGCGGACATGAAACGCGCCTCGCGCGAATTGTAGTACCGCGCAAAAGCGTAATCGAGCCCGGTCTCGGCGTCGCGCTCGTAGCCGGTGAACAGATAGCTGGTCGAGCAGGTGTTGTTCACTCCGGCCGGTGTGTTCTCCTGCCCGTAGGGGAAATAGTCCATCTGGAAGCAGACCGAGCCGCTCTGGTCCGTCATCGCGCGCGTGCTGCCCACCTGGTCCACGAAGAAATAATACACGTTCCCCGAAGAAGGGTCCGACCGCGCCACGCGCCGCCCAGCGAAGAAAATATATTCGTGGTAGCTGGAGTTGGTGGTGCTGCCGCTGCCGTCGCTTACGGCTATCGTGTCGCCCGAGATCGCCCGCCAGTAGAGTTCGTAGACGGTCAGGCTG
>DATLRW010000179.1:0-10638 GCA_035534495.1 Candidatus Dormiibacterota bacterium | reverse complement strand
TCCTCGATCAGGATGCTGCCGACGTCGTCGGCGCCGAACTCGAGGCCGATCTGGCAGACCTTGATGCCGGGCGTCAGCCAGCTCGACTGGATGTGGTCGATCGAATCGAGATAGAGCCGGCTGATCGCCAGCGTTTTCAGGTATTCGACGGCGGTCGCCTGCGGCACCTTCTTGCCAAGAGGGGTATTTTCCGGCGCGAACATCCAGGGAATGAAGGCGGTGAAGCCGCCGGTGTCTTCCTGAATGCGGCGAATCCGCTCGAGGTGATTCACCCGGTGCCGGTATTCCTCGCCGCAACCGAACATCATCGTCGCCGTGGTGCGCATGCCGAGCGCATGGGCGTCGCGGTGCATCTGCTCCCATTCGTCGGAGGTGCACTTCAGGCGGGAAATGCGCTGGCGGATTTCGTCGTCGAGGATTTCCGCGCCGCCCCCGGGAACCGAATCCAGGCCCGCGTCGCGCAGCCGGGCCAGGGTATCGCGGATGCTCAGGCCGGAAAGCTCGGCGATATTGATGATTTCGGGAGCGGAAAAGCAGTGCAGGTGAATCCGGGGAAAGCGATCTTTGATCGAGCGCAGAAGGTTTTCGTAGTACTCGATGCGAAGATCGGGGTGCAGGCCTCCCTGCATGAGGATGCCAGTGCCGCCCAGCGCCAGGGTCTCATCGATCTTCTCGAAAATCGTTTCCAGAGGAACGATGTAACCCTCCTGGTGGCCCAGCGGGCGGTAGAAGGCGCAGAAGGAGCAGTATTCGGTGCAGAAATTGGTGTAATTGATGTTGCGGTCGATCTGGTAGGTGACGATTCGCGGATTGTTCTTCCGCAGGCGAACTTCCTTGGCGGCCATGCCGATGCCGACCAGATCGTCCGACCCGAACAGATCGAGCGCCTCTTGCCAGGCCATGCTCATCGCTGTACTCCCTGCGCGCGCGACGACGCCTGGCCGGCCGCCCGCACCAGTTCCAGCGGCCGCAGGCCATCGATCAGGCCGGCCTCGGCGCATTCGCGGAAATAGCGGTCGAGCCCGGCCAGATTCTCGGCGTCGAGATCGAAATTGATCCGGTCACGAAGATAGTCCGTGATGGCGTCCTCGGGCAACTGCAGCTGATCGGCGGCGCGGCCGGCGATTTCGGGGATGTGCGCCATGCCGTAAGCCTTTGAGGCGAGAAAATCCGCGGCGACCTCGGGCGTGGCCACTTCCCGCCGGGCGACCCAGAGGGCCAGCACCGCCGGCAGCCCGGTCCACTCGCGCCATTCGGAGGCAATGTCGTAGACGAAGAGCATCGAAATGCCGGCGACCGGCGCCGCTTCGGGATCGTTCGTGCAGCAGGGCTCTCCGGCCGCGGGCTTCCGGGAATGGAGGGCGTCGATTTTTACGGCAATGCGCAGGGCCGGATCGCCAATCACCAGCGCGGCGTCGGCGCGGGCGAGCATGGCGGCCGGGTCGGGCGACGAATCGATAAATTCGGGGTCGATTTTCCAGCGGTGCTTGGCCAGCAAACGGACCATCGCGCTCGTCGAACGCGAACTGGTGTCGAGCGCCAGCGTCCGCGCGCGATCGATCGGCCGCTTCGCCACCACCAGCAGGCTGCGCACTTCACCCTTGGCGGCAATCGCCATGTCCGCGAGAGCGGCTACGCCGTCCATCCGCTGATACTCGATGGCCGGGATGATTCCGATTTCGGCGCTGCCGTTGCGCACGGCTTCGGCGCAGAGCGAGGGCACGGTAAAATTCAAATCGTAGCGGCCGGCCAGCGGCCCGTCGGTGAAACCCCAGACGAGCGGGGCTGTATTCAGATATTCGACGACCGATACGCGCAGTTTCCCCATAGGAATAGTCGATTCTAGAGAATCGAAGTCAATATAGCATAACCTTCCCGGCCCCCTGCCGCCGCCGGCCCTACGGAAGAAGCAAAACATCCGATCGGCGCGGCATCCTATTCCGCGCGGGCATGTATCCCCGGGCCGCCGGGCGCCTGCCGTAGAATTGGAAGGATCGAGCGGCGAAGGAAAACCACGGGAATCAGGGAGGCGGCGTGTCCAACCTCACGCGCAGGGATTTTCTGAAAACGGCGGGAATGGGAGCAGCGGCTCTGGCGCTTCCCGAAGCCGCCGCGGGCGTGCGAGTTCCGCAACCGCAAGCGGCGGGGGCGGCGGCGCTCGGGCCGGGCGGACAACGGAAAAAGGTGATCGTGGTTGGCGCGGGGATGGCCGGCCTGGTCGCCGCCTACGAGCTCGACCGCTCCGGGCACGACGTTACCCTTCTCGAATCGCAACTGCGCCCGGGCGGCCGCGTGCTCACCTTGCGCGCCCCTTTTTCCGACGGCCTCTACGCCGAAGCCGGGGCCGCGTCGATCCCCAACACGCACCGGCTGGCGCTCGCCTACGCCCGCCAGTTCCAATTGAAGCTCGTGCCGTTCTATCCGGCCGGCGAGGGCTTCGTGAATCAGATCGCGGGCCGCCGCGTCGTGGGGCCGCGTGGCGACGTCGCTCGCGCCCAGGCCGGACTCACGGCGCAGGAGCGAAGGCTCGGCGCAGCCGGGATGTGGGAGAAATACGTTTCGAGCGCGGTGCGTGAGATCGGCAACCCGGCCGCGCCCGGATGGTCTCCGGCGCCCTACGCCCGCTATGACAACGTCACGTTCACACATTTCCTCCGGCAGCGAGGCGCATCCCCCGCGGCGGTCAGAGTCATGCTGCTCGGACGCGACCTCGACGGCGTTTCCGCGCTGCGCATGCTCGCCGATCTAGCCACCAGCGGCGCCGTCACCGGCCATTTCAAGATCGACGGCGGCAACGACCGGTTGCCGCGCGCTCTCGCGCAGAGTCTTTCCCGGCGCATTCGATACGGCGCGTGGGTCCGGCAGATCCATCAGGACCGGCAGCGGGTTCGGGCCACTTTTGTTCAGGGCAACCTGCAACACACGATCGAAGCCGATGATCTGATCTGCACGATTCCCTTTCCGGCGCTGCGACAGGTGGAATTCACTCCGATTTTGTCGGATGAAAAAATCGAGGCGATCGAAGGCACCTACTATCTTTCCGTCACGGCCGTCTGGCTCCAGGAGGACCGGCGATTCTGGCAGGCGGGCGGGCTGAACGGGTTCGCGCTCAGCGATTGGCCGATCGAAGTCTCCGCGCCCACGTTCGACCAGCCGGGCCGGCGCGGGATCCTGGCCGGGCGCCTGGACGGCGATATGGCGCGCCGCGCCGCGGCTCTACCCGAAGACCGGCGAATCGAAACCGTTTTGAATGAGATGGAAACCCTCTTCCCCGGCGCACGCGAGCATTTCGAAGGCGGCGCGTCAAAATCCTGGGATGAGGATTTCTGGGCCAGGGGCGCCATGCAATGGTTCCGTCCCGGGCAGATGATTTCCTATGGCCCATACATGGCCACGCCGGAGGGCCGCATCCATTTCGCCGGCGAACATACATCCGCCTGGCCCGGCTGGATCGAAGGCGCAATCCATTCCGGCCTGCGGGCGGCACGCGAGGTCGATGGAGCTGCCTCATAGCCGCCGAGACTTCTTGCTTTTTTCATTTAACTCCTTTACGTAGAATAGGATACCGGGCCACCAAGGCCGGAAGCGGCCTGCGGTCCCTGCACGTTTTCGGCACCCCCTTTGAGCGTCGCTACTTGACACTGCTTCTTTCCTCTGCCTACCCTCAGTCCTGGCCGGATGTCCAATTCCCCTTTCCATCTCGGCTGGCTGGCGCTCGGGCTGGTCCCCGGGCTGGGCCCGCGAAGTGCGGGCAAGCTGCTAGGTGCGTTCGGCGATCCGGAAGGGATTTTCCGCGCGCCGCTGACCGAACTCGAGTCGCAGGGCTTGCCGGCGGCGCTCGCCCAGGCCATTCATTCGCAACGGGCGCTGCGGCAGGCCGAAGGGGAGCTCAAGCGAGTTCAGGAAATTGGCTGCCGGCTGGTTACGTGGAATGACGCGGCATACCCCCGTTTGTTGCGGGAAATTTATGATCCGCCGCCACTCTTATACATTCAGGGCAACCCCGATGTTCTCAGCCGGCACGCGGTCGCCATCGTCGGCACGCGACGGCCGACCCCTTACGGGAATCAAATGTCTGAGAGGCTCGGCCGCGATCTGGCCGAGCAGGGTCTGGTGATTGCCAGCGGGCTGGCGCGGGGTATCGATACCCTGGCGCACCGAGGGGCTTTGAAAGCCGGCACGGGGACGACGGTCGCCGTGGTGGGATGCGGAATCGATGTGGTTTATCCTAAGGAGAACAAGAGGCTTTTCGAAGAGATTGCGGCCGGACAGGGAGCGGTTGTGACGGAGCTGCCGACCGGTTCGCCGCCGATGCCGCAGAATTTCCCGGTGCGAAATCGAATCATCGCCGGAATGGCCCTGGGCACCGTGGTTGTCGAGGGAACCGAGCACTCCGGGTCGCTGATCACGGCGAGGCTGGCGATGGAGTTCGGGCGCGAAGTCTACGGCGTACCCGGCAATGCCAGCCAGCCGAACAGCTACGGCCCCAACCATTTGATCAAACAGGGCGCGAAACTGGTCACGGGCTGGCAGGACGTCATCGAAGAATTGCCGACGGCGGTCCGCGCGGCCCTGGCCCCGGTCGAGCCAACGACGGCGGCCGAGCGGGCGTCCCTGGTCATCGAGAGCCTTTCGGGCCCCCAGCGCGTGCTGTATGAACTGCTCGGGGCCGATGAAAGCCGCCACATCGATGAATTGGTGGAGAGCTCGAACCTGAGCTCATCGGAAACACTGGCTGCCCTGTTGGATTTGGAAATGAAGGGCTACATCCGGCAACTGCCGGGAAAGCAGTTCGTCAAGGTAATGCTCTGAAGGGATTTGAACGTCGAAACATGGCAAAGTCTCTGGTCATCGTCGAATCGCCCACGAAGGCGAAAACCATCAATAAATATCTGGGCCGAAACTACACGGTGAAAGCCTCGCTCGGCCACGTGAAGGATCTGCCCAAGCGGAATCTGGGCATCGACGTCGAGAACGCATCGTTCGAGCCGACCTATGAAGTGATTCCGGGCAAGGCCAAGGTCCTAAACGAGATCAAAGACGCCGCCGAGAACGCCGACACCATCTACCTGGCGGCCGACCCCGACCGCGAAGGCGAGGCCATCTCCTATCACCTGGCCCAGATCCTGCGCCCGGCGCGGGAGCGCGCCGGCCAGAAACGAGCCGGAAAGAAAACGAAGGCCGCCGCACCGGCCGAAGCTCCCGAAAAGCCGATCCTGCGGGTTTTGTTCCATGAAATCACCGAAAAGGGGATTCGCGAGGCGTTCGAGCACCCCAGCCAGATCAACGAGCACCTGGTGGAGGCGCAACAGGCGCGGCGCGTACTCGACCGGCTGGTCGGATACCGGATTTCGCCGCTGCTGTGGGACAAAGTGCGGCGAGGGCTCTCGGCCGGGCGCGTGCAGACCGTTGCGCTCCGGCTGATCGTCGAGCGCGAGCGCGAAATCCGCGTCTTCGTGCCGCAGGAATACTGGACGATTCACGCGGCGCTGCTCGCCGCCGACCCCCCCTCGTTCGAGGCGCGGCTCGTCAAGCGCGCCGGCCAGGAAATCGAAATCGGCAATCAGGCCGAAGCCGATCGCATTCTCAAGGAGATCGAAGGCGCCAGCTGGAACGTCGCTTCCGTGCAATTGAAGGAGAAGCGGCGCAACCCGCCGGCTCCGTTCACCACCTCGAAGCTGCAGCAGGAGGCGTACAACAAGCTGCGCTTTTCGGCCAAGCGCACGATGATGCTCGCCCAGCAGCTCTACGAGGGCGTGGAACTGGGCGCGGAAGGTTCGGTCGGCCTGATCACCTATATGCGCACCGATTCGGTGCGTGTTTCCGCCGACGCCATTCAGGACGTGCGCGCTCACATTCAGCAAGGTTTCGGCCCCGCCTATCTGCCCGAGCGCCCCAACGCCTACAAATCGAAAAAGGAAGCCCAGGAGGCGCACGAGGCCATCCGGCCGAGCGACGTGGCCCGCGCGCCCGAAACCGTTCGCCCCTATCTCAGCCAAGACCTCTACAAGCTCTACCGGCTGATTTGGCAGCGTTTCGTCGCCTCGCAGATGGTACCGGCGGTGTTCGACCAGACGAGCATCGATATCCAGGCGCGCGACTATCTGTTCCGCGCAACGGGATCGGTCCTCAAGTTCGACGGCTTCCTCGCGGTCTACCAGCTGGCGGCCGAAGAGGGGCGCGGGGACGGCAATCCGGCCGAAGGCGACGAGGAAGAGGGTCGCCGGCTGCCACGGGTGACCGAAGGACAGACCTTGCAGCTCGACCGGCTCTGGCCCAACCAGCACTTCACCGAACCGCCGCCGCGCTACACCGAAGCCACGCTGGTGCGGGAACTCGAGGAAAAAGGCATCGGCCGGCCGTCCACCTACGCCGCCATCATCTCGACGCTGGTCGACCGCGAATACGCCAGCAAGGAACAGGGACGCTTCCTTCCCAGCCTGCTCGGCGAGAAGGTCAGCGACCTGCTCGTCAAGAATTTCGAGGAGATTTTCGACGTCGGATTCACGGCCCGGATGGAAGACGAGCTCGACGAGATCGAAGAAGGCAAATTGCCCTGGCGGCAAGCGGTCGCGGAGTTCTACAAGCGATTCAGCGAGGCGCTCGAACAGGCCAAGGGCGAGATGGAGTCGTACAAGGCGGGCATCCCCACCGGCGAAAAATGCCCGAAATGCAGCGAGGGCGAATTACGGGAGCGCATCAGCCGGCACGGATTTTTCCTTGGCTGCTCGCGCTATCCCGACTGCGACTACACGCGCGACATCGCCGACCACGCGAGCGAAGAAGCGGAAAGCGGCGCCGACGCGGAATCCTGCCCGAACTGCGGCCGGGACATGGTTCTCAAGCGCGGCCGCTTCGGTGCCTTCCTCGCCTGCAGCGGATACCCGGAGTGCAAGACGACGCGCCGGCTGGTCGCCGGCACCAAGCAGCCCCGGCAGCCCGATGTGGTGCTCGAGGAAAAATGTCCCGAATGCGAATCGCCGCTGGTGCGCCGGCAGGGGCGCTACGGCGAATTCGTCGGTTGCTCGGCCTATCCGAAGTGCCGCTACATCCGCGCGCAAACGCTCGGCATCCCCTGCCCCAAGTGCAAACAAGGCGAGCTCGCCGAGCGCCGCTCGCGCAAGGGCCGCAACCGCGTCTTCTACGGCTGCTCGCGCTATCCCGATTGCGATTTTACTTCGCCCTACCGGCCGATTGCCGAGCCGTGCCCGAAATGCGGCTCGCCCATCGTCGTCGAAAAGCGGACGCGGAAGGGCGTATTCCGCGCCTGCCTGCGCGAAGACTGCGATTGGGAACAACCGGCGCCCGAACAGGAACCGGCGAACACCGCCGAGGCGCCGGTCGAACGGTAGGCCGGGGCGAACCGTGCCAAGCGTCCGAGAAGCGATCGAAAAATTCCTGAAGCACCTCCGCTTCGAGCGCAACGCTTCGCGGCACACCATTCGCAACTACGAATCCGATCTGGCCCAGTTCTTTGCCTACATCTCTCCGCCCGGCGGCCATCCGCCCCCTCTGGCCGAGATCGACCATCTGCTGCTCCGCGAATACCTGGGACACCTGCACGACCAGAAGCTCGAGAGGAGCTCCATCGCCCGGAAACTGGCCTCCTTGCGGTCGTTTTTCCGGTTTGCCGTGCGCGAGGCAATGATCGAAAAGAATCCCGGGCGGCTGGTTTCCACCCCGTTGCTTCCGCGCCGTTTGCCGGCCGTGCTGTCCGCCGAGGAAATCAACCGGTTCCTCGATTGGGTGAAAGCGCTCGACCCGCCGGCCGGCCGCAAGAACCCGGAAAAGGGCCGATGGCTACAGGCGCGCGACCGCGCCATCCTCGAGCTGCTGTACGGCTCGGGGCTTCGCGTCGGAGAGCTGATCTCCCTCGATCTGAAGGACGTCGACCGGCAACAACAGTCGGTGCGCGTGCGCGGCAAGGGCAACAAGGAACGAATGACGCCGTACGGCTCGAAGACGCATGAGGCGCTCGAGGCATACTGGCCCGCGCGGGAGGCCCTGCGGCGAAACGCGCGCGCGCAGCCCGACCGCCAGCCGGTATTTCTGAACGCGCAAGGCGGCCGGCTCACCGACCGGTCGGTTGCCCGGATGGTCAAGAGTTACGCGCGAAGGGCGGAAATCAGCTGGAATCTGCACCCGCATTCGCTGCGGCACGCCTTTGCCACGCACCTGCTGACCGACGGCGCCGACCTGCGCGCCATTCAGGAATTGCTGGGCCACAAATCGCTTTCGACCACCCAGCGGTACACGCACGTTTCCATCCGTCAATTGATGGAGGTCTACGACAAAAGCCACCCGCGCGCCTGAACACCGGAAGAAAATTCTATTTTTTTTTGCAACCCGGAGGCCGTCTGGAGAATCTCTGTCAAGGAAACCATGGACATGAACTCTACAGCTACTCTCCTACACGCTCTCTCCGACACGACAAACCGTCTCCCGTCCGTTCCACCGGTGTCCGACCCGACGCCCGCAACCGCCGCCCCTCGGGGCCGAACGCGCCCAATGCCGCTTTCGTGCAAACCCCTCCTGTGCGCCTGCGCGGCGATTTTCTTCGTTCTGGCCCTGGCGCCCGCAAAAGCCCGCGCGCAAACCGACGAAATCCAGGTCTACGATGCAACGATCGCGCGCCGCGGCATCTTCAACGTCACGCTGCACAACAACTTCACCCCCATCGGGCGCACGACGCCCGCTTACCCGGGCGCGATCATTCCCAACCATTCCTGGAACGGCGGCGTGGAATGGGCCTATGGCGTCAAGACGTGGTGGGAACAAGGTTTATATCTTCCCATCTATACGGCTTACTCGGATGGGCGCGGCGGGTCGATCGACGGCTTCAAAATACGCGAATTGTTCGTGCGGCCTCACGCCGACCGGCACACGCTCTTCTACGGACTCAATTTCGAATTCAGCTTCAACTACGGGTATTGGGAGTCGCGGACGGAATCGGGCGAGATGCGTCCCATCGTGGGCGTGAATCTGCACAATTGGGAGCTCGTCTACAATCCGATCGTCGATACCGATTACACCGGGGGGTTAGGGGGATTGCAGTACAACCCCGGCGGGATGGTCAAATACAACTTCAACAATACCTGGAGCCTTGCCGCCGAGGAGTTTGACGGGTTCGGACCGTTCAACGGCTTCGCCACTCTCCACAATCAATTCCACGAAGTCTGGGCCATGGTCGACCACAACAGCAACCTCGTGGATGTCGAAGCGGGCGTGGGCGTCGGCGTGACGGCCGGGTCCGACAGATTGACGTTGAAGCTGATGCTTTCGCGCGACCTCAACAAGACGCCCATCCGCTTCTAGCGCGGCGTGGGGATATCCGACGCCGCAACGGAAGCGGCTGCGCGACGGCTGCGCCGAGGGACACTATGCGCCCGACCCAATGGATCGCCGGGTTCGCACTGCTCGCCGTCATGATACCGGCCGCCACCGCGCAACGTCGCCCCGATGCCGATAGCCTTCGCCTCGGCCGGGTCGAGGTTTCGCTCGGCATGCCGCAAGAAACCGTTCTGGGCGATCTCCGCCGCCAGTTCCATGTCGAACGCGCCCGCGGCGCGGGAGACGACTGGGCCGTGATCGAGCACGGAAAAACAGTGGCCCTGGTCACGTTTTCCCAAGACAAGCTCAGCCGGGTTTCCAAGACGTGGATCTCCACCGGCGGCCGCGATGCCTCGGTCCTGGCCGACCGGCTCTACTCGCTCGCGGGAGAATTCGCTGCGGGAGGGCGCACGGCGTGCACCCTCGCCGCAAAACCCTATCAGGTCGCCGGAGTTGAGGGGCGGATCGTAACTCTCTCCTGCGGAAGCAAAAGTATCCAACTCATTCAAAGCCGGACCAAAGGCTCCGCCTGGGTCACCAACCTACAGGAAGTCCTTCAATAAGTAGAAGTTAAGGGCCATCCACACCCCCGGCCGGCCAATCCCCCGTGTGCCCTTAAGCACACCTCCAAACCTTGGAAGCTGTATACGCATCGCGTAGAATGAGGCGTCTCGTGTCCCGAAAGCGGAAAATCGCAATGCATCTCTTTTGTCTTCAAAAAGGGTCGGGCACCCATTTCCGTCAATACTCCCGCTTCCGCCGTATCTTCCAGTCGGTTCTGTTCTGCCTTCCCCTGATCGTCACCGCGGCCTGCGCCCGAAAGCAAGCGGCCGTGCATCCGCACTTTCCGGCCGTGCCGGTGAAAACGGTGGTGGAGGCGCCGGTGACGATTCCCGACTCGTCGGAATATATCGGAATGCTCAAGTCGCGCCACTCGACCGCCTTGAACCCCCAGGTCGAGGGGGAAGTGACGGAAATTTTCGTGAAATCCGGCGACAGGGTGAAGGCCGGCACGCCGCTCATGCAGATCGATCCCCTGGTGCAGGAGGCCTTGGTCGCCAACCAGAAGGCGGCGCGCGCCGCCCAGGTCGCGAACGTACAATTCGCCCGAACGCAGTGGAACCGCGCCCAAAAGCTGTACGCGGCGGGCATAGTGAGCCGGCAGGACTACGATCAGGCAAAAACCACTCTCGATTCCGCGCGGGAACAGCTTCAATCCCTCGACGCCCAGCTCCGCCAGCAGCAGGTCGAGCTGCATTATTACCGGGTCGTTGCGCCGACCGGCGGCATCGTGGGCGACATCCCGGT
>DATLRW010000178.1:0-29209 GCA_035534495.1 Candidatus Dormiibacterota bacterium | reverse complement strand
TTGAATGTGCCGAGCATTTCGTTCTGGCGAAGATTTCCCAGCTTCGCCAGATACTGGAAAATCGGCAGAACCGGCCAGGAACCGAGATCGACGATGGCGTGGAGCTGGCGGGGAACGGCGCGCGGCAGGTTAGCGGTGATGCCGCCGCCGGTGATGTGCGCCATCGAGGTGACCCAGCCGCGCTCGATGATGCGTTCGAGCATCGACCCGTAGCAGCGGTGCGGCTTGAGCATCTCGGCGCCGATCTTGTTGCGGATTTCGGGAACGTAGGTGGCCGGCTTCAGGCCGGCGACCTCGAAAATGAGTTTGCGGGCGAGCGAATAGCCGTTGGTATGAAGCCCGCTCGAGGGCAGCGCCAGCAGCGCGTCGCCGGCGCGGACGCCGTGGGGATCGAGGCGGCGCGTGCGTTCGACCACGCCGACGATGAACCCGGCCAGGTCGTATTCGCCGGGCGGATAGATGCCGGGCAGCTCGGCGGTTTCGCCGCCGATCAGGGCGCAGCCCACCTGGCGGCAGGCGCGGCTGATTCCATCGACCACCTGCTCGACGATCACCGGATCGAGCTTGCCCATCGCCAGGTAATCGAGGAAGAAAAGCGGGCGGGCGCCCTGGGTGAGGATGTCGTTGACCGAGTGGTGAACGATGTCGATGCCGACGGTGGTGTGAACGCCCGCGGCGATGGCCACTTTGAGCTTGGTCCCGACGCCGTCGGCGCTGGAGACGAGGACGGGCTCCTTCCAGAGTTTCGTGTCGAGCGCAAACAGCCCGCCGAAGCCCCCGATCGGCTCGAGAACGTTGCGGGTAAATGTGCGGCAGGCGAGCCGCCGGATGCGGCCCTTGACCTGATCGGCGGCGGCGATATTGACGCCGGCGTCGGCGTAACGCATGGCGTTAGTTCCTTTTTTGGCAGCGGTCAAATCAGCGCGACTGCCGCTGGGCGGCGACTTCCAGCTGCACGAGCTCGGTCGGGTAATGCCCCGTGTAGCAGGAAGTGCAGAATTGGCCCTCGGCGTCGCCGACAGCGCGGCGCAGGCTTTCGAGCGACAGGTACCCCACCGAATCGGCGCCGACGAAGGCGCAGATTTCCGCGAGGGAATGGCGCGCGGCAATGAGCTCGTCGCGGGTCGGCGTATCGATTCCGTAATAACAGGGCGAAATCGTCGGCGGGCAGCTGACCCGCATGTGAACCTCGGCGGCGCCCGCCTCGCGCAGCAGGCGCACGATTTTCCGGCTGGTGGTGCCGCGAACGATGGAATCGTCGATGAGCGCGACGCGCTTGCCCTCGAGCAGCTCGCGGACCGGATTGAGCTTCAGCTTGACCCCGAAATCACGAATCTCCTGCTCCGGCTCGATGAACGTGCGGCCGACGTAATGGTTGCGGATCAGGGCCATGCGAAACGGTATGCCCGACTCCTGCGCGTAACCGACCGCGGCCGGCACGCCCGAATCGGGCACCGGGACGACGACGTCGGCCAGGGCGGGCTGCTCGCGGGCAAGCAGGCGGCCCAGCATTTCGCGGCTGTGATTCACCTGGCGGCCGAAGACGAGGCTGTCCGGGCGCGCGAAGTAGACATGCTCGAAGATGCAGTATTGATGCGCCTTTTCCGGGGCGAAGCGGAGGCTTTCGACGCCGGAGGCGTCGATGCGCAGCATCTCGCCCGGCTCGATGTCCCGGATGTATTCGGCGTCGAGCAGGTCGAAGGCGCAGGTTTCCGAGGCCACCATCCAGGTATCGCCCATCCGCCCCAGCGCCAGCGGCCGGAAGCCGCGGGGATCGCGAATGGCAAACAGCTCGCTCGGACTGAGCACGACGAGGGAATAGGCCCCTTCGAGCTGGTTCAAGGCGTCGGCCAGCGCTCCCGACAGATTGCGGGCCGCGCTGCGGGCGATCAGATGAAAAATGACCTCGGTATCGCTGTTGGTCTGGAAGATCGAGCCGCGATGCTCCAGGCGTCGGCGCCATTCGCGGAAATTGGTGATGTTGCCGTTGTGGGCGATGGCCAGATGGCCCTTGTTGCAATCGATCGAGATGGGCTGGGCATTGAGGATGGCGCTGTCGCCGGCGGTCGAATAGCGGGTGTGGCCAATGGCGGCCTCGCCGGGCAGGCGGGAGAGCGCCCCGGAGGTGAAAATCTCCTGGACCAGCCCCATGCCCTTGACGATTTCCAGCCGCTTGCCGTCGGCCGAGGCGATCCCGGCCGATTCCTGGCCGCGGTGCTGGAGCGAATAGAGGCTGAGGTAGGCGAGTTTGGAGGCTTCCGGATGGCCGAAAACGCCCACAATGCCACAATGATCGTGAAAATGATCGTCGTCGAGGAGTACACGATTCATTCGTTTATCCAGCCACGGGAAGGGAAGCGGTGAGCACGCGCTCGATTGCGTTCGACCACAAATCTTCCAGCCGCGCCACCGGTGCCCGGACGGCTTCGTGGCCGTTATAGGCCAGGCGGAAGTCTCCGCGCCCGACGCGGCCCAGCACGTACGCCGCTATACCGTATTGTGCCGCAAGCTCCAACAGACGGGCAAGACGCGCGGCCTCGACCGTAACCAGGGCCCGCGCGCCGCGCTCGTCGAACAGGGCGGCCTCGACCGGCAGGTTGCCGCTGCATTCCACCTGCGACGCCAGCCCCTCGGTTCCGAACGAGCATTCCGCCAGGGCCACGGCCAGGCCGCCGTCGGATAAATCGTGAGCGGAAACGGCCAGGCGGGCCGAAGCCAGGGCCACCAGCCCGTCGATGAGCCGGTTTTCCGCCGCCAGATCGATGGCCGGGGGCGCGCCGGAGGCGAGCTCCAGCACCGTCCTGGCATATTCGCTCGATGAAAATTCCCGCGCCAGCCTGCCGCGGTCCACGGCGCCCGAGCCGTCCGGGCCGGCGCCGTCGAGCAGAACGATTCGGTGGCCCTCGGCGCGGAAACTCATTCCCAGGGCCGCCGAAGCGTCGTCCAAAAGTCCGAGTATGCCGATGACCGGCGTCGGATCGATCGGCTCGCCGAGGGTTTCGTTGTAGAAGCTGACGTTGCCTCCGGTGATGGGCGTGCGAAGGGCGTTGCAGGCTTCGGCGATGCCGTCGATCGCCCGGCTGAATTGCCACATCACCCCGGGCTTTTCGGGATTTCCGAAGTTGAGGCAGTTTGTCGCGGCCATCGGGCGGGCGCCGCTGGCGGCCACGTTGCGCGCCGCCTCGGCGACGGCGTGCATGGCCCCGGTGAATGGATCGAGGCGGCACCAGCGGCCGTTGCCGTCGGTGGAAAGCGCCAGACCGCGCCCGGTTTCCTTCACGCGCAAGACCGCCGCGTCGCCGCGCCCGGGCCCGACGACGGTATTGGTGCGAACCATGTGATCGTACTGCTCCCAGACCCATCGTTTGGAAGCCACGTCGGGCGAGGCGAGGACGCGCTCGAGGGCCGGCGTGAGGGTTTCGCCCTCGAGGCCGAATTCGGCCAAACGCTCGCTCGCCGCCGGGGCGGGCGGCGCGATCGGCCGGGCGTATACGGGGCCCTCATCGCAGAGCGGGCGCGCGGGAATTTCGGCGACGGTGCGGCCGCCGTCGAGCACGCGCATCAAGCCGTCGCCGGTGACCCGGCCGATCTCCATCGCTTCGAGTCCCCATTTGCGGAAGATGCCGGTCAGTTCCGCCTCGCGGCCGCGATCGCAGACCAGCAGCATGCGCTCCTGCGATTCGCTGAGCATGATTTCATACGGGGTCATGCCGGATTCGCGGCGCGGCACCAGCCGCAGATCGATTTCGATACCCGTGCCGCCGTGCGCCGCCATCTCCGAGGTCGAACAGGTCAGGCCGGCCGCGCCCATATCCTGAATGCCGAGCACGGCGCCCGAGGCCATCGCCTCGAGGCAGGCTTCGAGCAGAAGCTTTTCCATGAACGGGTCGGCCACCTGGACGTTCGGGCGTTTCTGCTGGGACTGCTCGCTGAACTCGGCCGAAGCCAGCAGCGAAGCGCCGTGAATGCCGTCGCGCCCGGTGCGCGCGCCAACGTAAACCACCGGATTGCCGTCGCCGCGCGCCTTGGCGAGAAAAAGGCCGTCGCGCCGCGCGATGCCGAGCGCCAGGACGTTGACGAGCGGATTTCCCGAGTAGCCGCGCTCGAACCGGATCTCCCCGCCGACCGTGGGCACGCCGAAGCAGTTCCCGTAGAACGAGATGCCGCCGATCACGCCGTCGAGGATGCGGCGGTTGCGCGCGGTCACCGCGGCCGGAACGCCCGAACCCTCGCCGATGGGGCCGAAACGGAGCGAATCGAGCACGGCGATGGGCCGCGCACCCATGGTGAAAATATCGCGAAGGATTCCGCCCACGCCCGTTGCCGCGCCCTGGTGGGGCTCGACGAAACTCGGGTGGTTATGCGATTCGATCTTGAAAACGGCGCACAGGCCGTCGCCGATATCGACCACGCCCGCGTTTTCGCCCGGGCCCTCGATTACCTGCGGGCCGCGCGTCGGCAGGCGCTTCAGATGGACGCGGCTGGATTTATACGAGCAGTGCTCGCTCCATTGCACGCTGAAAATGCCCAGTTCGGTGAAGGTGGGGTCGCGGCCCAGCATCGCGCGCATGCGATCGAACTCTTCGGCGGTCATGCCGTGCTGCGCGGCGACCTCGGCCGTGACGACGGGCTCGGCCGGCGCCGGCGGGCCGGTGGCCGGTTGCGGATGGGTTGTGTCGCTCAAGCGAGGAAGCTCCCGGCCGGCGCGAGAGAGCCAGGCGCGAACGGACTTCTTTCGCCCCTGGAAAGCGCTCGCGTCCGGCGCATGCCGCTCAGGCCGTCACCTGCGGCTGGCGGATCAGGCTTTGCACCATGGAACGGAAAATCACCAGGCCGTCGGTCGAGCCCATCAGGGCCTCGACGGCGCGCTCGGGATGCGGCATCAAGCCGAGAACGTTTCCCTCGCGGTTGACGATGCCGGCCACGTCGGCCGCCGAGCCGTTCGGGTTGGCCGATTCGTCGCGGCGTCCATCGGGGGTGACGTAGCGAAAAACGATCCGCTCGTCCCGCTCGAGCTCGGCGAGGGTTTCGGGATCGGCCGTGTAGTTGCCGTCGGAGTGGGCGATGGGAATCCGCAGAACCTGGCCGGGCCGGGCGGCGGCGGTGAACGGCGTCGCGGCCGTTTCCACGCGGACCCAGACGTGGCGGCAGACGAAGCGCAATCCGCGATTGCGCAGCATCGCGCCGGGCAGCAGGCCCGCTTCGAGCAGGATCTGGAAGCCGTTGCAGATGCCCAGCACCAGCCCGCCGCGCCGGGCAAAGCGCTCGACCGCTCGCATGACCGGAGAGAAACGCGCAATCGCGCCGGTGCGCAGGTAATCGCCGTAGGAAAAGCCGCCGGGAAGAACGACGGCGTCCAGACCATCCAGATTTTCCGATTGATGCCAGATAAAATCGACCGGCTGATCGAGGATCTTGCCAATGGCATGGTGCGCGTCGTGATCGCAATTGGAACCGGGAAAAACGACGACACCAAATTTCATCGGAAGGCCGCCTCCCCATCATTTTAACACACGCCGCGTGGCAGTTTTTCGCGGTGCAGCTCGTGACAGTGCATCGATCGTGGCCGTGCGCCGGGATTTGCACATCTCCGCCCAACAGCCCTCTGTATCGTCATTCCGAGCGGAGCGAGGAATCTCTCCGGCAACAGGGTAAAGGCCACGGGGAGGTTCCTCTTCGCCCCTCGGCTGCGCTCGGGGCTGCCCGGAATGACGAATACCGCGCTCAACGGATACCGGCCGGCGCGGCGGGCGGGGTTAGGGACGGCGGCGAGGCCGGGATTTCGCCGCGCGCGGGCGTTTTGCGCGGCCCGGTTTCGCGCGAGAAGGCTTCGCCTTCGGGCGCGGGGGATCGGGCGAGGGTTTTCCCTGCGGCGCGGGTGCGCTTTCTGGCGCGGCGATGCGGGCGCGGCGACGGAGAGCCCAGCCGGGCTTGTTTTCCTGGCGGGCGCGGGCGATGGCCAGGGCATTCGAGGGAACGCTATCGGTAATGGTGGAACCGGCGGCCACGTAGGCGCCGTCGCCGACCTCGACCGGAGCGACCAGTTCGGTGCCGCTGCCGATGAACACGCGCGAGCCGATCTTCGTGGGATTCTTGCGCACGCCGTCGTAGTTGCAGGTGATCGTGCCGGCGCCGATGTTGGTTTCACGACCGACCGAGGCGTCGCCGAGGTAGGTCAGGTGCATGGCTTTCGAGCCTTCGCCGAGCCGGCTCTTTTTCATTTCCACATAGTTCCCGACGCGCGCCCCCGCCCCCAGTTCGGCCCCGTCGCGCAGATGGGCGAAGGGACCGACAACGGCGCCGCGGCCGACGCGGCTCGAAATCACGATCGAATGCGGCCGGATCACCACGCCTTCGGCAATCTCCGAATCCGCGATGACGCACCCGGCGCCCACCAGCGCGTCCGGGCCGATGCGCGTCGCGCCGAGCAGCTCCGCGCCCGGCTCGACGACCGTGTCCGGGCCGACCTCGACATCGGGATCGACCAGCACCGTCTCGGGCAGATAGACCGTAACCCCGGCCGCCATGAGTTCGTCGATCTTGCGCCGCCGGAACAGCGCATCGACTTCGGCCAGCTCGCGCCGCGTATTGCAGCCGAGGATTTCCTTCGCGTCACCGGTGGCCATGGCGGCCACGCGCTCGCCTTTCCGGTTCAGGAGCGCGACGACATCGGTCAGATAGAGTTCGCGATGGACGTTTTCCGGCCGCAGATCGCCGAGCGACGCCCACAGCTTTTCCAGCTCGAAGCAGTAAATGCCGGAGTTGACCTCCCGAATCGCCCTCTGGGCCGCGTCGGCCGCTTTGTCCTCGACGATCGCGCGCACCAGGTGGTCCGCGCCGCGCACGATCCGGCCGTAGCCGGAGGGGTCATCGAGCACGGCGGTCAGCACGGTCGCCGCAACGCCCGAAGCCTGGTGCGCCTGCACCAGCGCGGCGAGGGTTTCCGTGCGGACCAGCGGCGCATCGCCCGGCACGACCAGCGCGCGCCGGAATTTTTCGATCGCCAGCCGGGCCGCCTGCAGGGCGTGACCCGTGCCCCCCTGCGGCTCCTGAAGAATGGTTTTGGCATCGAGGGCGGCGGCCAGGGGCGAAACGCGGTCGGATTGGTAGCCGACAACGACGAATCGGGGAACGCCCAGCGGCCGGGCCGCCCGAATCACGTGCTCGACCAGCGCGCGGCCCCCGGCGCGGTGGAGCACTTTCGCCCGGCGCGAGCGCAACCGCGTTCCTTTGCCAGCGGCGAGTATCACGACGGCGAGTTCGGGACGTGCCATGGAAAAGAGATTACTACAGGGCCGCCGATTTGACTTGAAAGGCGCTCACGAGGACCGGAAAAACCGCTCTCAGCTCGTGCTCACGGCGGAAAGCGGCGCGCCAAGCGGCTGGCGTTCCGGCGCGGACGGATCGGCGGTTTCCACCCAGAGCGAGCGGTCCGAGAGCAGCCGCGTCACCAGAGCCGTGTGCATCGCATGGCCCGCTTTGTGGGCGACGATATAGGCCTTCAGCGGCCGGCCGACCAGCGCCAGGTCGCCGATCAGGTCGAGCGCCTTGTGGCGGGCAAATTCGTCGGGGAAACGCAGCTCGCCGTTCATGAGCCCGTCGCGCGTCAGCACGATGGCATTGTCGAGCGAGCCGCCGCGGATCAGGTCCATCGAGCGCAACCGGGAAACGTCTTCGAGGAAGCCGAATGTCCGCGCCGGGGCCAGCACGCGGCTGAAGCTTTCGGCGTCCACGTCGAGTTCGATCTCCTCGCGGCCGACCAGCGGATGGGGAAAGTCGATGAAGTAGCGGACGCGGAAATTGTCGGCCGGATAGGCGGCAATCTGCCGCTCGCCGTCGGAGATTTCCACCGGGCGGACCAGCCGCAGGCAGCGCCGGCGGCGGCGCAGGCGGCGAATTCCCGCCTCGGCGATCATCTGAACGAACGGCCGCGACGAGCCGTCGAGGATGGGCACTTCGAGCGCGTCCAGCTCAATGTAAACGTTGTCGATGCCGCTCGCATAGAGCGCCGCGAGAACGTGCTCGACCGTCGAAAGCAGCACGCCCTTTTTCATCAGGCTGGTGGCGTAGCTGACGCGCGCGAGCCACCGCCCGTGCGCTTCGATTTCGAAATTGTCCAGATCGACCCGGCGGAAAACGATTCCCGTTCCGGCCGGAGCGGGGACCAGACGCAGGTGCCCGCGAACGGCCGTGTGGAGACCGATTCCCTCCGTCTCGACCGGCCGGGCAATGGTGTTCTGGTATTGCATAGGGAGATATACTAAGCATGCCGTGAGCCGTTGTGCGAATCCCTTTCTTGTTATTGATATTGAATAGCTTACTGGATACAAGAATCTTGTTTTTTCTGGTGAGTGTTGTATGAATCACACGCCTTTGCGGCGAGCGCCGTGGTCATTGAACCACAATCATGCGTTCTCGGTCGCTTCATTTTTGCCGGCTTCTCTGCAGTGCTCCGGTTGAACCTGAAATGGAGGATCGTTTGTGGGGCGGCAAGCCAGACTGTAGAATGATTTTTTGGCCATGTCCGCTCCGAACTCGCCATTTCGAATCGTCTCAACCGAGCCCGCCGCTACACCCGCGCCGGCACTGCCAAAGCCTTCCTGGCTGCGCGTGAAATTTTTCGGCGGTCCCAACCACCAGGACTTGAAGCGAATCATGCGGACGCTCGATCTGCACACGGTTTGCGAGAGCGCCCGCTGTCCCAACATGGGCGAATGCTGGGAACACCGCACCGCCACCTTCATGATCCTGGGAAATATCTGCACGCGCGCCTGCGGGTTCTGCGCCGTGCCGTCGGGAAAGCCGCTCGGGCCGCCGGCCGAGGACGAACCGGAACGCGTGGCCGAGGCGGCCCTGTCGATGGGGCTGCGCTATGCGGTGGTGACGTCGGTCAACCGCGACGACCAACCCGACGGCGGCGCCCGCATCTTCGCGCGCACGATCGCCGAGATTCGCCGCCGCGTGCCCGGCTGCCGGGTCGAGGTGCTGATTCCCGATTTTCGCGGCGTATGGCCGGCTCTCGATACGGTGATTGCCGCGCGGCCCGACGTGCTCAATCACAATGTGGAAACCGTACCGCGCCTGTCCCGCCACGTGCGCAGCGCCGCCCGTTACGAGCGCTCGCTCGAGCTACTCGAGCGGTCGAGCCGCGCGGGAATGGTGACCAAGAGCGGCATGATGCTGGGCCTCGGCGAGGAGCGCGAGGAGGTGCTCGGCGCGATGCGCGATCTGGCCGCGCGCGGCGTCCAGATTCTCACGCTCGGCCAGTATCTGCAGCCAACCCGCGAGCATTTGCCGATTGTCCGCTACGTTTCACCCGAGGAATTCGTCGAATACAAGAGCGAGGGCCTGGCCATGGGCTTTAGCCACGTTGAGTCCGGCCCGCTCGTGCGCTCCTCCTATCACGCCTTCGAGCAGGAACAGGCCGCCCGCGCCCCCTCTTCTCAGTAATCGGCATCCTACCCGCCTCCGGCCAAGCGCCGATCCGTGTCATTCCGAGCCGTCCCTGGCGGGCGAGGAATCTCTCCGGTTGTTCCCGAACTTTGGCGTCCCCTGCCCACGGGCGAATAGCGGAGTGGCCTTTGGGCCGCGAAAATATGGTCGCCGGCCCGGCGATGGGATTACACTGCGCTCATGAGGTCGAGATCCCGCGGCCTGCTGCCATTTCTGGTTTTTCTGCTGGCCGGCGCGTGTTGTCTGGCGGCGCAGTCGAAAAACCCGGAGGATCTGGCCGCGGGCAAGATATTGGTGGCGCCGCGAAACTCCTCGGACCCGATATTTTCGAAATCGGTTATTTTGCTGGTGCGCTACGACAAGACCGGCGCGCTGGGCCTGATGGTAAACCACCGGACGACGCTCGCGATTTCGCGCGCCTTGCCTGGCGTGAAAGGGGCGGCGCGGGATTCCGATCCGGTCTTCATCGGCGGGCCGGTGGAATTGAGCGGCGTCTTTGCGCTGGCTCGCACGCCGGCCAAACCCGAGGACGAGACCAACATCTTCGGCAACATCTACTTCATCACGACTAAAACGGCCCTGGAAAAAACGCTCGACCGGAACCCCAATCCCAGCCAGCTTCGCATCTACCTCGGCTACTGCGGCTGGGCCCCGCACCAGCTCGAAAACGAGGTACTCGAAGGCCGGTGGTACATCTTCGATCGCAGCGAAGCGGAGGCGTTCGACGCGAAACCATCGACGCTCTGGTTGCGGCTGGTCAGCAAGACGGAACAGCGCTTTGCGCGCCTCCGCTCCGCTCTGCCCGTACGGTGAAAGAGCAGTCGGCTTTATATGCCCCACCCTATCAATGGCCACGGATATTCCGAGGTTTGCCCTGGCGGCTCGCCCACAGCGACCAGGATTTGTGCCTCTTCGCCAAGAATGTCTCCATTCAGCAGGGTCGCAGCCCCGATACTGAAGGCCGTTGGTCCCACCTGCACCGTCGCAATTCACCACGGGACCTCCCGTTAAAGCTGACCGTGCTATTATAGGCGAATAAAAAGCGAATTAAGCGATAGGGCGATGACCGGCCACGGAAGCGCGAATGGCACCAGAGTAGTACCGGGGCCATTCGGTCACAAAAGAGACGTTTGCGGCACGTACCACGTGAGCCTAACGAATGACAGCAGGGAAATCTTCACCAAGACCGCGTGCACGCGGATGGCAGAATCCCCGTCTGTTTGCGCGGCGAGACACGGCCACGGTCCCGCGAGGAAATGAACAACCTTGTTGGAGGCACGGCGATTATCGCCGCTTCCCTAGTATAATCTGTCGCCATTGGGGAAAATCTTTTGAGCCTTGAGGAACATTTCGATCCCGTTTTTGCTGCAAGACTGGCGCTGCGCGAAAAACAAATCCAGCAGAATTACCGGCCAATTATCGGTGTTCACAAGTGGTTTGCGCGGAGACCTGGCACCCTGTTTCGCAACCTTCTCCTGGCAGAATACAATGGCGCAGAACCTCTTGAGAAGAGCTACTGGCGTTCGCACAAGCTCAAGGGAGTGGTTGCGGACCCATTCATGGGGGGTGGCACGCCGGTCTTCGAAGCGAACCGCCTTGGCCTGGGCGTTGTAGCAACCGACGTAAACCCCATGGCGTACTGGGTTGTACGACAGTCTTTGGCTCCGCTCGACATCCCCGCATTTCTAGCGACTGCCGAGAGAGTGACGTCTCAGGTAGAGTCGGTCGTCGGAAGGTTTTACCAGACCCGATGCGTCCATTGCAGCTCTCTGGTTCCAGTCAAGTATTTTCTCTGGGTCAAAACTCAGAAGTGTCCCGGCTGCAAAACAGAGCTCGACCTTTTTCCGGGCTACCTGCTAGCAGAAGCAGTCCGCCATCCGAAACACATCGTGGCTTGTGCAAAGTGCGGCGATTTGAACGAGTTCACCATGCAACCGACACTTTCGAACCCCGCCAAATGCAACGGCTGCGGAAATCTCGTCCACACGGAGGGCCCGGCAAGGAATCGATTTATCTCATGCCCTCAGTGTTCAACCCGCGTCTGCTTCATTAACGGTGAACGAAAGCGTGTGGCCCCTAGACACCGCATGTGGGCCATCGAATACCATTGCCCAACATGCCGCCCACACCATGCGGGGCGATTTTTCAAAAAGCCCGATCAGAATGACCTGGGCTCGTTTTTCCAGGCTAGACAAGCCTTGACTTGCTCGCGGGGTTTGCCGATTCCAGAGGATCAAATTCCGAGGGGTGACGAAACGGACCGACTGCATCGCTGGGGCTACCACCGCTACCGCGACATGTTCAACGAACGTCAGCTTCTTGGTTTGGGACATCTGCTAGATGCAATCAGGCAGGTGCCGGACACTGAGGTCCGGCATGCTCTTCTGACTGTGTTCTCTGACTTCATGAGATATCAGAACATGTTGTGTCGTTACGACACCTACGCGCTGAAATGCCAAGATGTCTTTAGCGTACACGGCTTTCCCGTTGGATTGGTTCAATGCGAGAACAATCTCCTAGGAGTTCCCCGCGTTGGATCGGGCGCGTTTCGCCACTTCGTCGAAAAGTATCGACGGGCCAAGGAGTATTGTGAGAAACCATTCGAGACCCGACACGACAGGTCGGTGGTTTTCATCTCGGGGGAACGAATCCGCGCGGAGTTCGCGGACCCGGCATCGGACGTAGGCGAGGGTCAGGCAATTCTCTCGGCAGCACCGGCCACACAGGTATTGCTAAAACCGAACGGCCTTGACGGGGTATTTACTGATCCTCCTTACTTCGCCAACGTCCAGTATGCCGAACTCATGGACTTCTGTTACGTGTGGCTAAGGAAAGGCCTCGGCGAGGAGTGCGCAGCGTTCCGCGCGGAATCAACGAGGAACAGCCGAGAGCTTACCGGCAATGAGACCTTGGGACGTGACCTTGCGCACTTTACAAGAGGATTAAGCCAAATTTTCAGGCATTACGGCGCAGCCTTGAAACCAGATGCGCCCTTCGTCTTCACATATCACCATAATGACCCCGCCGCGTACATCCCGGTCGTACTGGCAGTCCTTGATGCGGGCCTTGACTGCTCTGCGACGCTCCCGGCAGTAGCAGAGATGTCGGCCTCAATTCACATACTGGGAACCGGCTCATCGGTTCTGGACACGGTCTTCGTGTGCAGGCGCAGGCTGAAGCACCGGCAGGGGAGCGATATCGGGAAGCTTGTGTCCGGGGACGCAGAGATGATGGGGCGTGCCTCTGTCCGCGTCACGAGGGGAGACCTACGCTGCCTTTTCGCTGGGCACCTCGCTCGACTGACCATAAATCACCTTAAACCAAGCTGGAATGACAAGGTGCCGACGGCCCAGAAGATGAAGGTCGCTAGCAGAACGGTAACGGAAATCCAAAAGGACTATAGAATCGAATTGCTGATCACGAATCTTTTACAAGCCGGCGCGAACGCCAGAAAGGCCGAGAAGACTAGCCTTGCCCCGACCGTTTGAAGTCAGTCCCGATTATCTTCGCGATCACCTGGAAGCGATGGTCTCCGCCGTCTTCGCTGACCTTCAGTCGCAGTTTCTTGTTTTGCCGAAGGGGCCCAACTTTGTGGAGTATGCAAACTTCCAGACCGCATATGAGGTTCTCAAGCGCGAAACAGGAAGTTTCGAAAATTTCACCGAGGAGGCAGTTTGGGCTGCGCTTAAGGCAGACGCCATGTCGTTTGTGGTCCTCAGGACCATTCTTGGTTTCTCCCCTCCAGAATGGGCCGAACTGGCACGATCCGATTTGGGGGCCGACGTACCGCAAAATGCCGCGCGAGACCTGGACAGCCGTTCTCGTAAAGAGCAGGGTTATTACTCCCGCCTGGACTCAGGCCGCAATGGGAAAACGAAAAGGCGGGTTGACGCCTTAATCTCCGTCGCGGTTCAACACCTCACCCGGTCAATCGATGAGGTTCCGGATAGTGCGGTCCATCGCCTCGCAAAATTTGACACAAGCGCTGGGACTGAGTCGCTGCGCCATGCGGCCGCACAGCATGTCCCCTATGCGACGCTCTTGTACGAGCGGTTTCTTGGACGCCCCTTTGCCAGCCATCGAGACGCTGTTTCCGAGCTCGTCGGAGACGCAATGGAAGGCGCGATTGAGGAGCGTCTGTCGCACTCCCAGGTCACATTCCGCAAGACGAAGCGAGCCGAACGAATTCCTGGTTTCGAACAAGCACCCGATTTTATTGTTCCCGACGAAATGCGCCCAGTTGTTGTTATTGAAGCGAAAATCACCGGCGACGATGGCACAGCGCGCGACAAAGTCACCAGAATCGAAAGATTGGCTACCATGCGCGACGAGCGGATACGAAGGGGAGAGGCGGGATTCGAGGTATTAGCTTGCATAGACGGCCGAGGGTTCGGCGTGCGCCGAGAAGACATGCGACGCATGCTCCTACGAACCGAAGGAAAGGTATTCACCTTCGGGACATTGGGCGAGATGATCCAACACACCCGGCTTCGAGAATTCCTCCCAAAGAAACCAATGAAATAGGCGCTTCACGGCGTTCAGCCGCGAACGGTAGCTGTCTACGAAGGTTGGGTCATCGTCAGACTGCCCTAGTGCACATAGATCAGGTCCTTTCCGGCAAGCGATTTCCCGCTTCACGCTGACGCGCCAACGCATTCCAGGCTAATTTCCCAGAAATTCCGCTTCCCAGAATTTCGCTTTCCCCCTGGAATTCAAGAGGGATTCCTGCGCGGCGGGACGGCTGAAGCGATATCCCGTCGGCCCAGACTTCCCCTTCAGGGGCGCTTCAGGGCCGGGGCGCGCCGACGTAGCGCGGATGGCGGCCGGGGGCCCAGGGATCGTAGTGCAAGGCGAACTGGACGCGAGCGGGGATCGGCGGATGGCTATAGAGCCAGAAGACGATGAACGGATTGGGACGGGGATTCGAGAGGTCCTGCTCGCCGAGGATCTGGAAGGCGCGCGCGGCAACCTGCGAGGAATCGGGGATGACTCCGTGGACGACTTCCAGGCCAAAGGTATCGGCCTGGTGCTCGAAATGGCGGCTGACGGCGTTGTTCATCGGCGAGGCCAGAAAAATGAAAATGGAAAGCCATAGCCAGAGCACCGGCAGCGAGGCCCAGTCGTCCACGGCGCGAATCGACCAGCGGGCGCCCCACCGCCGGAGCGTCCAGCCGAGCGCCAGATAGCCGAGACGGAACAGCACGAGCAGGCCGAGCGCGCCGATCAGCATTCCCTGGAAAATGTGGTGCAGGACGTAGTGGCCCATTTCGTGGCCGAAAACGAAGGCAATTTCCGGCGTGGTCATCTTGGCGATGGTGGTGTCCCAAACGACGACGCGTTTGCTCGCGCCGAAGCCGCTGACGTAGGCGTTGAGCGCGGTCGTTTTACTGCTGGCTCGCATCAGAAACATGCGCGTGGGCGGAATCGGCACGCCGGCGTGAGCGCTCACCTTTTCGAGTTCAGCGACCAGGGCGGGGTCGCTCTTCGCGAGCGGCTGGTACCTGAAGAACAACGGCTCGATCACATACGGGGAAAGAAAGATCAGGAAGCAGAGAATCGGCAGCAGGGCAAGCCAGAAATAGAGCCACCAGCGGCGCGGGCTGCGGCGAATCGCGCCGTAGAGAATCCAGACGAGTACGATTCCGAGCAGGCAGGTCAAAAGCTCCGCCTTGGTCCAATCCCAGAACCAGGCGCCCCACGGCTCGATCGACAGATGAAAACGAAGCTCGATCCATTCGCCCGCCACATCGATGGGGATATCGAGCAGGGCCAGCGTGAAGAAAATCAAGGGAACGAAAATGGCCGCCTGGCCGAGCCGATGCCGCGTCGAGCGCTCGGCCCAGTCGCGATAGCGCGGCGCGAGCCGCCAGGCGAGCACCAGCAGCAACATTCCCAAGCCGTAGGCGAAGCCGGCAAAGTAGAGCCAGTTTTGCGCGTTCGAATAGGCGACCGCTTCACGGTATTTGTCCGGCGGGAGCGTATAGCCGCGGATCGGTTCGGTTGCCGACGGCGTGGCCGATGGCGGCGGCGTTTGCCGGGCGGGCGCCTGCTGCAAGGCGCTGCGAGTGGCGGGCGCTTCCGTTCGGGGCGGGCGGGAAAGCGCGGGCAACGAAACACAGATCAGAGCCGCGAAAAAAGCGCCCGCGACGATGCGCCGAATCGGCATCCCGGCCCAGTCTAGCAAAGCGAAAGGTAAGCAGGCGCGCGTTCCGCGATTGGCCCCCGGGCGGGGCGCAAAAACCGGCAACCCCGCTTGCCCCGAACTCATCTCAATTATTGCAGGTTCGTGTACCTGGGGGGCGGGGAGAGGAGGTATCCATGCGTAAGCGACCCCGCTGTTTGTGGCCCATTTTGTGGTCTTGGTTTGTTCCTTCCGCTTTTGTGTTTGTATTTGCGGCGGCACTGGTTGTTTTGCCGCTTCGCGCCCGGCAATATCCCCAAAAGAGCTCGGAAGCCAGTTCGGAAATGGCGCAGCCGCCGAGCGCCGGAAAGCCTGACAGGCCCGCCGCTCGCGCTCCCGCCGGCCAGGCTGATCTCAGCGTGCCGGCAAGCTTCACCTTGCCCGCCGGGACATTGATTTCGGTCCGCACGGAGCAGCTCCTTTCGAGCGACAAGAGCCGCGCGGGCGATACCTTCAGCGCCGATCTGGCGCAGCCCGTCGTAGTCGGCGGATGGGTCGTCGCGCGGCGCGGCCAGCCGGTGATTGGCACGGTCAGCGTGGTCCGGCAGGCGGGCCACTTGAAGGGTTCGTCGAAGCTGGGGCTCGCATTGACGACGCTCGTTTTAGCCGATGGCAGCCAGTTCCCCATCACGACGCGGCTCATCGAAAGCGCCTCTGCGAGCGGTACGCCGCAGCGCGCCGTGGGAATCCTGGGCCCTTCCACCGTCATCGGGGCCGTCATCGGCGCGGCAGCGGGCGACGGCGAAGGCGCCGGTATTGGCGCGGCGATTGGAGCCGGCGCGGGACTGGCCGGGTTGCTGCTCACTCGCGGCCGGCCAACGGTCATTGCACCGGAAAGCCTGCTCACTTTCCAGCTCCAGTCTCCGCTGACCTTTTCCACCGAGGGCAGCGAGCAGGCCTTTCAGCCGGTTACGCAGGCCGACTACGCGCCCGCCGAGCCGGCACTGAGCCGCCGCGGGAGACAAGCCGCTACGCGTCCCTACCCGCCCTATCCACCACAGCCTTACTACTGGCCCTATGCCTATCCTGGATGGGTTCCCGGCTGGGGCTACGACTACGGCTATTCCTCGCCGTTTTTCATCGGCTTCTACGGCTACGGCGGGGGCTTTCATCGCGACGACGGAAGGTTTCTCCGCCGGGACCGGCGCTGAAGCCCGGCTCAATAGAATTCCCCCCTTGCCGGTTCAGACGTAGCCGGAAAACCGCCCGTTCACCCTTAGTCGCCGATTCGCGCGCATTGGGAAATAAGAAGAGGGAATAAAAAAGCGAGGCGGACCGAAGCCCGCCTCGCGCGAGGGAAGCCAGAAACCCAACTCTAAGGTGGGGCGGGCGGTGGGGGGACCGTCCGCCCCGATTTGCCAAGGATGCCGGCAGAAGCCAGAGGCGGACTGGGAATCCAACCCCGGCTGCTCAGCACGGGTGCAGAATGCCCTAAAAGCCGCACCGCGTCGATGGCCGGAAAGTCACAATTTCGCACTTACTTACGTACCGGAACCACCGGCATGCCGCCAGGGTATAGTGGGGGTAGCAGGACGGAAAGAACAGGCGGAGCAAGTCCGAAGGCCGGCTCCGTCAGCAGGGTTGAAGCAGCCAGGCCCGCGTGATAGCCTGCATCCTGCCCTGATTCCAGGAAGGTCACGGAAACCGCGATTTGAGCTCCACCCGTCCACAAGCTGACCTGACCGTCCGCGGCACAACGCTATCGGTCCTCACCGATCTGCTCGTAGAGCTCGGCCACGATCCCTGCCGCGTCGAATTGCAGCCGGGCACGAACCTCGAGCGCGATCTGGGTTTGGGCAGCCTCGAACGGGTCGAGCTGCTGCTGCGCCTGAATTCCGCCTTCGGCGTCCAGCTGCCCGAGCAGGCCCTGGCCGAAGCGGCCACGGTTGGCGAGCTGATGGCCGTGGCGCAGGCGAGCCAGGGCGCCTCTCCGGCCGCCGCCGCGGCCACCGCCGCGCCGGCCAGCGAACCGGGCGAAACGACCTGGCTGCCGGTGCCGGATTCGGTGGAAACACTCGTGGACGTTTTGCGGTTTCGCGCCGGGGCGACGCCGCACGAGCCCCACATTTACTTCGAAGAAGGCGATGGCCGCGAGCGGGTGCTGACCTACGGCGCGCTGCTCGAGCGGGCGATGAACGTGGCGCGCTGGCTCGAGTTTCGCGGGCTGGAAGAGGGCGACCGCGTGGCCTTGATGCTGCCGACCTGCCTGGAGTTCTTTGTCTGTTTTTTCGGCGTGATGCTGGCCGGCGGCATTCCCATTCCGATCTATCCGCCCTTCCGCGCCGACCGGATCGAGGAGTACGCGGGGCGCCAATCGATGATCCTGCGCAACGCCGGGGCGCGCATGCTGATCACCTTCCACGCGGCCGAGCGCGTGGCGCGGCTGATCCGGCCCGATGTGCCCTCGCTCGAACGCGTGGTCGAAGCCGAGCGCCTCGAGGAGTCCAAGGAGAAGCCGGTGGCCGCGCTGCTGCACCGGCCCCGGGCCGACCAGATCTGCTTCCTCCAATACACATCGGGAAGCACGGCCGCGCCCAAGGGCGTGATGGCCACCCACGCGAACCTGATTGCGAATATCCGGGCGATGGGCGAGGCGATCGAAGTGCGCGCCGGAGACCGCGCGGCGAGCTGGCTGCCGCTCTACCACGATATGGGGCTGATCGGGGCCTGGATGCTGCCCCTGTTCTTCGGATTTCCGCTCGCGCTGCTCTCTCCCATCACTTTTCTGAGCCATCCGGTGCGCTGGCTGCGCGCCATCGAGAGGCATCGCGCCACGCTCACCGCCGGTCCGAACTTCGCCTACGAACTGTGCGTGCGGAAAATCCCGGATAGCGAGCTCGAAGGGCTCGATCTTTCCTCGCTGCGAGGCGCGATGAACGGGGCCGAGCCGGTGCTGGCCGAAACGATCGGGCGATTTTCAGAGCGGTTCGCTCGCTGCGGCCTGCGGCCCAACTGCGTGATTCCCGTCTATGGACTCGCCGAAGCCTCCCTGGCCGTAAGCGCCCCGCCGCTCGGCCGGCCCGTGCGGGTCGACCGGATCGACCGCGACCGGTTCGAGACCGAGGGATTGGCCGTTCCCGCCGCAAGCGACGCCCACGCCCTGACGTTCGTCTCCGTCGGCCGACCGATCGGCTGCGAAGTGAAAATCGCCGGTGCCGATGGGGGGGAGGTGGGCGAGAGAACCGAGGGAGGTCTCTGGTTCCGCGGGCCGTCGGCGACGCAGGGCTATTTCCGGAATCCGGAGGCCACGGCCCAGATCCACCGAGAGGACGGTTGGGTGGATTCGGGCGACCGCGCCTACCGCGCCGGCGGCGAGCTATACATAACGGGCCGGATCAAGGACATCATCATCAAGGGCGGCCACAATCTCTATCCGCACGAAATCGAAGACGCCGTCGGCGGCGTCGACGGGGTACGGCGCGGCTGCGTCGTGGCCTTCGGCGTCACCGACCCTCAAACGGGCACCGAGCGACTGGCCGTGGTCGCCGAAACGCGCCATCCGGGGGAGAGCCGCCGCATCGAGGCGGCCATCGTCGAAACCACCAGCGAAGCCGTCGGCATCCCTCCCGATATCGTGCGCGTGGTACCGCCCAATTCCATCCCGAAAACCTCCAGCGGCAAGCTGCGGCGAACCGAGACGAAGCGAATTTTCCTCGACGGACGGCTGGGCGCCGCGCCGCCGCCGCTCTGGCGGCAGGTGGCGCGCCTGGCGCTTCACGGACTCTGGTCGCGGCAGGGCGGCCTGCGGCGGATGGCCCGCGAGGCGATGGAAAGCCTTTACGGCATCTATGCGGTCCTGATGTTCGTCACTTGGGTTGTGCCGACGGCGGCGGTTGTCGCCGTCGTGCCCTCGCGCCGGGCGGCGCGGCGCGCGACGGGGTGGGCGTGCCGCCGCTTTCTCTGGACGGCGGGGTGCGCGGTGCGGATCGAGGGCCAGGAAATACTCGGGGAAATCCGCGCCGGCCGAATCTCTCCGGCGGTTCTTTCCTGCAACCACACCAGCTATCTGGACGTGATCGCCCTGATCGCCGTATTGCCGCCCGACTGCCTGTTCTCCACAAAATGGGAGATCCTGCAATGGCCCCTGCTCGGCACGATCGCGCGGAAAATGGGGCAAATGGGCTTCGACCGCAGCGATCCCCAAGACCGCATTCGCCAGGCCGAGCAGATCGAGCAGGCGTTGCGAAACGGCCTTTCGGCGGTCGTGTTTCCCGAAGGCACCTTCACGCCCGCGCCCGGGGTGCGGCCGTTCCTGCTGGGCGCATTCAAGGCCGCCGCAGCCGCCGGCCGCCCGGTGGTTCCCGTGGCGATCCGCGGGGCCCGGGAGATCTGGCGGGACCACACCCTGCTTCCCCGGCCGGGCCGCGTTACGCTGACTTTCCTGCCGCCCATAACCCCCGGGGGCACGGACTGGAAGCAGGTCGTGCGGCTCCGGGATTCGGCCCGCAACGCCATTACGGTTCCCGCCGGCGAGCCCCTGCTCTGATCGCATCGCAGAAAATTGCACACCTCCCATGCGTGTCGAGCCGCGAAATACCGGGCGGCGGGGATTTAACGGCCCCCGTGCATCATTCCCTTCCGCAACAGCATCGTAGGCTGTAGGGGCGGAGCGGGAAGGTTCCCGCAAGGTAGGAAGCCATGAGCCAACATTCAATCGAAACAGTGGGAGTTCGGTATACGGGATGGGCGGCGCTCGACCGGGACCCACAGGACGACCGGGTGGAGTTCGAATGTCCGCACTGCGGCGCGGCCGGATTCAAGCCCGCCCGGCACCCCAGGAGCGAGTATCGATTTATCGACGGCTTTCTTCAGGATGAGTCGGGAGAGACGTCGGCGTGCCGGCACTGCCGCCAGCGACTCCACATCGTTCCCGTCGTGCTCGTGCACAACCAGGAAGAGAAAAGGCGCTACGAGGCGTTTTTTTCGCTCGTCGAACCGGCAGCCAAGGCCTGAAGCACAAGGCGGCATTCGGTCACAGCGGCCAGCTCAGACCGAGCTGCAAGTGGAACTTCACCAGGCCCGCCTTGACCCGTTCGAACGCCTCGTCGACGGTATCGGCAAACTGCAGAACGCCGTATTCCCGCTCGGTGATCGTGCCCGACCGCACCATCTGCCGCCAGTTCAGCACCCGATCCCAATACCGCCGCCCGTAGATCAGGATCAGGTGATGGCGCCCGAGCTTGCCCGTTTGCATCAGCGTCAGCATTTCCCAGAGTTCGTCCATCGTGCCGAACCCGCCGGGAAAGACGATCAGGGCCTTGGCGATCTGCGCGAACCAGAGTTTGCGCATGAAGAAATAGTGGAAATTGAAATCCAGCCCCGGGCTGATATACGCGTTCGAGCGCTGTTCGCGCGGCAGCTCGATCCCGAGCCCGACCGTTTTCCCTCCCGCCTCAATGGCGCCACGGTTGGCCGCCTCCATAATCCCCGGCCCGCCTCCCGAGCAGATCACAAAGCGGCGCGGCCTCTCGCCCAGGGTGAGCGACCAGGCGGTGATGCGGGCGGCGAGCTGGCGCGCCTGCTCATAGTATTGGGACATCTCGACCACGTCGCGGGCGATGCGAATTCGCTCACGGGAGGCGGCGTCGCGGCGTCGGCCCACCGCTCGCCGCACCCGCGCGAGCCGGGCCTGGGCGCGGGCGCGGGGCAGGATGCGCGCCGAGCCGAACATGACGATCGTGTCCGCGACCCCTTCCTGCTGGAGGCGCGTGAGCGGATCGATATACTCGGCCAAAATGCGCAGGGGCCGGGCGGGGACGCTTTGCACGAATCGTTCGTCGAGGTAGGCCAGTGGGTTTCTGGGCGGCTCTTTCATCATTCCCCTCATCCTTGCCAGGATCGAATGGCCGATTCTATGAAAACCGGCCCGCGCCATGCCAGCCGGCCGGCGCTGCCAACAAAAAGCGGGATTTCAATCTGCCGATCGAGTAGAGTCTTTGTATGAAGTTCCTGGCCACTGTCGTGATAATGGCTCTGGCGGCGCTGCCGGCAGCCGCGCCGCTGCGAGCGCAAACAGGGAATTCCTCCGTGACGGTCCAGGGCCAGCCGGGCCAACCAGCGGCCCCGGCTCCCGCCGCGTCCGCACCGCAGGAGGAAACACCCCTGCGGCTGCGCGTCACCGAGGTAAGCCTTCCCGTCACCGTGCGCGACCCGCGCGGCCAGCTCGCCTGGAACCTCGGACCGGAGGATTTTCGGGTCTATGACGACGGCGTGCTGCAGCACATCATGCATTTCGATATGGGCGGCGACCCGCTGTCGGTCGTGCTGGTGGTCGAATCGAGCTCCCGGATCAAGCCGCTCATGGCGGGCATTCGCAGCAGCGGCATCGTCTTCACACAGTCGGTCATGGGCGCCAACGGCCGGGGGGCCGTCATCGGTTTCGATGAGACGCCGAAGGTCCTTGTCCCCTTCACCGCCGACCCCGAGCGGATCCAGAAAGCCGTTTCGAAACTGCAAGCCGGCGATGACGGCGCCCGCCTCTACGACGCCATGGGGCGCGCGCTCGAAATGCTCAGCAATCAGCCCGAGAACCGCCGCCGCGTTCTGGTCGTTGTTTCCCAATCCATCGATACGGGAAGCACAAACAAGCTCGGCGGTCTGTTGCGCGACGCGCAGCTCGAGAACGTCGCCGTCTACACCGTGGGCCTTTCCACCACCGCCGCCCAACTCTTTGCCCAAGCCGGCCAGGCGGGACCGGCGCAGATCGGGCCCCCGGGAACATTCTCCCGGCCGGGCGTTCCGGGCGTTCCGCAGACGCCATCGACGATGGCGCAAAATTCCGGCAACATCGACCTGCTGCCGATCGTCGAAAACCTCGTCCGAATGGGTGTGAATCTGGTTTCGCCGCAAGCGCTGGAGGCGGCCAGCGTGGCAACCGGGGGCGCTCACCTTTCGGTCTTCCATCCCAATTCGATCCAGGAAGCCATTGATCGCATCGGCGGCGAATTGCATGCGGAGTACACGCTGGCCTACCAGGCGCCGGTGAACGGGCCGTACGGCTATCACCAGATCATCGTGAAGGTCACCCGACCCGGCTACCACGTGAGGACCCGGCCCGGCTATTTCCTTTCCCCGCCCAGCGGCTCGACGACTTCGACCCCGTAATAGGAAACAGGAGGAGCGTGGCCGCCTCCGAGACGTTTTTCGCCCTCGGCGGCCGGCGCTAGCCGCCGTTTTCCGTTTCGCCGGGGGTCTCGGGGGTCTCGGCCGTTTCCTCTCCTTCGCTTTCGAGGAGCACCGCGGCGGCCGCGACGCGGTCGCCATCTTCCAGGCGCAGCAGATGCACGCCCTGGGTCGAGCGGCCCGCCTCGCGGATCTCGCCCGTGTGCACGCGGATGATCTTGCCCTGTTCGGTAATGATCATCACGTCGGAATCCTCACCGACCTGGAGGGTGCTGACGACCGGGCCGTTCCGCTCGGTGGATTTGAGGTTGATGACGCCCTTGCCGCCGCGGCTGATGATCCGGTATTCGGCCAGGGGCGTGCGCTTGCCGAAACCCTTCTCGCTGACGGTCAGCATGAGCGAGTTGAGCGACTGCCGCAGGTCGTCGCTCGAAATCTCGTCGAGATTTTCCGTTTCCGCCTTGAACTTCTCCCGGAGAATCTTGAAATCGGGTTCGGCGGCGTCCATGCTCACCACCCGGTCGCCCTTGGCCAGATCCATGCCGTTCACGCCGGCGGCCGGGCGGCCCATCGGGCGCACCTCGGTCTCGCGGAAGAGAATGGCCTGGCCCTCGCGGCTGGCGAGGAAGATCAACCGCCGGCCGTCGGTGATGCGCGCGCCGATCAGCTCGTCGCCCTCTTCGAGATTGATCGCGATGATTCCCGAAGGACGGGGATTGGAAAATTCGGAGAGGCGCGTCTTTTTCACCGTGCCGTTCCCGGTGGCGAGAAAGACGAAGCGGTTCTCTTCCTCGAGATTGCGCGCCGGGACCAGGGCGGCCAGCTTTTCCCCTTCCTGAAACTTCAGCAGCGAGTGGATGGCCTTGCCGCGCGTGGCGGCGGCGGCTTCGGGAATTTCGTAGACCTTGAGCCAATAGACGCGGCCGTGGCTGGTGAAGAGCAGGATATAGCTGTGCGCCGAGGCGATGAACAGATGCTCGACGAAATCCTGCTCGCGGGTCTTGGCCCCGATGCGTCCTTTGCCGCCGCGCGATTGATGCCGGTAGACATCGGCCGGGGTGCGCTTGATGTAGCCGGAGTGGCTGACGGTGATGGCCATGTCCTCATCGGCGATCAGGTCCTCGAGACGAATCTCCTCGACGCGCTCGACGATCTGCGTGCGCCGCCCGTCGCCGTAGTCCTTCTGGATTTCCTTCAGCTCGGCGATGACCACCTGCTTGAGCTTGCGCTCGCTGGCCAGGATTTCCTTCAGCTCGGCGATTCGCTCCTGAATTTCCTTCAGCTCATCGATGATCTTCTGCCGCTCCATCTGGGTCAGGCGATGGAGTTGCAGATCGAGAATGGCCTGCGCCTGGCGGTCGCTGAACTCGAACTGGTCGATCAGGCCGGACTTGGCTTCGGCCGGCGATTTCGACCGCCGAATCAGCTGGATCACGGCGTCGAGATGCTCGAGGGCCTTTTGGAATCCGAGCAGGATGTGCTCGCGTTCCTCGGCCTTGCGCAGGTCGAACTGGGTGCGCCGGCGAACCACATCGACCCGGTGGTCGATGAAGTGCCGCAGGATTTCCACCAGGCCCATCTCGCGCGGCTGGCCGCCGACGATCGCCAGCAGAATCATCCCGAACGAATCCTGCATCTGCGTGTACTTGTAGAGGTTGTTCAGGATGATGTCGGGTTCCTCGCCCCGCTTGACCTCGATCACGATCCGCATGCCTTCGCGGTCGCTTTCGTCGCGAACGTCGGAGATGCCCTCGATTTTCTTGCTCTGAACCAGATCGGCGATTCGCTCGATCAGCCGCGCCTTGTTCACCTGGTAGGGGATCTCGGTGACCACGATGTTCTGCCGGTCCTTGGACACCTGCTCGATCGCCACCTTGGCCCGTGTGGTGAAGGTGCCGCGTCCGGTCCGGTAGGCCTGCTCGATGCCCTGGCGGCCCCACAGATAGCCGCCGGTCGGGAAATCGGGGCCGGGAACGAGCTTCATGACCTCCGGCAGGGTTGCATTCGGTTTTTCCACCAGCAGAATCGCCGCGTCGATCACCTCGGTCAGGTTGTGCGGGGGAATGTTGGTCGCCATGCCGACGGCGATGCCGGTTCCGCCGTTGACCAGGAGGGTCGGAACGCGCGTGGGCATCACAACGGGTTCCTGGTCGGTTTCGTCGAAATTCGGCGAGAAATCGACGGTTTCCTTTTCGATGTCGGCCAGGATTTCGTCGCTGATGTGGGCCAGGCGCGCTTCGGTGTAGCGCATCGCCGCGGGCGGATCGCCGTCGATCGAGCCGAAGTTGCCCTGGCCGTCGACCAGCGGATAGCGCATGTTGAAATCCTGCGCCTGGCGGACCAGGGCGTCGTAAATGGGGGCGTCGCCGTGCGGGTGGTACCTGCCCATGACCTCGCCGACGATCTTGGCGCACTTGCGATAGGCCCGGCTCGAGGTGAGCCCGAGTTCGTACATGCCGTAGAGGATGCGGCGCTGCACGGGCTTCAGCCCGTCGCGGACGTCGGGCAAGGCGCGGCCGATGATCACGCTCATCGCGTAATCGAGATACGACTGGCGCATTTCGGCTTCGATATCGACCGGCAGCGTCAAACTCTTCGGTTTTTCATCAGCCATTCTGAATCACTCCTTGATTCCGGCTTCACGGATCCGCCGCGAAGGCGGCCGCTTTGCGGGTCGCGGCTTTCGCCGCGACATTCCCCCATCAGCAGGAAGGGGCTTTCGCGCCCCCGAGGCTCGGCGCGCTAAAAGGGCCGGGATCGAGCCCGTAGCGGCGGCAAGCCGGCGAAATTCGATCGGTCTCACACGTCCAAATTGACGACGTCGAGGGCGTTTTCCTGGATGAATTTGCGGCGCTCCTCGACGTCTTCGCCCATCAGCGTGGTGAAAATCTGGTCGGCGGCGACGGCGTCTTCCAGGCGCACCTTGAGCAACGTGCGCGTCTCGGCGTTCATCGTGGTTTCCCAGAGCTGGGCGGGATTCATTTCGCCGAGGCCCTTGAACCGGGTGATGGCAAAACCCCTCTTGGCGTCCTCGAGAATGTAGGCGAGAACATCGGGCGCGGTCTCCTTCACCACCCGGTCGCCGTTGTGGCTGATCGTGAAGGGCGGCAGATTGAGACCGTCGAGCTGGCGCGTGAGCGCGACCAGGCGCTTATATTCGGGCGTGGCGGCCAGTTCCCAGTTGATCCGCCGTTCCGCCTGGCCGCCCGTCAGAACGATCTGATAGAGGCTGTGCTCTTCGTCGAATTCCAGGTTCGCCTTGCACTTCAGCCCCTCCTTCTCGATCGCCTGGAGCAGCTTTTCGAGGGCCTTCTGGTCGGCGAAATCGGATTTCTTTTCCAGGGCGGCCTCGGCGAGCAGGTTCACCAGGCGGCCGTCGCGCAGCCGGCGTTCGAGCCGCCCGCGCACCTGTTCGTATTCCTGCACGTTCAGCAGGAACTGGGTGAGCGCGGCGCCCTCGATCTTTTCGCCCTTCTGCGCCTTCACGGAACTTTCGTCGGAGGCGTGGCGGAGCAGTTCGCGCGCGAATTCGCGGTCGTTGCGGATGTAGCGCTCGCTCTTGCCGTGCTTGATGCGGTAGAGGGGCGGCTGGGCGATGAAGACGTGCTCGCGTTCGATCAGCTCGCGCATGTGGCGGAAGAAGAAGGTGAGCAGCAGGGTGCGAATGTGCGAGCCGTCGACGTCGGCATCGGTCATCAGGATGATCTTGTGGTAGCGGAGCTTGGCGGCGTCGAATTCCTCGGCGCCGATGCCGGTGCCGAGCGCCGTGATGATGGCTCGAATTTCCTCGTGGCCCAGCATCTTGTCGTAGCGCGCCTTTTCGACGTTCAGGATCTTGCCCTTGAGCGGCAGGATCGCCTGATAGCGCCGGTCGCGGCCCTGCTTGGCCGAGCCGCCGGCCGACTCGCCCTCGACGAGGAAAAGCTCGCAGCGCGACGGATCGCGTTCCTGGCAATCGGCCAGCTTGCCGGGCAGGCCGCCCGAATCCATGGCCGATTTCCGCCGGGTCAGCTCGCGCGCCTTGCGCGCCGCCTCCCGCGCCCGGGCCGCTTCGATCGATTTCGCGATGATTCGCCGGGCGACGGCGCTGTGCTTTTCGAAATATTCGCCGAGCTTTTCGTTGACCAGTTGCTCGACCAGACCCTTGATATCGCTGTTCAGCTTGCCCTTGGTCTGGCCCTCGAACTGCGGCTGCGGCAGCTTGACCGAAACCACGGCCGCCAGGCCCTCGCGCACGTCTTCCCCGCTGATCGAGACGCTGTCCTTCTGCGAGCCCAGCGAGGACGCGAAGGAATTGATCGTGCGGGTGAGCGCCGACCGGAAGCCGGACAGGTGCGTGCCGCCATCGACGGTATTGATCGTATTGGCGAAGCTGAAAACGCTTTCGTTATAGCCCTGGTTGTATTGCAGCGCGATTTCCACCTCGACGTCGTCGCGCTTCCCCTCCACGTAGATGGGCAAATCGTGCAGGGGCTGTTTGCCGCGATTCATGAACCGGACAAATTCGACAATGCCGCCGGTGAAGCGGAATTCGGCGGATTTGTCGCTCCGTTCGTCGCCGAGGGTGATCTTCAGGCCCTTGTTCAGGAAGGCCAGTTCGCGCAGGCGCTGCGCGAGCACGTCGTAGCTGTAGAGATTTTCGCCGAAGATGGTCGGATCGGGATGGAAGGTGATCTTGGTGCCCGTCTTGCGCGTCTTGCCGGTCGCCTCGAGCTTGCTCGTGGGCGCGCCGCGTTCGTAGGCTTGTTCCCACACCCTCCCGTCGCGCCAGATCTCCAGGTCGAGCCAATCGGCCAGGGCGTTCACCACCGAGACGCCGACGCCGTGCAGGCCGCCGGACACCTTGTAGGTATCGCTATCGAATTTGCCGCCCGCATGCAGCACGGTCATGACGACCTCGGCCGCGGGCCTTTTCTCGGTGGCGTGCATATCGGTGGGAATGCCGCGCCCGTTGTCGGTGACGGTGATGGAGTTGTCTTCGTGGATCACGACGTTGATCTCGTCGCAGGAGCCGGCCAGGGCTTCGTCGACCGAGTTATCGACGACTTCCCAGACCAGATGGTGCAGCCCCATCTCGCCCGTCGACCCGATATACATCGCCGGGCGCTTGCGCACGGCTTCCAGACCGCCGAGTACCTTGATCGAGGCGGCGTCGTAACGATGCCCGCCAGCCTTCTCGGCCACGGTTTCTTTCTCACCCATTTGTTGCGTTCTCCTGGACACGAAAAGAGGATGCCGGCTGCGGGAAAACCGTGCCTGCTCCGCGCACAAACGCGACCGCTGGACGATTCGGGAGCGAGCCTGTTGACACGCCGCTAACTATGCGAAAAGTCGTAACTTGTGAGGAATTCAATCAAAGATTATTTTAGCGGAAAATGGGGAATCTCTCAACTGCTTTTTAGTTGGCGGATGCGAATTATGTCTTTATTTTACATAAAGTTACATAATGCCGCGTCCCGCAACCGCAAACCCCCTACCGAAACCGCTCCGATGGCGCGAGAGACGGTGGAAATTGGCCCGTTTTTGCGCTGGAAATGATCGCGAAAATACGCCCCGGGCGGGCGGTGGAAACGAAAAAATGGGGGTTTACAGCTCAGATCCGCATCGGCATGACGACGTAGCGGTAGCGCGTCGACGGATCGCCTTGCGGGCGCAACTGGCCGGCCGACTGGTCGTCTTTCAATTCGAGCGAGATCGGCCCTTCCGAAGCGGCGGCGAGAAAATCGAGCAGGTAATCGGCATTGAAACCGATGGCGATGGGATCGCCCTTGTATTCGCGCTCGATCGCCTCCTTGGCCTCGCCGTAATCGGGACTGGAGGCCGAGAGCTCGATGCCTTCGCTCGCCAGCGTCAATTTGACGGCATGCGAACGCTGGTCGGAAAGCTGGGAAACGCGGCGAAGCGCGTCTTGCAATTCGTTGCGGTCGAGCGCGACCACCTTGCTGTTGTCGCGGGGAAGCACCGCCTCGAAATTCGGGAATTGGCCGGTGAGTTTGCGCGAAACCAGCAGATGCGCGCCGATCCGAAAGAAGAGGTGGCTTTCATCCTGCGCGAATTCGAATTCGGCGTCTTCGGCCGCGTCGGCCGCCAGACGCGTGATTTCATTCAGCGCCTTCTTCGGCACGAGGGTCCGCACCTCGCCCGGCAAACCATCGAACCGGTGATCGGATTCGATCATGGCCAGGCGATGGCCGTCGGTCGCCACCATCGACATCCCTTCCGGTTTCAGGATGATAAGGGCGCCGTTGAGTGTGTAGCGCGATTCCTCGGTTGAAATCGCAAAGGTGGTTTTGGCGATCAGGTCGGCCAGAAGCTTCGAGGGGACTTTGACGGTCGCGGGCGGCAGATCGGGCAGGGCGGGAAAATTTTCCTTGGAGAGCCCCACCAGTTTGTAGGTCCGGCGGTCGGAAACGACCTGCACCCAGTGGTTTTCCAGCAACTTGAAGCGGATGT
>DATLRW010000177.1:0-3943 GCA_035534495.1 Candidatus Dormiibacterota bacterium | reverse complement strand
CATGCGGTCGAACGGGTCCTTGTGCAGCGGGGGCAGCAGGTCGAGGGCGGCGGCATGCGCGCCGGTGACGGGGAGCTCGGTGTAGCCGTTATCGACCAGGCCGCGCCGCAACAGCCGCGAATCCGCACGGAAATCCTCCCGCCCCAGGGTTTGCTTGATCGCCACCTCCCAGAGGCTGGCGGCGCTGAACAGCAATTCGTTCGCATCATCCTCAAGCAGCTCCCGCGCGGCACGCGGCAGAAACCGCGGGGCGCCCGCCGCCCACAGCAGCACATGGGTATCGAGCAGCAGTTTCATGCCGACGTGCTCAGCCGGTTTCGGCGCCGAACAGGCGCGCGATCGCCTCGGCACCCATGGTATCGAAATCCTCCGGGACGGCGATCTGGCCCTTGAGAAAGCCGAGGCGGCGCGGGTGCGCCGGGGCCTCAAGCGCGGTGAGCTTCACCAGCGGCTTGCCCGCCTTGGGGCGATGATCACCTGCTCCCCCTGCGCCGCCTGCTCGATCAGGCGGGACAGGTGGGTCTTGGCGTCGTGGATGTTGACGGTGGACATGGGGCGGCTCAGAGGGACTTAGTCTAGTTAGATTAGTCCATCCGGCAGGTCAACGGCTTTGGTCGAACCGGGTTGGGGATCCGGGCGTGGGTGAGGCGCCGCGTCGGGCGCGCGTCATCCTGCTGAGGGTGGCGAGTTCGGCGGAAAGCGGTCTGGGTTCGGTGCCCTTCGGGTCGCGCCACGCCGGGGCCAGGCGGCTGACCGTCGGGATCATCGCTTTCCAACGAGGCGGTGGTTTCCAGGCTCATGTAGCGTGCGCGCTGGGCGGCCCATTCACCGTTCTGCTCCAGCAGCAGGGCGCCGATCGGGCGGACCACTTACCCACAGCTCTTACACTGCCAGGGGGCGCACGACCGCGCATTTTTGACGGCGCTGGTTTGACCACCCACCCGAGGCATGGGTAATTGCAGTAAATCTCATAATTGCCCTCTTGTATTTTTTGTGATCCACGCCACCTTTCGTCGAGGTCCGTCAAATTGATGGAAAATCCTCGATGAAGCCTTTGCCGAGAGCTGCCGTAGCTGTGAAGCGGCACCCCATCGCCCCGGCCTAATCGAGGTCAAGATGTTGACTCAGTTGAAGACATGCGGCGTGTGCTAGCCCGATCGACGTCGAGCGGGAACTCACTCCAAACGAATTGCTTCTCAATGTATCAAGGTGCTGTTGTCATTCCCGGTTGGGGCCCCGCTTCGGGGCCGAGTCGGTACTTTCGCGAACCGCGAGGTTCGGTCGGACACTTGAGGTCGTACCTTCGTCGGCAGAAAGGCCGTACATGACTAGCCTGGGATCGCTCGCCGAATTCAGCGCACCCGCGACCGTCGCCGCCGGCATGTCGGACTTAGCCGACTGGATCGCGTATGACACGCCTGGATTGAGCGTGGCGGCGCGGGCGGCATGCCAAGCCCTTACGCACGCGCTTGCGCTGCACGATCAAGTGGCCGGGGTGCATCACCGTCGCGTCTCCTTCACCGCCGCCGCGATCGCGGGAGCCCTCGAAATTCCGCCTGCTGAAATCGAGACCATCCGTGTTGCCGCCGCCTTGCATGACATCGGTAACCTCGGTGTCCCCGGCTCCGTCCTCAACCGGGCCGGCCCCCTCTCGATCGTCGAGCTCAACCAGTTGCAGGCACATTCCGAGCGCGGGTACAACCTGCTCCGCAGCCTTCCGATTCCGGAGTTGATCGCCGACATCGTCCGCCAGCATCATGAGTGCCTCGACGGCTCCGGCTATCCCGCGGGAATAACCGGCGCAGCGATCCTGCGGGGCGCGCGGGTCATCGCCGTGGCCGATGTCCTCGAGGCGATGACATGCGAGCGTGCGTATCGCCGCACGCCCGGCCTGGCCGCGGCACTGACCGAGCTTCAGGTTGGAAGCGGCGTTCTGTACGATCGGCACGCCGTTCTGGCCTGCGTCGCGCTCTGTTCCAACAATCTCGCCGCGATATTGCCAGAGAGCGAGCACGCGAGCGATGGCAACGATGCCCAGGACCTTCGTCCGGCCGCGATGACGACGCGACTTACATCGCAACAGCAGGAGGTCCTGCACCTCCTGGCGGAAGGTAAATCAACGAAGGAGATTGCGCGCTCTATGGGACGCGGCGTCGGCACAATCAAGGTTCACCTCTCGCGCGCCTACGCCACGCTCGGCGTACATCGCCGCGCTGACGCCGTGGCCGCGGTTGCGTTCCGGTAGATCGTGAATACCGATTCCGTTTGATGCTTAACAGCCGAGCAGCTTCGCTCAAGACCAGAGACGGATCGGCTCTCGTTGTCTTGGGCCGCTCGATCGGCGCAGCTCGGAACCGGCGCGAGTTAGCCGAAATCAAGCAGTTTCGGGCAATCGCCACGCGAAACGACTAGGCCACAAGGAACTTCCTAGGAGCCGTCCACCTGCTTGCCGCCGAGATTCGGCCGAATTGACGAGACGCCCTACGGACACTCTCATCAAGTTTCTTTCGCCTCGGCCACGAAACATCCTATAGAATCCCCGCCAGGAGCAGCAGGGGACCCGGACGATGCGGCAAGCGACTTTGGCGACGGCTGGGTTTGAGCGCTACAGCAAGCCGACTCGTCGGCTTGCGTTTGGTCGTGTCCCCCACAGCTCCTACACCACTCGGGCGGACACCACTCGTTCTCAGCCGGCCACGCTTCGGCAACGCGGGTCCGCTGCAGCGAGTGAACCTGGCCGTCGGGCGCCGGCAATTCTATCGTCAGACCACCGCTGCCGCCTCGGCCAAGCCGGCCCCGGCAGCCGGCCCGCCTTCGGCGATCGGGTCGATCCTCGATCTCGGGCGCTGGGCGCCGAGTGGCGGCAACGTCCAGCCCTGGCGCTTACGGATATTGGACGACACGACCGTGGCGATTGACCTGCGCCGCGATCCGACCGGCCAGATCTATGAATACCGCGGCGGCGAGCCGACCCTGCTGGCCGTCGGGATGCTGCTGGAGACCCTCCGCGTGGCCGCCACCGCTTGGCAGCGCGCGATGACGTGGGACGATCCGATCCTGCCCAGCGTGGTCATCCGGTTTCCGCCGGCGCCGGACATGGCACCCGACCCGTTGCTGTCATTTCTCACCCTGCGCTCGGTCCATCGCCGCGCCACCACGCGGCGGCGGCTCACACCTGGCGAAAAACAGGCGCTGGAAGCCTGCCTCGGGGACGGCCTGACACTCGACTGGCACGAGGGCGGACGGATGTTATGGCGGTTCGGCCAGCTCAATGCCGCCGCGACCGGCATCCGATTGCGCGCCCCCGAGGCATTCCCCATCCACCAGCGCGTATTGGACTGGTCGCACGTGCACAGCCCCGACCGGATACCGGTAGGCGCGATCGGGTTGGCCCGTCCGATGCTGCCGCCGCTGCGCTGGGCCATGCAACGCTGGGGGCGGATGCGCGGGCTCAATCGGCTCGGCGGAGCGGCTGTGACCGCGGCGCAACTCGACCAGTGGCCGGCCTGGAACAGCGCCGCGTTCTTCGTGATCCGTGACCAGGCGGCGGCGGGCGAGGCCGCCGAGCCGGCGCGGCTGCTGCGGACCGGGCAGAGTCTCCAGCGTTTCTGGCTGACCGCGACCCGCCTGGGCCTGGCGCTACAGCCGACGTTGGCCACCCTGGCGTTTGCCCACTATGGCGCAAGCGGCGAGGTTTTTTCCCAGGAACCGTCCTTGCCCCGTAAGGCCGCGGGGCTGGCGCGGCGCTTCAAGGAGGTCACCGGGCACGCGCCGGGGGAGGTGGTCTTTCTCGGCCGGATCGGCGCGCCGAAACTGGGCCTGCCGGGGCCGCGGTCAATCCGGCTGGCTCTGGACCATCTCATTGAGGAGGCTTCCGGCGGGCCGGCGCCAGGTGTGTGATCGACAGGTCACGACCGAAGGTAGAGTTGCCTGCCCCCAGGCG
>DATLRW010000176.1:0-2877 GCA_035534495.1 Candidatus Dormiibacterota bacterium | reverse complement strand
AAAGGGGTCACGGGGGCTATGTGACAAACCCACTCAAAAAGTCCTGGTCCGATGAGTGGATGGAAAAGTTCATTGGGAATTTGCTTCGATGGGGTGTGTTGCTTTCCGCCGCCGTCGTGCTGACGAGCGGGGCCGTCTATCTCTCGCGTTACGGTTCCGCGCGGCCCGATTACGCGGTTTTTCGCGGCGAGCCAGCCGGATTGCATACCCCCGCCGGAATTGTCCAAGGCGTTTTTCACGGATCGAGCCGTGTCTGGATCCAGCTCGGGTTGCTGCTGCTGATTGCCACTCCCATTGCGCGCGTCGCGTTCAGCATCGTCGGCTATGTGCTCGAAGGCGACTGGCTCTATATCGGTGTAACGGGCTTTGTTTTCGCCGTCCTGATCTTCAGCCTGTTCGCCAGCCACTGATATTCGCCGCCGGGAGTTTTGCGAGCCCCCGGGGCCGGCGCATCGTCTGGATTGACAGGAATCTTCGCACGTCTCTACAATGGCGCATTTCTTTCGGGTGGTGGTGACGGGGTAATGGACAAAAAACGGCTGGAATATTTCAAAAAAAAGCTGCTGACCAAACGGGATGAGCTGGTCCGTACAATCACCCGAACCGAGCTGGAAGGGCGTTCGGCAGACGATGACCCTACCGTGGACCTGGCGGACAAGGCTGCCAACTCCTACACCAAGGAGTTCCTCTTCGGCCAGACCGATAACGACCGCCTCACCTTGCAATTTGTCGACAAGGCCCTGCGGCGGGTCGATGACGGAACGTTCGGCCAGTGCCTCATCTGCCAAGAAGAAATGCAGCAGAAGCGGCTGGAGGCTGTGCCATGGGCGCCCCATTGCCGCGAGTGCCAGGAAAAGCTTGATAGCGGCCAGGACTGATCTTGCGCCCTCGGGCTTCTCTCCGACCTTTGCCAATCCCACCCTTCCGCAATCGCGCCGCCTGGCGCTAAGCTATCGGGCGTGAACACGGGGAGGATTCCCTCTGCCTGGAATTCGTTGCGGGGAGCGGCCGATGCTTTTGTATCGATCCTGTTCCCGGCCCCGTGCCATGTGTGCCGCCAGCCGCTGGCGACCGCCAGCCGGATATCGGTCTGCCCCGACTGTTTGAACTCGCTTCGGCGCATCGAGTCGCCCGTTTGCCGGCAGTGCGGCCGGCCATTTCCTTCGGGCCCTTCGGGGCATGGCGGGGGAGCCGCGCCGGTTTGCCGCGCCTGCGCGGCCGGTCTTTACCACTTCGACCTGGCCCGCAGCTTCGCCCGGTACGACCCCGCGATGGAGCGCATTCTCACCCTGCTCAAATACTCGCCGGCCAAACCACTGGCCTGCTGGCTCGCGTGCCAGATCGAGCCAATCGTTCGGGCCGAGCCGGCTTTCGAAAAGGTGGACTCTGTGGTGCCGGTTCCGCTGGACCGCGGCCGTTTGCGCCAGCGCGGCTACAATCAGGCCGAGCTGATCGCCCGGCCGCTGGCCGGCCGGCTGGGTTTGCCGCTCACGGCGAACCTGCTTCGGCGCCTGCGGCCTCGGCCGCCAAGGCTGAAACTGAGCCGTCGCGAACGATGGGAAACCGTGCGAGGAGCCTTTCAAGCGAAGCCGGGCCGGGAAGTTGACAGGGCGCATATACTGTTGGTAGATGATGTGTTGACGAGCGGGGCGACCCTCGACGCCTGCGCCAGTGCTCTTTATTCGGCCGGTGCCGAGGCCGTATACGCCGTGACGGTCGCGCGTGTTTTGCCCAGAGGGGAGATTGACTCTCCCGGGGCAACCCTCTGATACGACCGGGCGTCTGCTCTATTTGACGGGAGGCTTGGTCGGCCCCGACGTAAGGGGCAACGTACATGCCAGGCGAAATCCATCAGCATCGCGGGGGCGCGCATTCCTTCCGCCATGCTGAGCCGCCGCAGATTCCCGCTCCCCAGCCGCGCGACGTTGTTCAACACCCCGTGATGCAGTTGCCGGTTCTCGTTCTCAACGCCACCTATGAGCCGGTTCACGTCACCCGGGTGCGCCGTGCCCTGGTATTGATGCTGAAGGGAGTGGCCCAGGCCGAGGAGAGCGCCACGGCCGAGATTCACTCGACGATAAGAACCCTCCAGGCCCCCTCCGTCATCCGCCTGCTCAGCTATCGGCACATTCCCCAACAAACCCGCGCCCTTTCGCGCAAAAATATTCTGCTGCGGGACCGCTACACGTGCCAGTTCTGCGGACGCAAATTCACGGCCGCCGAACTGACGCTCGATCATGTCCATCCCCGTTCGCGAGGCGGCCGTTCGACCTGGGAAAATCTGGTCGCCAGCTGCTACAACTGCAACAATCGCAAGGGCGACCGCACCCCGGAGGAGGCAGGCCTGCGGCTGGTTCGCAAGCCGCGGCCCTTTACCCTCCATACTTCCCGGCAGCTCATGCGGCTGATGGCGAACCGGGAAGAGAAGTGGCGCAAGTACCTTTTCTACTAGTTCCTTTCGGAGGCCTCTTTCCTTCCGGGATTTCCCGCTTCCGGGCAAGCCCCAGCCGCTTTCCGATCGCCGCGAAAAAAAATCCCCGGGCCATCCCTCCTAAGCAACCTGGAACGGGAGCGCCTCATCGAACTTTTCAGAAGGCACCTCTAGGACACACCCCGGGAAGCAGTCTTCGGTCCCACCCAGACTGCTTCCCTTTTTTATTTATTTACGCGGCTGAACCGATATCCGCGTGGTGATGGTTACCCGTGAAATCCCCGGCGCAACGGTTGCGCAGTCCTTCGGTGCTTCACCGGATGAAACGATTCCACGTAGCTGGTGAACTGGGATTCGATATCGGGCGCTTCGTTCCACGGAGCGTCGGCAGGATTTGGAACGACGTACAACGCGACGCTGCGTGGACCTGGCCGCGCAGATGTCGT
>DATLRW010000175.1:0-3619 GCA_035534495.1 Candidatus Dormiibacterota bacterium | reverse complement strand
CGCGATCCGCGACGACAATCCGGTTCTGTTCTTCACCGATATGGTGCTCGGGTACCAGGCGGGCGAGGTTCCCGGAAGCGAGCATCTGGTTCCGCTCGGCAGCGCCAGAATCCGGCGGCCGGGCACCGACCTGACGATCGTTTCCTACGCCAAGATGGTGCACACCTGTTTGCAGGCCGCCGAGGAATTGGCGGCGAAGGGAATCTCGGCCGAAGTGATCGACCTGCGAACGCTCAAGCCGCTCGACGAATCGACGATTCTGGCCTCCGCGCGCAAGACCGGCCGCGTCGTCGTCGTGCACGAGGCCAGCCGCATGTGCGGGGTTGGCGCGGAAGTGGCGGCCATCGTCGCCGAGCAGGCGTTTGCCTCGCTCAAGGCGCCGGTCGTCCGCGTGACGGGCCCCGATGCGCCTCCCCCCTCCAGCTATGCGCTCGAGCAGGCGTTCATGCCGCAACCGGCCCGCATCGTCGCCGTCGCCCAGGAGCTGGCAAGCGGCGAACATCCCCATGCGTAAAGCGGGATAGATGGCGCTACCGCGATCCGGTTTGCGCCCGGTTTTCCGCGAACCTGGAGTACGATCGCCGATAAACAGCGGTCTTTTTCGACGAATCACCCGTTCGAGCGAGGCATACTCTCCATGGGAGCGACGCCTGAAATCTCCCGGATGAATGTCGAAACGCTGCCGGAGTGCTCTCGATGACCTATGAAAATCTGATTTACGAAGTGAAGGGCAGGATTGCGCGAATCACCGTCCATCGGCCGCAGGTGCTCAACGCGCTCAGCCGTAAAACCCTGGAAGAGATTGACGCCTGCCTCGGCGAGGTTTCTCGGGACGAAACCGCTCGCGCGCTCATCCTCACCGGCGCGGGCGAGAAAGCCTTCGTCGCCGGCGCCGATATCAACGAGCTCGCCCGGCAAAGCGCGACCGAAGGCCACGAATTTTCACTTTACGGGCAGGGCGTCTTCGGGCGCCTGGAACGCCTGGGCAAGCCGTCCATCGCCGCGGTCAACGGCTACGCGCTCGGCGGCGGCTGCGAATTGGCCCTGGCCGCGACGCTCCGCATCGCGAGCCAAACCGCGCGCTTCGGCCTGCCCGAAGTCAAGCTCGGCATCCTGCCCGGCTACGGCGGCACGCAGCGCCTCTCGCGCCTGTGCGGACGCGGCGTGGCCAGCCAAATGGTGCTCACGGGAGAGATGATTTCGGCCGAGGAAGCGCTGCGCGTCGGCCTGGTGAATCAGCTGGTCGAGCCCGGCGAACTGCTGGCCGCGGCCGAGGCCCTGGCGGCAAAAATCATCGCCAATGCGCCCCTGGCCGTGAAATATTCGCTCGAAGCCATCGGCCGGGGCCTCGACATGCCGCTCGAGGAGGGTTTATTCCTCGAATCGACCCTTTTCGGTCTGCTCTGCGCCACCGAAGATATGCGGGAAGGAACGCGCGCGTTTCTCGAAAAGCGCCCGCCGCGGTTCAAAAACCGGTAAACTTTCCAATGGCTCGCAAAGAACCAGCCGCGAGCCGCAAGAGCGAGGTTCATGTCCGACAAACTTCGACCCGCGCAGATTCGCGGCGACTGGACGGCCGAAGGGCTGCGTTTCGGCATCGTCGTCAGCCGTTTCAACAGCTTCATCACCGAACGGCTGCTCGCCGGGGCGCTCGATTCGCTCGCCCGAGCCGGCGCCGAATCGGGCCAGATTGAACTCGTCCGCGTGCCTGGCTCCTTCGAAATTCCGCTGGCCGCGAAAAAGCTGGCGGCCTCGGGCCGCTCCGACGCGATCGTTTGCATCGGCTGCATTCTCCGCGGCGACACCCAGCATTTCGAGTACGTCGCCAGCGAAACCGCCCGCGGGGTTCAACTCGCGCAGCTCGATACCGGAGTGCCAATGATTTTCTGCGTTCTCACCTGCGACAGCCTGGAACAGGCCGTCGACCGCTCCGGCCTCAAGGGCGGAAACAAGGGGGCCGAAGCCGGGCTCTCGGCCGTCGAAATGGCCAATCTGGCCCGCAAACTTTCCCCAGCCAAATCCCCCTCACCCCGGCGCCCCTCCTCTCGCCGCACCCGCTGACATGGCCTTGCGGCATAAGGCCCGGGAATGCGCGCTCCAGATGCTTTATCAATGGGAGATGACAGGCGTCGAGCCGGCTCGCGTCGAAGCGTCTTTTTGGAAAACAGCGCGCGGGGCGCCGGATACCAAGAGTTTCGCGAACAAGCTGCTCGAAGGCACCGTCGCCGGCTCGGCCGAAGCCGACCGCCTGATTGCCCAGCACGCGCAAAACTGGCGCGTCGAGCGCTTGGCCGCGATAGACCGCAACATCCTTCGTCTGGCGGTTTACGAACTGCTGGCGGGCGAGAACCCGGCAAAAGTCGTCATCAACGAGGCGATCGAGCTGGTCAGGACATATTCCGAATCCGCCGCCGGCCCGTTCGTCAACGGCATTCTCGACGCGATTCGCAAATCCCTGCCCGCGCCGGAAAAGGTCTGAGGGAGCGAATTTCCTTCGCCCCGTCTTCAGAGGGCCGGCGTTTGGTTCAGGCCCGGCCTTCGCTCTCCACGCTGCGCGGCCCGGTCCGCACCCTGCCCGATGGCACTTCGCCGTAAGGCTTCCTCGACCTCCAGACTATGCCCCCAGGAGGGGTCGAGCACTTCCAGGATCACGGCAACCGCCGCGGCCAGAAAAACCAGCAGCATCGCCACCCACATCAGCATGGCCGCCGCCACCTGATCGTTCAGCGCGGAAATGGGAAACAGGCGCGGCACGGTAAGGTAGGCCGGATAGATGACGCGTCCGCAAAAGGCCAGATAAGCCGAAAGAACCGAAACCGGCATATCGGCGCCCAGCAGATACAGCGGAATGGCCCAACGCGGCCAATGTTGCGTCGACGGCCAGGGCAAGATCACCGGCCACCAGAACAGCACGCCGCTGCCGAGGAAGGTGGCGTTTTCGAGCGTGTGCAACGCGGGCGAATGCATGGCGAGATTGAATGTCGCCGGAATGTGCCAAGCGATCGTGATCGCCACCATCAGGATACCGGCCACAATCGGGTGGGTGAGGAACGATCCGAGCCGCCCCGTCCAGGACGAACCAGGCGACGGAAGGATTTCGCCGGACTCCCGTCCCGGCCGGCGCCCGAGTGCTCGCGCAAATGCCAGCCCCGGGCAGCCCAAAAGCAACAGGGGTGGCGCGGCCAGGGCCAGGAGCAGGTGCTGCACCATGTGCGCGATCAGGAGGTAATGGGTGAGGGTGGCCAGCCAGGCGGTCCAGGAGATCCAGATGGCCACCAGTCCCGCCAGAAAGGAACCGAAGCACCAGGCGGGCACGCGGCCCGGCGCTTCCCGGGCCAACAGGTACCATCCACGCCCATAGAGCGCCAGGACGCAGACTAAAATAGCAGTCAAGGCAACAGGTGCTGCCCAAGGACCCGCGAGATTTGCTGGGCTTGCTGGCACCGCGCTTCTTTCTGACTTACGGAAGCTGGCTTCCGTGGCGACGCGATTCTATATTCTTTTCGACTTTTTGGGCAGCAACTTCTGCGGGAGGCTGTCCGGCCGGGTGCAGCGTCTCGAGGAACGACACCAGGGCCGTCACCTCGGCCGGCGACAAATTTTTCCCGTACGCGGGCAT
>DATLRW010000174.1:0-9324 GCA_035534495.1 Candidatus Dormiibacterota bacterium | reverse complement strand
CTCGAGCGCCGGCGCGATGTAGCTCGTAAAAATCGGGCTGGTTGGGCTGGTGTAGGCCGTCGTGCCGTCAACGTAAGTATCGCCGTCGTAAACCGAACTGGGCAGGGCAGCCATGCGCGCGCCTTCGCGGGCGGCGCGGGTAATGGTTTGGTAAACGTTGTAGGCGCGGGAAAAGGAAATAATGCCGAACATGAGGGCAACGAGAGCGGTCAGCACAAAAGCCATTTCGACAATTTCGGCCCCTCGCTCAGCGCCAAGCGATGCACTCGACCGATCGTTCCGCCTCTTTTTCGGCAAGATAGGGAACAGCATGTAACAGCCCTCCGTCCACATAGTCACCGAAGAGTTACGTTTATGTTCAAATATTGCCTCTTCTGACATCATCTAATGCAGGACGCTGCCCAAAGCGCGTTACAGGACCGTCGGTAAATTGAAGTTTCCCGGTACTGTGAACATCGCAAATGCAAGGACCGGTACGGCCAAACCTACCCGGGCGGTTTTTCGGCGGGTCAACCGAGATCCTTCGAACAGCGGCGCACCGGAACCTTCAGGATGACAACGTGTGGGAATAACAAGGAAACGAGAACCGGGGCGCGGAATCGAGACCAGGCATTCCGCGCGTCGATCCTATAGCTAGTGGGCGATGACCATTTCGGAAGTACTGGACAGCGTGATCGTGGCGTTCTGCACGAATGGATAGAGGAAATTGAACGGATAACTGACCTGGACCTCCACCGTGCAACCGGGATAATTGGGAATCGCCCCGGTCGAGAGCCCGCTGACGGCACCGCTGCAGATGGCAGGGCTGGGATCGGTTGAAGTAGACGACTCCACCGGCCAACTTACGCTAGTTGTAATCTGGCCGCGATTGATGCCGTCCGGCACAAGGCCCAGCACATACGACTGGACGTCGCTTGCCGTCGCACCGCACGCAATCGATGTGCCCACCCCGCAGTCCTTGACATAGGTGTAGACGTTATTGGTTTGCGAGCCGGTGGCCCCATACGGACAGCTACCATCCTGAGAGCAGGTGTAGCCGTTCACGGCGGCCCAGCGCGTCGCCGATTTCGCCGCATGGTCGACAAAATGGTAGACGTAGAGCGCGCGGCTGAAGTCAACGACTCCCAGCACCATCACCATAAGGACCATAACGACCAATGCGAATTCGACGAGCGTGGCTCCCGCCTCCCGCCTGCGGCGTAGCGGCGAAAAAGGCCCCTCTTCCGGCTGGAATGCGCGGTGCCGGGGCTCGGCCGAGGAGACTTGGCCGAGGGGAATAACATGCAATCGCGCCCGTTGAATGGCGTTCATCGTTGTTTCAATTCAGGGGGGCCCGCATGGTGGAATTTTCGGTTATGTTGATTGGATCCTGAATCCAGGGATATTTGAAGAGAGAATTGTAGGTGCCCGTGGCCTTCACTGTGACCATTACCACCCAGTAGTAACCGGTGGAACAGGTGGGCGGAGATCCAGTGCCCGGGTAGCAGGTCGCCGTTGAAATGGGGTAGGTTCCATCGTCGCATCCGCAGGTGGCCGAGGTGGTAACCGACAGCAAACTCGGATTCTGGCCGTTATTCTGGTAATCGTTTTTCGCGGCCTGCACGATCCCGGGCGCGTTGCCCGCGTTCGCCAAATGCTCGGTGGCGAAGGCGGCGCCGGCACGGGCCGCGTTGCTTACCAGGATGCTGATATAGGCGTATCGGCCCAGTTCAATGGCGCCGAACAGCATGGCCAGCAGCAGCGGCGTCATCAACGCCACTTCCGCCAGGCTTTGGCCTCTCTGCGGGTGAATTATCGAGGTTCGCGTGGTCCCGATCCTCATTCCGGATCGCCTATTCGACGAGTACTGCCGTATTGATCATTCCAGCCACCGGCCCTCCGCCGTTCGACAAGCCGGAATAGTTGGAATTGAGAGCCACATCGGGATTCCCGGCCAGAGTGAGCTGGCCCACGTCGATCAGCGTGTATTGGGCGTACTCGTTGAAACCGGCGTTGCCGCCGAAATATAGCTGCGCGCTCGTATCGGCCGTGTAGACGGTGCCCTGATAGAAGGACGTGCTCGTGCCGATCAGGGTCATGGTCGCGGCATTGCCCGCAGCCTGATAGAACAGCAAACCCTCGTAGGTGCCCGAATTCGGCGCTGTGAGCTGCACCGTTGTGGTGCCGGCGTCGTGCACCGAGGCGGTCGTTCCCGCCATATAAAAGGTCACGCCATTATTCTCGCTGCCTGGTTCGGCAACCTGGCTGCTTGGCATGCCGGAGCAGTCGGCATTCGTGCTGCTGCAAATGGTTGCGCCGCCGGCAATCTTGAAATCGACGGAATTGTTGCACGTACTATTGCCGGTGATAACGAATAGACCGCCGTTGGTCGAGCCGCCATCGGAAAAATCGACAATCTGGCCACTCTCGATACAGATATCATCATAGATTCCCGGGCTGATCGTGCAAGGCGTGACGGAGCCGACAGTTTGGCACGTAACCCCGGAACAGCCGGTCCCGTTGCAACTGCCATTATTGATGTCAATGGTTCCCAGGGACGGGGCCGTGGCGGGAACCGGGTACTTGCCGGAGAGCGGATCGCCCGAATAGGGCATGTTGCACGTTGTCCCGCTCGAGCATGGCTGGGGACAAACCCCGACCGGCGGATTGGCACTGCAATCCTCCTGGGATGGGGCGTTGTACGTGCCGCCGACGCCGATCGATCCGGCGTTAATGCTTAGATTCGCGCCTCCATTGGCAATCAGGTTGCCATTGTCGACGATGCCGCACAGCGGCGCGTTCAGGATGACGCTGCCGCTCGTACCCAAACCGGAATTGTTTGCCGTCAGCTTCTCGGTGGGAGTGCCGGTGGTCACGATGCACCCACCCCCGCCCCCGGCCCCAAAGCTGGTGCCTACGTTCGTAGCGACAGCGCGCGCGACAACTTTTTCACTGTCGACTCCCAGGATCTTCATGAAGTAGGTCGGCTGTACGTCCGCAACGAGGGTTTCGACGTACTTGGTGCAATTGGCGTCATTCGCGCAGGCGTGCGGTCCCGATAGCGGTGGATTATTGACCGTCACCGTGATACAGCCGACCGAGCTCGGGTCACTGGTGCATGTGGCACCGGAACTGTTGTCGGTGAAGCCGTTCAAGGACGAGGCGTTTTGCGCTCCGGAGGTGACGGCGCTGCCAGAGGAAAGGTCCTGCGCGCCGGCAATGGCTGCGGCGTCCGCGGCGGTCTGCTGCACGCGCTTGTCGTAACGCAGTACACCCATATCGATACCCAGTCCCATGATGCCGAGCAGAACGACCAGCGCCGCAGCTGTGAGCGGCAATGCCTGGCCCGCTTGGGTCTTGCGTTTTATAGCGGCCTTCCCGTCGCGGGAATCTTTCAAGCCGAGGCCACCACCGGTCGACGACAAGAGTGAGTGACTTCCATCAATTGCTTCTTTCGCCACAGACCCCTCCGCTTGTGCTATTGACTTGCACTATTCTCTTCTGACGCTCAGGCCGTGTCCAGAGCCAACTTATGGAGGTCGAGGTACCAACCGTCCTAGAATCAATCACTTAGTATATCAGTTAGTAAATGACGGTCTTTGGCCGTTTCCGGTGTGTCGCGTGTAAGCCCCACATTTTTCAGGTGTTGCGCGATGCGGGCGCGCCTGTCTGGCCGGACAGGGCTCAACCCAGGCGCGAGCCGCCAATTACCGCATTGGAAAGTTAACTTCCTTGCCATTGCAATTCGGGAATCAAAGGGTTCCGGTCCTGGAACGGGAAAAACCGGGAGCCGGAACGTCGATTCGGGCCCCGGGGGCGGTGAGGAGCTTGGTCCCTCCGGCCCGAGCATGTAGCTCTAGTCCGCCTTCTGGATCAGCCGGATCGGAATCGCCGACCCGCCGCTGTTGACTGACGGGATGGTGCTGGATGCGGGGCAACCCGACACATTGAGGATCACCGCCGAAACCCCGTCGTAACTGCCCTGATGCGTCGCACCTTGAATGAATATTTGCATCCAACCGAGAACTTTTACGGTCCCGCCGCCCGGCCCGATGCAGTCCGAATTGCTTGTGGTCAGCACCGTCCCATTAACGGTCATTCCGCAAATCGCTCCATCGAATACGGCCGCATTGACAATCGAGCCGCTGTTGGTGGCCGGGACGATGTTTTGCCCTGCCGTCAACACGCCGTTCTGAACGAGGGGATTATTGCTGCCGGCCTGCACTGTATAGGAAAAGTTCGGTGTCTCCGGATTCTGCACGGTGATCTGGTCCTGGCCTTGATTGTAGTTGCCATTTGTGGATTGACCCGTGGCATTGATCAGGGTTTCGACGCCGGAGTCGAGCGGGCCGACCTTTTTGCCCAGCAGAGCGGGATAGTAAAGGTTGCACGAAACGGTGGTTGACTGCGAGATAGCCGCTGCCATCTGACTGGCGCTTTGGCTGCCGCCGCTCGGCCAGATCGAAATCATGTACCACTCACTTGGCGTGGCCGAATCGCTGGCGCTGGTCGTGCCAAAATGCAGGTTCCAGGATTCGCCTGCCACATTGCTTACGAGCTGGCCCGAATTATCGATGAAATAGTTGGCTCCCTTGACAGGGCAGTAGGGATTGGCGTTTGGGCCCCCGATCGCGTTGGGGTTGCAATTCGGGATGAGGAAGGGAGTGATGCGCGCATCGGTGCCTGCCTGGCCGCCGGACGGATTGTAGGCCTCAGCCACAGCCTTCGCACTCACCGTCGCATCTTGGACGCCGAACATCTTGGCGAAAATCGTGGGTATGCCGCTGCGCACCACCGTCACGCTGATTTGCGGCTCTTCCTGCGTGGGATAGGAGAAGGTGATGCCGGGACATTGGGCGCTGCCGCTTGTGGGATCCGCATATTCGGGACAATCGATTGAGGCCGGTTGGCCGGCGACATTGTTCAGGGCGGCAACGGCCAGTGCCTGATTCGCGGCAAGAAGTTCCTGCGAGCCGCCCGCCACACATCCGGTTCCGGCAACCGACGTGCAACCGGTCGTAACGAAAACGTTCGCTCCGGCCAGGGCCGCGGCATCGGCGGCGCGCTGGGCCTCGCTGCGCGCAACGTAGAGCATGCCCAGGTCGATCACCAACGCCAGGACGCTCAACAGCGCCAGCAGCGAAACCCCCACGAAGACAAGCGTTGCGCCACGTTCGCAGGAACTTCCCGTGTTGGATGGTCTGCGCATCTTCTTAGCCCTCGCTTTCCGTCTGGCCGATCGGCCTCTTCTTTAGCTGCCTACATTCACCATGGTGACTCTCGTCGAAACTGTGCTGCCAGGAGGCCCAAGGCCCATAAAGCCCGTTGTGATCCACTTCACGGGATAGGTGAGCGTCACCTGCACGTTAACGACGCCGTTCGTCGCAACCTCCCTGATATCCAGAGACGTCGTGGACCCCGAACACGTCCATGTGTAATAGCTGGAGGGCGAGAGGCCGGATGTCGACACCGTCGCGCTGCTGATGCACGAGGCGTCCACGTTTGCATTCTGCAGATAGAGTACGACCGCATTTTCAGCGTCCGTGATCACGCAGGGAGCCGAAGGACAGGACGTAGAGGTTTTCCACTGCGCGGAAGACGCGATTCTCGCCCCTTGCAGCGCTGCGTTCGTCAGTTTTTGCTTTAAAGCGATGGTCGATCCAACGTCCCAGGCGCCCACCACAAGGAGCAAAAGGATGGGCGCGGCAAACGCAAACTCCAGCAGTTGCGCACCGCGTTCCGCGTTGCCGCGGAATCGGCGCGCCTCTTTGGGGAACTTTCCGGTTCGGATCATGGACATGTGCCTCCATCCGATGGCGGCAGCGGCTGATTTTCACGACGCATTTGAACCTGCGTGTGCAGGTTGATGGTCGTCAGGTCCGCGGTGGTGAACGGAATATTGAGGTGGAACGGGTAGGCGAACGAGACAATCGCCCCGCATTCCGGCTCGGGGTCGCTCGGGTCCAGCCACGCGACTTTCTCGTTATAGTCGAATACGAGGGCCGGATTCAGGCTTGCCGCTTGAAGCGCGGGCTTGATGTACTGGTCGAAAATCGCGCTATTCGGGGTCGTGTAGGAAACGCTGTTGTCAATATACTGATTGTCGCCCTGGGTTTGTTCGTATACGGAAGCCGGCAACGCGGCCATCCGCGCACCTTCTCGCGCCGCGCGGGTCATCGTCTGGTAGACGCTGTAGGCCCGACTGAAGACTACGATGCCCAGCATCATCATCATCAGCGCCGTGAAGATAAGCGCGAACTCGAGAATTTCCGCGCCACGCTCGCGGCTGCGGCCTGGTTTTGTGGCTTGAGCGTTCATCCTTGGGGGTATATGCACGTACCCTTCCGAAACAACGTGTCGCTTCAGGACACCTCGACGCTCCCCGGTTGGTAAATTGTTCAGGCTCACTGTTTCCAGCTCTCACTGCTCCAAACTCAATTCGTAGTTCTATCACTGATTCTATAGGGGTTATTGGGAATGTCCAGACTTAAGTTTTTGTGGAAGAAAAACTCCCGGGCAATTAAGTTTATGGATGAGTCATAATCTTACGGGTAATAATGTAAGAAAAGTTCTGCTACTTTAGGCCTAGTTCGCTCCACTCATTTTTAACGGGTTAGGGAGACGAGGTGTCCATTTTCGGCCCTCAAGCGAGGGCGCACAAGGCTCCGTAATGGGACGGACTGCTTCCGTTATTGAAACCCTGGCTAATAGTGTTCCCACGACAAGGAATCCAAGCAGGAACAGTCGCGCAGGACAAAAAGAAGGCTTTTCGAGGATTGCGGGCCAAACAACCCGGCCAGCCTATTGAGTGCCTATTGAGTCCGGATCAGACGAACGGGAACGGCCATTCCTCCGGCCTCGCTGATCGCCGGGGTGGTGCCATCGCCGTTGCCGCCGCTGGCACACGTGATCACTTTCAAGATGACCACATCGACCAGACTGTCCGTTCCGCTGTGAATAGCATCCTGAATAAATATCTGCATGAAGCCGATCACAGGAGCTGTATCGCCGCCGGGATTGAGCTGCTGTCCGCCGTAGACGGGAACGAGCAGTTCGGAAGGACTCGGGCCGTAGTAGGTCTGGCCGACAAGCGTGGAGTTGGGATTATTGGCGCCGCCGGTGATCGGGAACGGCGGGCCGATCGAAGTGTTGATCGTGTCTTGTCCTTTACCAAGTCCATTTCCGCTGGCATTGATGCGGGCATCGGTTCCCTGATCGGTGGGTCCGACGCTCTTGCCGTTGAACGTATTTACAGTCGAGCCGCAGGAGATGATTTGCGGGGCGCATTCGGAGATGTATTGGCGCAGGAGCGAGGCGCTTTGGCCGTTGCCATTCCCGTAGCCGCTGCTGATTCCACTGGCGAGTGTGCTGTTGTAGGCCACCAGATACCACTGGCTTGGAGAAGCGCTGCTGTGCAATTGCCAGGGTTCGCCCACCACCCCGCCCGAACTGTACGGGCCGGTATTTTCAAGCTGGAGCGAGGTGGGATTGATGAAATAGCCGGCGTTTCCCTGACCGTCGTCGCAAGACCCGTTCACGTTGCCGGTGGGGACGTTGAGATGATTCGGATCGCAATTGGGGACGAGAAACGGCGCGACGCATCCGTAGTCCACGGGCACGGACCCGCCGCTGGGGTTGACGGCTTCGGCCGTCGCCGTGGCCACGACATTCACCGTGTTCACGCCGAACACGCGGGCAAGCAGAGTGGGAATGGCGTTTCCGCGCGCCACGGTACGCTGCACGGCAACCGTGATTTGCGGCTCCTGGGGGTTCGGATAATTGAAGCTCACATCGCTGTTGTGGATGTTGGCCCGCTGTCCCATGACGTAATTTTGGGCGCCGGCGGCTTCCGCCTGGGTGGTCGCCCCGGTTTCCTGGGACCCTCCTGCCACGCAGCCGTCCAAGGCCGTGATGCAGTTCGAATTGGCCAGAGCGCTTGCGCCGGCCAGGGCCGCGGCGTCGGCCGCCTGCTGGGCCTGGCTGCGCGCGACGTACAGCATTCCCAGATCGATTGCCAGCGATGCAGCGGCCAGCAGCGCCACCAGCGCGAGGGCCACCATGACCAGCGAAACCCCGCGCTCGCCGCCCCGAGCTGGTATTTCCGTCATATCGTTCCCTTTCTCAATCGCTGACCAGGTTCTGCATCGTCGTCTGCGTGGTGATCGTCCGAAAGCGCGAAAAGCCCGGCAGAAATTGCATTAGCCACCACTGGATCGGATAGACAAGGGTCACCTGCGTGGCCGGAACCAGAACGCTGCCGGACATGGAAAACGAGTAGCCGCGATTGATCACGAGCGAGGTGCCGTTGGTGCAGGAATAGGTCCATTTCAGGCCCGCGCTCGTCGTCGGTGAGGCCGGCTGGATGCACGAAATGCTTGCACCGGCGCCCGTCATGTATTGCACCACCGCGTTTGCCGCGGCCACGATCGAACACGGCGTCGCGCTCGAACAGGACATGTCGCTCAGCGGCGTCGAGACGACGATTCGCGCGCCCTCGCGGGCCGCATTCGTCATTTTCTGGCGCAAGGCGAACAACGACCCGAAATCGAAAATCCCCGCGAACAGCAGGAGAAGCAGGGGCAACACCAGGGCAAATTCCACCAGTTCGGCGCCCTTCCTCCCGGATTGCCGGATCGGGCAGGCTCGTTTCATGGACAGGTTCCCCCCGTCGGCTGGTTTTCGCGCCGCATCTGCACGTGCACGCCGATGTCGATCGTCGTCAGGTTTTGACTTGTGAAGGGCAGATTGAGCTGATAGGGATATTGGAAGCTGATCTTCACGCCGCACTGCTCCTGGGTGTCGCCCGAGTCCAGCCATCCGACGCTTTCGCTGTAGTTCAGGACGGCGTTCGGATTCAGATTGGCCGCCTGAAGGGCCGGCCCGATATAGCCTGAGAAAACGGCGCTATTGGCCGCCGTCACCCCGGTCGAGGGGTCCAGGTAGCTGTTGCCGCAGGAGGCGCAACTGGGCAGAACGGCCATCCTCGCGCCCTCCCGCGCCGCCCGCGTGATCGTTTGGTAGACGTTGAATGCGCGCGAAAACGTGACGATGCCCAGCAGCAGCGTCATCAGCAGTGAAATAACGAAAGCGAACTCGAGCATTTCCGTTCCGCGCTCGCCGTCGTTGGCTTGTCCTATGCGTGCAGGATTGCCATTGCCCTGCCCTGTGGGGTGGTCCGTAATGCGGTTGCGAGTGGGCTCGTACATGTTTTGATCATCGCGGCGCTCTGTTCCCTAGTGAAACAGTTCCCTGCTCTTCTCGCGCCCGGGACCCGCATCGCACGGGTCTGCGCGAATCGCTACGCCATACTTGGCGGAGCGATTTTTCCGGTTCCGGTTCCTGTTC
>DATLRW010000173.1:0-29451 GCA_035534495.1 Candidatus Dormiibacterota bacterium | reverse complement strand
GAACGTCCCAGCCTTTTCTCGTGGGTCCGCTGGCCCAAAGGGAGATCGAGTAGCGGCCGGGCATGAGATTGAGCCCTTCGAGCGCCACTTCAACATACCCTTCTCCCGCTGACAAATAAGGGACTCGCCATCCGGATACCGAGGTGCAAATACTGGCCACGTGCGTTCCCTTATCTGTATGCAACTCCATTCCGAACTCCGCGTTATGTAAACTCCTCGCCGCGTTGTACCGGAGCCGTATGGTCAGCTCATCGCCGCTACGGACGACGGGTTTGAGATGGCCTGCCACATCCAGGAATTCGATTCCCGTGTATCGGATCTCGCCCGTTCCCTTGCGTTCCTGTATGTCAGCCAGATTCGAGCCGGTACGCAGACTCCCTGAGAAATGTGCTAAGTAGTCGCGAATCACATTTTTTGTCTCGCCGTCCTGGCGCACCCGGCCTTGGTCGATCCAGATCGTGCGCGGGCACAGGTGCTCGATCGCCGCTACGTTATGCGAGATAAAGAGCACCGTCCGGCCACTCTGATGAAGATTCTCAAGTTTCGAAAGGCATTTCTCCTGGAACTCGAAATCGCCCACCGCCAGCACTTCGTCCACGAGAAGAACTTCGGTCTGGAGATGCGCGGCGACCGCGAACCCGAGACGCAGACGCATGCCGGAGGAATAGCGCTTGATGGGGGTATCGAGGAATCGCCCGATTCCGGCGAAATCGATGATTTCGTCGAGCCGGGCGTCGATTTCCCGCTTCTTCATACCCAGGATCGAACCGTTCAGATAGATGTTTTCCCGGCCGGTGAGTTCTTCGTGGAAACCGGTGCCAACTTCGAGGAGCGAAGCCACGCGGCCCCGGATGTCGACCGTTCCCGAGGTGGGCCAGGTAATCCGGGACAGGATTTTCAGCAGCGTGCTCTTGCCGGCGCCGTTCCTGCCGATGATCCCCACGACGCCGCCGGGCTCGACGGCAAACGAGACATCGCTGAGCGCCAGGATCGTCGTGTCATCCTTGGGATTGCGCCGGCCAAAGGGACGGCGCACCAGTTTCGCAAGGGCATCGCGGATCATGGTTTCGTGAGCCATTTGGCCAATCGTATACTGTTTTGTCAGATGTTCGGCGGCAATGGCATGTGGCATTTGTCTGGTTCCCCTAAATGACGTCGGCAAAGGCTCGTTCGGCGCTTTTGAAATAGCTCGCACCCAGGAAGAAGATAAGCACGGTCATCCCAATGGAGACTTCGAGCAGGGACCAGGGCATATTCCGGCCCGGGAAAATGCACGCGCGCCAGGTTTCGATAATGCCCGTAAGCGGATTGAGCGCGAGCAAAAAGCGGTAACGCTCGGGAACCATGTTGGTCGGATAAATGACCGGACTCAAGAACATCCACAACTGGATCACGAACGGCAGCGCATGCTTGACGTCACGGTACTTCACGTTCACCGCCGCGAGCGCCAGACTGACGGCCATGACGAAGAGCAGCAATTCCAGAACCAGCAGCGGCAGGAACAACAGATGCCAGGTGAACGACGCGTGGTAATACAGCATCAACCCGACCAGCAGAATCATGCCGACGCCCAGGTCGACCAGCGCGGCCAGGATCGGCGCGGCCGGCAAAGCCTCGCGGGGGAAATAGACCTTGCGGATCAGTTCCGAACTGCCAACCAAGGCACCCGCCCCCCCACTAAGAGCCACCGAAAAGTACGTCCACAGCAGCAGACCGCTATAGGAAAACAAGGGATACGGTATGCCCTCGCTCGGCACCTTGGCCATCCGGCCAAAGAGCACCGTGAAGATCAACATCGTCACCAGCGGCTGCAAGACGGCCCATGCAGCGCCGAGAACCGTTTGACGGTATCGGATCTTCACGTCCCGCCACGCCAGGAAGAAGAACAATTCCCGGTAGGGCCACGTATTTTTCCACCATCGCAGTAACATCTGGCCGTTATCCTCCCACCGCCCGGCTCGCGCCCAGCAGGATGCTGAAAAATTGTCATTCCGAACCCCGGCGCTATTTGCCGGGGTGAGGAATCTGCTTGTTTCCAACGAAAAGCAGATCCCTCGCCCGCCGCGGCGGGCTCGGAATGACAGCTCAACAGGCTTTTCAGCACCCTGCTAGGGCCGGAAGATCAACTCCCCTTTGCTCACACCATTCCCCGCGTCATAAAGCGTTACGACCTCTTTCCCAATAGGCGCGAAGTCGGTTCCCCGGACGAAATCGCGCAGCGAAGTGCCCGTCGGCGCCGAATCGAGATTCGGGGCGCCTTTCCGCGCGGCCGCATCGTCGAGATGAAAGGTCCGGAAATCGATGCTGTAACGCGCCCGCCCGGAGGTATTCGGAACCGTCGAATGCAATTGCGCCGCGGAAAACTGGATCACACCGCCCGGCGGCGGCACCAGGCGGACCTCCGGCTCGAGTTCGAGCGGTTCGAGCGCATGAGGCTGTTTCCGCGTGTCCGATTGAATCTGTTGAGCGGCCGTTCTCCTGCCGACCGCGTTCCATTCGTAATAGTTGAATTCACCGGAGCTGTTTTGCACCGGCCGGTTCCAATACCGTGGATGGAAGGCCATCGCGCTTTCCAATTCGATCTCGTAAATCGGCAACCACCAGTTCAGCTGGCACATGGGAGCCGAATACCAGGTGTCGCGATGGGGATGATGAGCGTAGCCGACGCCCGAAGTCAGATAGCCGCCGTGCGTGACCATCCGCAGCCGGGGGACATCGATGTAGGTCCGGTCCAGATCGCAACCAAATTCCACGACTGTGGCTTTCAAGAGTTCCATCGTCTTCGGATGATGAATAAAGCTCGGCTTGAGAGGCGCGACGATCTCGACGTACCGCTCAACCGGCATCTCAAACTGCGCGTATCGCGGGTCGATACCCCCAAACGCTTCTTCGATCATGCTTCGCGCAAACTCACAAAGCGCGACCGAACTCGGCTTCGGTTCAAAGGCGAAAAGCTCCCCTTCGTAAAGACGCTTACGGCGGACCGGATCGGATACCGGCGAATCGACGAAAACAGTTGGCATGGCACCTACCTCCTGCACCGGATTAGCGCGGCGTTCATGCCGAGCGCACCTCCATGTGAAGTCCCAGGGCTTCCAGCTTCCCGGCCACCTCTCGTCCGTATAAGGGGTTCATCACGATCACGGAATCAGGGTGGTAGTCGAGCAGAAACTCCGGGGAAACGATCTTTTGACCTGTGCCCGGAATGAACATGCCTTGCTTGAAAGGATTCTGGTCGACGACGAATTCAATCGCTTCTTCGCCGCGAAAGACGTTCAGAAAATTGACGGCCTTGGCGCCGGCGCCCCACAGGGCCACTCTTCGGCCCGAGCGCCTGGACTCGCAGAGGAAGGCGCGGTGCTGCGCGACCTTTTCCCGGTAGGCCTGGGCGAATTGGCGCACATCGCCGGCGAGCCGCTGGAGTTGCCTCTGTTGCTGCGCGGGGGGCGCGCCGGCTTTTCCGTTCGAGCGCAAATCGGCATCGAGACCCAGATACTGCCGTCCGAACCGCTCGCGCATGCTGAGAATGCGAAACCCGGCCGAGACAAACAGATGCCGGAGCGCATGCCGGGAAAAATAGGACCGGTGCTCATAGATGGGGTCCCAGATACCCATCTCGCGCAGCGTGTAGAGCCCGTTGGGCACCTCGAAATACAGTTTCGCCTGCCGGCTCCGGCCGAGCGAACGCCGAATCTCATCGAGAAACGCGGCCGGATTCTCGATATGCTCGAGAACGTGGCGGCAGCAGAGAAAGTCGCAGTGATAGGCATCGAAGGCGGCCGAATAGTAGTCGCGAACAAAGCGAATATCCTCATGGCCGTTTGCCCGCGCCCGTTCGGGGGCGAAGCTGGGATCGAATCCCACGCCACGATTGTGTCCGATCTGGCAGAGCGAATAGAGAAAATCCCCCTGCCCGCACCCAATCTCGATCAGATCCTTCCTTTTCAGATCGAAGCGGCGAAACAGGTGGCGGGCCAGGCGATCGGCATAGGTCTGAAAGACGGTCGAATAGTGCAGCGAATTCTCGTAGTGCTCCCCGTACTTCAGCAGCCGGGCGTCGAAAGCCGTATTTCCGACCCAACCGCAGCCGCGGCAAAACCCCAACCGAATCGGCGCTTTGGGCCATTCGATGGCAGCTTCGGCGGTCTTCAGCAACACATTGGAGAGAGTGGGAAATTCCGGGATCTCAAAGAAGGTCTCAATCTCACCATGCGCACAAACCGGGCAACCGAAGTCGGTCCCGCCATTTTCCGCCATTTGGTTCCTGGACAATTGGTTCCTCGCGTCCTCGCCCCGCGCGCAGACGTAATTGTTTCGGGTGGTTTCTGCTAATTACTGGCATGCAATTGGGCTTCCAGCGCGAAATCGGCCATGCCCGACTAACCCCCCGGGATTCTGCGCGTTGCAAGAATTCTGCCGCCCGCCCATCGAAAGCAATTTCACACTTTGGATAAAGTCTTCCCGCTTTTGACCCTTCGCCGAGACCGGCCAAAAGACCGGATAGCCCTTCAGACCGCTACGATCTCCGGCGCGAGCCCCATTTGCCGCAAATGGCGGCCAACCTCTTCTCGGTAGATGGGGTTCATGAGGATGACAACGTCCGGACGGTAGTCGCGCAGGAATTCCGGAGGGCGAATCTGGTGGCCGCTGCCGGGGAGGAACTTGCCGTGACGGTACGGATTGATGTCAACCACCGCATCGATCTCGCCGCCGATCCCGAGCGTGGTCAGGAAGGAGACGCACTTCGAGCTGGAGCCCCATATGGCCACACGCTTCCCCGCCCCGCCCGCCTCCTGCAGGAAGCGTCTCCACCAGCCGATTTTCTCCGCGTAGCCCTTCACAAAGCGCTCAACTTCCCGCTCCGTCTCTTCCGGGGCCAGATCCAGCTCCATGGGCGGCGCGGAGGAAGAGGCGAGCCTCGGCCGCGCGTCGAGCAGCAGATACTGGTCGTCGAATCCCTTTCGGGCTCGCAAAACGGAAAAGTCACAGGAGGCGAAAAGACTCGCCAGCGATCCGAGAGTGAAATAGGAGCAGTGCTCGTAATAGATGTCCCAGAACGCAATCTCCCGGAGCACGCGGCCGACATCCGGCACTTCGAAGAAAACCAGCGTTTCGGGCCTCTCGCCGATCGCGCGCCGCACCAGGCGGAGGAATTCGAACGTGTTCGGGATGTGCTCGAGCGTATGGCGACAGCAGACCAGATCGGCGCCAAGGGAGCCATGCGCTTCCGAATAGTAATCCGGGATCCATTGCAGCGACCCTTTTGCCGGTCCGGCGACGCGTTGCGGGTCGCATGCCGGATCGACGCCAATGCCCTCGTTCCCGCCCAGCTCGCAGAGCAACGCCAGGAAATCGCCTTTGCCGCATCCGATCTCCAGGATTCTCTTGTCCTTCAGCTCGTAGCGATCGATCAGATCCCCGGCCAGCTGGCGGGCGAACCCGTTGAAGCGGGGCGAAAAGGATTGCTGCTCCTCGTAACCGGCGGCGTAACCGCGCATCGCGGGATCGTAGGCGGAATTGAAAATGAATCCACAGGAGCGGCAAAAGCCCAGCGCGAGGTTTCCCGTCGGAAAAGCGCGGGCCTGGTCGGCGCGATCGAGAAGCAGACAGCTGTGAACCGGAACGCCGGCGACTTCGTGAAAAATGGTGAACCGGGAGGAGCCGCAATTGGGGCACCCGGCGGCCGCGCCCGTCCGGTCGCTCCGGGGATGGGAAGCCGGATGGATCGCCGAAGCTCTCATACGATCACCGGCCGAGGCACGGGAATGATGAATTTGCCGCCGGCGCGCCGGTAATCGCCTTGTTGCGCCATGATTTCCTCGGCAAAATTCCAGGTGAGCAGCAGGACATAATCCGGCTTCGCGTCGAGAAGCTTCGCCGGATCGAAAATGGGAAGCCGCTTGCCCGGCATGAACAGACCGTGCTTGTGCGGATTCCGGTCCACGACGAACTCCAGCGACTCCGCGCCAATATCGGCATAGTTCAGCAGCGTCGCGCCCTTGGCCGCCGCGCCGTACGCGGCCACGCGCTTTCCCTGGCGCCTCAACTCCTCCAGCAAGGCGCGCAGCGCCTGTCGACTGGCCAGCACGCGGCGGGAAAAATCGCGGTAGTATTCGGCCCGGTCCAGCCCCTCGCGCGCTTCCTCGCTCAGAAACCGGCGAACCGCCGCTCCCGGTGCGTCCTGACGGCCCAGGTGCAGGCGAAGCGAGCCGCCGTGGATCGAGAGATGGTCGATGTCGTTCAAATAGAGCCCGTGGCGGCGAAATAGATGATCGAGCGCGGTGACGGAAAAATAGCAGAGGTGCTCGTGGTAGATCGTATCGAACTCGCAATGGTCGACCAGGTCCTTCACGTAGGGAACCTCGATCGACGCGACCCCGTCGTCCTTCAGCAGTATCCGGATTCCCTCGACGAAACCATTCAAGTCGGGCACGTGCGCCAAAACGTTGTTGGCGATCACGACGTCGGCGCGTCGCCCCTCGGCGGCCAGCCGCTCGGCCAGGCGAACGTCGAAGAAGCAACAGAGGGTCGGCACGTGAACCTCGCGAGCCGCCCGGGCCGGCCCCTCGGCCGGATCGATGCCGAGGACCGGAATCCCCCGCTCGACAAAATTGCGAAGCAGGTAGCCGTCGTTGCTGGCCAGCTCGACGACCAGGCTCGAGCCGTTCAGGTCCTGACTCTTGATCAGCCCCAATGCATTGTCGCGAGAGTGACGCAGCAGTGCCGGCGAAACGGAGGAGTAATACGGATAGCTTCTGCAAAAAAGAAGCTCGGGCGGGACCTCCTGCGCCAGTTGCACCAGGCCGCAACCGGAGCAAAAGACCACTTCGAGCGGAAAGGTCGGCTCGGGATCAGCGAGTTGATCTTCGGTCAGCAGGGCGTCGGCCAGCGGCGTCGAACCCAGAGAAAGCACCGGGATCAGGGATAGGGCGCCGCATGACCGGCAGGAATCGACGCGTTGATACATGGTCGCCTCAGGCCGTCCTCGGCAGCGCGGATGCGCCGCCGTTGACCCACCGCAGGGCGGCGTCGAGCTTGCCTTCCTGCTGCAACCGGCGCACGCTCCGAATCCGCATGTAGCGGGGCCCTTCGAGGTCCTCAAGCGTCAAACGCTCGGTGCGGTAGGCCTGGTAAAGCTGCTCGGCGCCGCTACGCGCGGTCCACTGCGGATCGAATGACGGCAGCGTTTTCCGGATCCGATCGCAGTTCACGCGATAGTCGCGTTTGTCGGGGCCGGCGTTGCCGGCGAACTCAATGTGGCTGTTCGGGACCACCTCTTCCACGATGGCGGCCAGATCGCGGATCTGAAAGTTCTCTCCGGTTTGTCCCACGTTGAACGCCTGGTTGTGAACCAGCTCGCGCGGGGCTTCGAGCAAGGCCACAAACGCCCGCGCGATATCCTCCACGTGAACGATGGGGCGCCAGGGCGAACCGTCGCTTTTCAGGAAAACGCGGCCCGTGGTGTATGCCCAGCCGATCAGGTTGTTCAATACGAGGTCGGCCCGCAGGCGCGGCGAAACGCCGTAGGCCGTCGCGCTGCGCGGGAAAACGGGGCTGAAGGAGGAATCGGCCAGCGCGGAAATCTCATCTTCGGCCCGCACCTTCGAGATTCCATACGGCGTCACCGGCCGCAGCGGCGAGTTCTCGTCGACGAAGCCCTCGGGCGCTGCGCCATAGTTACTGCAGGAGGACGAAAAAACGAACCGCGCGACTCCCGCCTCTTTGGCTCGGGCAGCCAGGCGAACCGAAGCCCGGTAGTTGATTTCGTAGGTGCATTCCGGATTCAGATCGCCCAGGGGATCGTTCGAGATCGCGCCGAGATGCGCGATCGCATCGTAGCCCCGCAAATCCGCAACGTTCACGTCCCGCACATCCTTGCGGAGGGAAGGCACCGGCGGCCGGTCGACGCCGAAGGTGCAGCCTTCGAAGAGGAAACTGTCGATCCCGGCTACCTGGTGCCCCCGGTCAAAAAGCATGGGAACCAGGATCGAGCCGATATAGCCGTGATGGCCGGTGACGAGTATTTTCATGGTTTCACTCCCAGGTTTTCCATGGCGCTTTTCCTTTTTCCCACAGGGTTTCGAGAAGTTTCTTGTCCCGCAGCGTATCCATGCACTGCCAGAAGGCGTTGTGTTTGTAGGCCATCAGCTGCCCGTCCCGCGCCAGACGCTCGAGCGGCTCTCCTTCCCACTGCGTCATGTCGCCGTCGATGTAATCGAAAACGCCCGGCTCGAGCACGAAAAAGGCGCCATTGATCCACCCTTCGCTCGTCTGCGGTTTTTCCGTGAACGTCGATACCGTGTCTCCATGCAGATCCAAATGCCCGAAGCGCGCCGGCGGCCGCACGGCGGTGAGCGTGGCCAGTTTGCCGTGGGCGCGGTGAAAGGCGACCAGATCGTCGAGATCGATATTGGAAACGCCGTCGCCCCAGGTGAGCATGAACGTTTCCCGACCCAGATAGGGCGCCAGGCGCTTGATGCGGCCGCCCGTCAGCGTGGCCTCGCCCGTTTCCACCAGGCTCACCTTCCACGGCTGCTCGGGGACGCCGTTGTGCTGGTGGGTGATCTCTCCCGTGGAGAAATCGACCGTCAGGTCCCCGTGGAGGGTCGAATAGTCGGTCATATAGCGCTTGATGACATCGCCCTTGTAGCCGAGGGCCACGTAGAAATCTCGGTGACCGTAACGCGCGTAATGCATCATGATGTGCCAGAGGATGGGCCTGCCTCCGATCACAACCATTGGCTTCGGCTTGACTTCGGTTTCTTCCACCAGCCGCGTGCCGACGCCACCCGCCAGGATCGCCACTTTCATCGCCGTGCCGTTTCCTTCGAGCCGGTTTCCAAAATCCGCCCCCTTCGGCGCCATGCCGACCCGAGCAGTCTGCGCCTCGACCTAACCCAAGCAATTGCCTTACCAACCGGCCGCGCAGCCCCCCGGATAACTCTTCCGGGATCAAGCGTGTATCGGCGATGTCATCTTTGTGGGGGGAAAGAAGGGGAAATCAATTTCATAGTTTTGCCATAGCCGTTCAGGTTTTTCCCCGGGGTGCGAATTCGGTTAATGGACAGACATTGGCTGGATGGATCCCGGCGTCCGGCGGCATTGCCGGGCCCGCGTTCACCAGGGAGAATCCCCGGCGACGATCAGATGGCCGAGCCGGACGGATCGCTTGCGCCGGAGCGATGGGAAACGAGGTCCGTTGTTTTCTGGCGAGCAGGCTCAGCGCCGGACAGGCTATCAATGCTTGCGCCGCGGGCATCGGCCGGTTCAGGCCATGAGGTGACACGGGTCAGGCGGCGCGAGACACCGCAACGAAAGAGGCAATGTTGCCACGCGAATCCGATTTGCCACCGCGCCATGCATTGAAGCTCCAGCGATTCCGCCCGATGCCCGCCGCATCTGCGCAGCAGGGCCTTCAGCTCGGTCAGAAACGAGTCCTTCAAAGCGTATCGGCCGTACTTCCACACGGGAATATCGCAAGACAGGTAATAGGCCTGAGAGCGGCCCACGCGGAAATAACTCTCGCGGAAAAACGACATGGTCAGCCGATGGCGCGGCAATTGATGTCGAACGACGATCTGCGGGGCATACATCGTTCTGTAGCCGCCCTGGCGCAGGCGCAGTGAAAATTCCGTGTCCTCCGCGAAACCCAGCCGCGCACCGGCGCCCAATTCCGGCGCAAAGCCGCCGACCGCACGAGCGGCCGCGCGCCGGACAATCATATTCGTCCCGGTCATGTGGTGATCAAAGGGCAGCAGAAGCGCATCGCCACAATCGAAATCGCTCATGAATTCGCGAAGCCTCGGAGCCATCCATCCGGGCAGGCCCCCTTCGCATTCCAGGAACACTCTGCCCTGCGCCAGATCGACAGGGTATTGCTCAAAGACCGAAATGACGCTGGCCACGTAATCCGGCGCGCAGATCACGTCGTCGTCCGTCAGCGCCAGGATCTCCCCGCGCGCGGCGCCGATTCCCATATTCAGCGCGTTGCTCTTACCCTGCCGCGGTTCCGCCAAATGCCGGAAGTGCTCGGGATACCTGCTCCTGAAAGCCTCGCAGACTTCGCGACTCCCGTCGTTCACCACGCCGTTTAACACAACGACGACTTCCCAGTCCCGTCTCGGAAGATTCGACTCGCAAAACAGGGACTCCAAGGCGCGACCGAGCGCCTCCCTGCGATTGCATGTGGCGATCAGAACGGTCAGTTTCACGAACTTGTCCTAGGCAGCCGCCAGGCCGTCGAACTGCTCGACAATCTGGTCTTCTTCGTCCACGAGCGCCCGCAGCAGGTTCAGGGAACTGCCCCGTTCACTCCGCGATCCCGCCGCCCTGTCCACCCACCGGACTGCCCGCAGCAGCAGGTACAGGTACGTCTGCCGGGCCGATAAACCGGCCGATTGGCGGAAAGGGAAGATGAAGGAGAACAACGCGTTGCGCAGAAACGATTTCGGCTCCGAAAACAGACGCGCCGATTTTTTCGCTTGCCACGGGCTCATAAGCGTTGCCGTCGCGAGAACCAGATCCAGCGCGTCATCGAGCGGATGGCCCGATTCGCGATAACCGTCCCAATCCATGATCTGGTTTCCTCCCGGCCCCGCGGCAATCACGCTCCGGGGCGAGAGCCTTCCATGGCAGGCAACGGGAACGTAGCGAAGGGTCCCGAGTTCGTCGCACGCGGATCCGAGCCTGGCGATCCGGTGGCCGCATTCCCCGTTCCACGCCGCCCGAATTCGCGCGAGGCTGAATTTCCGCGCGGCCATGTCCTCGGAAATTGGCTCCCCCTTCGTGCACCACTGAAAGAACTCCAGCCAGGGCCGCAATCTCTCGAGGCAGGCATTCGCCTTTCCCTGGCCGAACGGAAGAAGCGAGCCGGCGGCCAGTAGCCGTTCGAGAGACGCTCCCGGAAGGATCGCCAGCAGGAGAACAGGTTCTTCTCGCACGCGGATCAGCCCGACGGGCTTCGGAATGGAATCCGGCAACAATCCGCCACCTTCGAAACGCCGATGCAATCCGGTCAGAACGTCGAATTCCCGTTGCAGGACGTCCCCGTCCTCGCGGTTGCGAACCAGTTTGGCCACGCACACGGGCCCGGAGGGGCTCTTCGTGAAAAGGTAAATCCGGACCGTTTTCTCCGTCGAATCCCCGTTTTTTGTCGCCAACACATCCCGGGGGCGCGGCGGCGGGACTCCCGGGCAGAGGGAGCCCCAGTTCTTCACGAAGCAGTTCTTGAGTTCTTCCATCATGGCGTCGATGGACCTCGATGGGCGACGACGACAAAGTCCGGGACCAGAAGCGGCAACAAACGCAGCGACGCGATCAGCCACAACATTCCGGCCTGGAGATAATGCATACGCCGCCTTGGAACGAAGTTGTTCCTCAACCAGAAGCCTATCGCCCGGGGCTCGTCCAGTGGCAAAAGCGCGCGCGGCGAACGGTAGTCCGGCAATGAGACATAAAAATGAAGATCGTCAAAGCCCGCTTCTTTCAGGATTTTCCGCAGTTTTCTGTAGGAATGCGTGTAGGTGCGATAGGGCTGCCCCCGGACCAGAAAAGACACGGCATTGGCCGCCCAGCGCGGCAGCAGCGAAAGAAAAGGAACATGCGCGTGGGGATCCGGCTGGCCCAGCCAATACGGCGCCCCGAACCGGTTCTCGATCGCCAGATAAATCGACCCTCCCGGCTTCAGAACCTCGTGAATTTCCTTCAGAAAACGAATCTGGAGGTCGTCCGGGGAGCCCTTTCGAAATACGTTTCCCACCCATTCCAGAATTCCGATCAGTACCACGCCATCGAACGATCCCGCCGCGCAAGGAAACCGAAAACGCTCCAGAGGCTCGACGTGAACGAAGAGGATATTTTCCTGGCCCGCTTCCCGCGCCCTCAACCGGGCAAAATCCAGGTTCTCGCGCGTGGCGTCGAGCGCCACCAGACCGGAAATCCGCCGCGCCAGGGCAAGCGCCGTGGTGCCCCATCCGCTGCCAAAATCGAGCACCTTGCCGTCGGACGGGACGTCCCAAAGGAAGCTAAAATCCCCGCGGTCTTCGTCCAGCAATTTCCGGTAGTAACCGGAGCCGGCCCGTTGACCAAGGATCTCCTCAATCGGTTCGTCCAAACCCTTTTCCCGCCCCATCGCCACCAGACGGCGCAGCTGGTCACGCGGGATGTAACTCCAGAAAAAGGGCTCGTGTTCCACCGGCCCTGCCCGCTCTTCGACGCCATGCTCTGTTTTCATCGGCCGCCGCCACTTGAAGTTCCTGCTTGCCGTGCTTTGATCGGTCCTCCGGGGCTGAGCCTCCGGGTTGGCCCGCAGGGAAAATGCGAGCCGGCACTGTGTCGGCCGTAAACGGAAGGCCGCCCGGGGACAGAATTACGGCAGTGCCCGGAATCACAAGCATGGAGCAATCAGATAGCCATCAGAGAGACCGGACACGTTAAGAGATTGCCCGTGCGCCGCTTACGCCAGCCGCCGGCCGCAGGACGCCTCAAGCGTGGGAAACTGTTTTCACACTATTCCCCCTTTTCTTTCCTCTTTGTGGAACCTTCGAGCCCCTATCCAAGAGCGGCGGAGCGGCGGAGCGGCGTTCCGGCGTCCCGGCAACCACGCCGAAAGGCAGAGCGGAAGATTTGTCTTTCGCGTCAGGGAAGGCGCCTGGCGAGGCCCGGCCCGAGCAGCTTTGTCACGGGAACCGGCAATCGCCGCCAGAGATTGATCGCCAGGCGATAGCGGGGATTTTCCGGATTCAATTCCGGCAAAGAAGCGTTCTCCGGCAGCCAATAGGCCCAGTGCAGAGGAACTTCCCCCGCGCCCCACTGTTTCTTGAACTGATGCGTGCCGGAGCCGATCGTGGACCTGCCGAAGTCGAAACATCGAAATCCTCTTTCGGCGGCAAAGCGCAGGATACTCCAATAGAGAAACATGTTCGGCCGCATGGCCAGATAGTCGTAACGGGAAGCGCTCCAAACGGCCTCGAGCGTTTCCCGATAGCCGATCAGGAAAGAAACGGCGATGGTGGCGCCCTGACACCTCACGCGGCAGATGTGCGCGTCTTCCGGGAACAGGCGAAGAATCGTGGAAAAAAATTGCCGGCCATACACCGGCGTTCCCAGATCGCGCATGTTCCTCGCAAAAACGGCGTAGAAATCGTCCAGGAATTCCTCGCCGGCGAATTCCGCCTCGAGATTGGCTTTCATTCCCTTGCGGATGTCGGTGCGGACTTTATGCGGGAGACCGGCCCACATGGCCTCCGGGTCGGATGGCAGGGGAAGCACCATCGCGACCTTGTGACAGCGCGTCGGTAGGTGCAGCCCCGGGTCCGTCCGATAGCGCAGTTCGAGATAACGCGCCTTTCGCCTGCGGGCGAGCTCGATCGCTTCGCCGGTGAGCGCGTCCCTCGCCTGCTCGTCAACCGCCAGCGTACCGCCCGCGTTCAAATACGGAACCGATGTGAGGAAACTGCCAAACAGCCGGCTTTTCTGCCAGACGAGCGGCAACACGCCGCGGATTTCATCCCCTTCTTCAGCCATCAAATAAAACGTGGGCCAACGGAAGCTTTTCTCGACGACCTCTTTCCACCCCCACCGGTGGCAATGCGTCGCTTCCTGCCTTTGGGCAAGAAACCGCTCCCAACGTAAGCCATCGGCATGGTCCTGTGCTTGTCGAACGTTCACGAATAAGCTCTTTCCGCGTAAAGTGGCGCCTTGGCAGCGCTTTGCCGCCGGCAGCTTGCCATTTCAGGTCAGTTCCCCGCCGGAGGTCATCCGGGAAACTCCTCGGGGGTTTTGGAGCCTCAGTTGCTTCCCCGTACCCCATGATGCGGCAAGCATCGCAATTCGATCGCCACATCGCTCGCGCCCTTTCCGGATTCCTCAATCGCCACCCCCTGTTCAATCATTGCGTGGAAAGCGCACTCGGCCATCATTTGCTGGGAGGAATTCCCTTCGCCGCAACGCTTTTCTATTTCTGGGTCGAGGCCCGGCGTGAAAATCGGCAACAAAACCTTTGCCGCTGGATCACGATTCTTCTGGGCTCCTTCATTGCCATTGCCCTGGCGTTGCTCGCGAGCCAAGTGATCTCCTGGCTGCCGCCGCAGCGCCAGCCGGGACTGGCTCACCTCTACCCAAGCTATTTGGTCCAGGATATCAACACCAATTCGTTTCCCAGCGATTCGACCGCCGTATTCAGTTCCATCGCCTTTGGCATTGTCTCGCTCAATCGGAGCGTCGGCGCAATCCTGATCGCCGCGGTCCTCCTGCTCGTCAGCCTGCCTCGAATGTACATCGGCGGGCATTACCTGACGGACGTTTTGGTGGGGTTGTTGATCGGTCTCGCCAGCTACGCCGTCGCGCGCATCGCCTTCGAGCGGCCTCTCTCCGCTCGCATCGCCCGGATCGGAAATCGGCCTGGCGCGCCGCGCGTTTTGCTGGAAGTGTGCGCTTTCCTGTGGATTCTCGAGGTTGCCGTAAGTTTCCGCGAAGGCGTGTGGATTCTCAATACCCTCCGTTATTTTCATATCTGGCCGCTCGGCTGACCGGCCGCTCCATCCGAACCGGCTCCATCGCCGCAACGCCCGTCGGGTTCGCCCTCTTGTATCCTCTGTCCCCAATTTTTCGCTGAATTCAAAAAAGAGAAAAAGTTTGCACCATCGGGACAACCTTATCGCAAGCCACCCCATCCGTAATGGTTTGGTACTGACCAAAACTTTTCACAAAAAGTACTGGACCTTTCCATCAAAACTGCGTTACAAGACGTAACGGCATTCAGCGAGCCCCGTGGGTTTCAATCGCTGTATCCGTGATCAAGTTGTATCTGCTGTACATGTAACATCCGGCGTGAGTTTTGCCGAACACTGGTTATTGTCTAGGCCGGTTCGTTAAAGGTTTGCCCGGCCTTCGGTAGGGCTTTGGTAGCAAGGCAGGTTACTACAAAGTCACTAACCTCACAGGTACTCGTATATCCAAAGCAAACATTCTGTTATCCCCTTTCAAGGGAAAACTCTCGGGCAGGAGGGTCCTGATGAAGTTTTTGCACTGTGTAACGGTTGTGGCGTTGCTTTTGTCCTCGGCTTTTCTTTTCGGTTGTAGCACGGCAGGTTCATCTGCGTCGGGTTCCGGCGCAAATTCGCCCGCTCCTACCGGTGGGTCTGGCAATGCAAGTGCTTCGCCTTCTGTCTCGGCCGTAAGTCCCAGCAGCGGGCCGGCCACAGGAGGAACGAGCGTGAAAATCGCGGGAGCCAATTTTGCCACCGGGGCGCTGGTATTTTTCGGCGCCGTGGCGGCAGCGGGGGTTACCGTCAGCGGCCCGACGCAGATTCAAGCCGTCACGCCTTCCATATCGAGTTCCGGAGCCGTAAACGTCGTTGTGCAAAATTCCGACGGCCAAAAGGCTAAGATCACGAACGGATTCACCTACACATCAGATCCGCCCAGCTCCTCGCCCGCAGTCTCCGCCGTCTCGCCCAGCACTGCCAGCCCGGGAATACAAGTCACCGTGAACGGGACAAATTTTGCGTCGGGAGCGACCGTTACCGTTGGCAGTGCCGCTGCGCCGAGCGTCCAGTTCCTGAGCCCGACTCAGCTTGTGGCCACAGTGCCCAGCGTTTCCCCAGGCACCTATGACGTCACGGTAGCGAATACAAACAGCCTTTCCGCCACGTTGCCCTCAGCGCTCACTGTCCCTGCCCCGCAGAGCCTCCTTGCCGGGTGCACTGTCACAGCCAGCAACACGCCTAGCTGCGCGCTTCCTTCCGGCTGGACGGATGTCGTTAACGAGAGCTTTGAGGGCGGCAAGCTCGGGAACACAGGCATCGAAAGCGTAAGCGGAGGCTCGATAGAATGCAGCAGCGCGCACAGCGGATCGTGTGCGTTGCAGGGGAACTACACGTCCTCCGAGAACACAACTTATTGGATTCTGGCTCAGGGGGCCATCGGTTCCAGCCACGAAATCTATATTTCCTGGTGGCAGAAGGATACGAGCGGGGAAACCGCTGGGAACAACAACTTCGTCACTCGCATTGTCGGAGCCACCGGTGACGGCGGCTCAGGCAGCGAAGATATGAGCTTCGATAACTGGGGAGCGAGCGGCGGAAGTCCGGCATGTCTGAATGGCGTTGGTCCCAGCGGAGGTTCCGACAGCAACTTCGGCGCGTACAACTGCCAGAACGGGCAGTACCTCCTTGAGGATTTTTATGCGGACGGGTCGGCCGCCACGGCTCATTACGGTCAATTGCTGCCGTTTCCAACGTCCTGGACGCAGTTCGAGCTTCACTACAAAGCGAACACGCCGGGGAACAGCGACGGAGATGCGGAACTGTACCGGAACGGCCAGCTAATCCTGAGCGCTTCCGGCGACCTGAATAAGCAATCCACCATGAACGGCATGAAGGTATTGCTCGGAACCTACTTTGAAGTTTCCGGCTATTACACCTCTTCCGCTCATACCACGTGCGCCACAGCCTATTCGACCTCCTACTCGCATCTTCTGACACCGTTCACGTCCGCCACTCCGTGCCCGGTGCCGCCCAACTTCACGAAATACTGGGACGACATAGTCATTCTGAAGAAGTGACGCCCACAAGGGGGCAGATGCGCCTTCGCTGCGCCCCTCCGGCCCCCTTGGACCATTACCCGCCCCGGTGCGGCGGCAGCTCTGATCCGCCGCCCGAGGCTAGGCGGTCGGCCTGCGTGCCGGGGTCTCAGCCGCCCTCCCCCGCTCCTGGGCGGGGTCCGACTGCAGCTCCGACAGCACCTGGAACAATTGCTTGGAGTAAGCCGCCCTGTTGTACTTGTCCTTGATGCTGGCGGCAGCCCCCTCGCTCAGCTTTTGCCGCAAGTCCCCATCGCCCAGCAGCCTTTGCAGCTGGCAAGCCAGGGAGATCGGGTCTCCGGCCCGGTAGAGCAAGCAATTTTCTTCGTGCCTTACATAGTCCAGAATTCCCGGCGTGTCCGCAGCCACTATCGGCTTGCGCATGGCCATTGCGTCCAGAGCGACGACCTGCCCGGTGGAGCGGATCGTAGCCGCGAGGGGAAGAACGACTATTCTCGCACCGCGGAGGCGCTCCAAGTACTCCCGATGGCTGACGTCACACAAGATACGCACGTTTGGAGGGGGACTCAGCGAAGCGACATCCGGACGGGTGGCCACAACCACGAACGGAAAAGGAATCGATCTCGCGGCTGCGAACAGCGTCTTCCAGTCGCGCAGGGCTCTTCCCCCGGCGAAAACATAGCCGCGGTCTTCCGAGTCCGGCGACAGCGGCGTCCTGGCAGCCCAGGGCAGGAAGACGACGCGGCTGCGCTCGATGCCGAGGAAATCGGCGTATGCCTCGATCTCCGAGCGAGCACTGACGACCACGCGATCGACTCGCGAAAGGGCAGCCCGAAACATTGCCTTCTTCGCGGGACTACGCAGCACGTTCTCGCTGAGATACAGCTCCTTGGCTACGTGCCGAGCCCTCCCACCGAAAAGGCGCGACAGAAGCCCAAAGACCAGGGCGGACCCGTACGACTCGGTCACGATCACATCGAATTCGTTTCTCCGTAAGAAGAAGGAAAGTCCGGCTGAGAAGCGCCCGGGGAGGGCCTTCCCCAAGGCCTTCTCGATGCCTGACGCTTTCAGCTCGCCGAGCACCGTGCTATGGCCGCTCAGCGGGGGAAAGGGATAGTCCGTCTTCATCAGGCAACTAAACTCGCTTCCGGACGGATGTAGCATGGGTACGCATCCCCGCACCACGCCAGCCTCAAAGAACAACCACGCAGCCAGCGGGAAGAACAATCGCCCGAAATCCGCCTCTCCGGAGAGGATCAGGCGAGGGGGTGGGACGCCACGGCGACCAAAGACCGGCGCATCTCCTCATCCCGGAACGACGCCAACACATCCTCATTCATTTGGCTTTTATAGTATTGCGTGACTTTTTCGATGGTCTGGTCGATCGGCGTCTTGGGACGGTAGCCGATCCACTGGTTCACCTTCTCGAGGGACGGAACGCGGCGCAGCATGTCTTCGAAGCCCTCTTCGTAGGCCTCGGCGTACGGGATATGCACGATTTCGGAGCTGCTGCCGGTGATCCGGCGCACCCGCTCGGCCAGGTCCTCGATGCTGATCTCCTCATCGGAGCCAAGATTGAAGATTTGCCCAACCGCCTCGGGCTTCGTGACCAGTTTTTCGAGCGCCTCCGGGATGTCCTCGATGCAGGCGAAGCATCGCGTCTGCCGGCCGTCTCCGAAGATCGTAATCGGCTGATTGGCGAGCGCCTGCCGCACGAAATTCGGCAACACCATTCCATACCGCCCGGTCTGCCGTGGGCCAACGATGTTGAAGAACCGGACGATGATCACCGGCAACTGGCGTTCTTTCCAGTAGGCCAGCGCGAGGCATTCATCGATCGCCTTCGAGCAGGCGTAACTCCATCTCCCCTTGAGGGGCGAGCCGATCACAAAATCGTCTTCCTCGTGGAAAGGAACCTTTTCCGACTTACCGTAGACCTCCGACGTCGATGCGATGACGACGCGCTTCCGCTTCTTCGCCGCCAGCTCCAGCACGATTTCCGTGCCGCGAATATTCGTATTGATCGTGTGCGCAGGGCTCTCGACGATCAGGCGCACGCCGACAGCGGCCGCCAGATGAAAGATCACGTCGCACTCGTCCACCAGTTCGGCCAGAAACGGGACATTCATGATCGTTTCGGCGCGGAATTGCCATCGGGGATGGTTCCGCAGATGAGCAATGTTGTTGATCGAGCCGGTGGAAAGATCGTCCACCGCCCAGACGCGATGTCCGCGGGCAAGCAGATGGTCGGCCAAATGCGAACCGATAAACCCCGCCCCTCCTGTAATCAAAACGCGCATGCTAACCTCCCCGGAAAATTGGGCGCCAAAGGACCTACTCACCGCAATTCACTGCCCAACCACGCAAAACTCCCGCATCGGCTAACCCCTTGTAAACAAGCGGATTGGAAAGAATGGGACCGGCAGGGTGACGCCTTGCCGCTCAAAAGTGGAAGTTCGATTCACAGAATTGCGAAGGCCTTTCTGCTTTAGGCCCCGTCCGTTCTTCCAGCGCCCCCCTGCGCCACATTCCAGGCCCGGATTCCCCGTTTCCTCACACCCCAAATGCCGCCTGCCATTTGCGGAACATCAGCACTGCCCACAGCTCGGCCGAACGGTCGCACCGGCCGCTCTGGTGTTGTTCCCAGATTGTTTTCAGGAACGAAGGATTCAGGATTCCATCCTCGATCCCAAACAGAGCGTCATGCGCCCCTTCGCGCAGGTCCTGGCGGAGCCAGCGGTCGATCGGGATCGAAAAACCCTGCTTGCGGCGATACAGAATTTGGGGCGTCAGAACCGGAGCCATGGCCTTCTTGAAGATGTACTTCCCTTCCCCATTCGCCACCTTGAGGGAAGAGGGGATCGCGGCGACGGTCTCCATCAGCTTGTGATCGAGCAGCGGCGCGCGCACCTCGAGCGATACGGCCATGCTGGCGCGATCGACCTTCGCCAGAATGTCGTCGGCCAGATAGGTCTTGATGTCGGCGTATTGAATCCTCGAAAGGGGATCGTCGGTGTCGGCGCGCTCGTAATGCCGCCGCAGCACTTCGCTCGCATCGTAATCGCGCAGCGCCTGGCGAACGCCGGGAGCGAACAGGTTCGATTTATCGGCCGGCCGAAAGATCGAGATGGAATTGAAATATCCCTCGAGCGGGGAGCTGGCCAGGTTTTGAAGGGTGACCTTGGCGCGAAGGTAGCGCGGGGCCCATCCCAGCGCCGGATAGACGCGGCCCAACGGACCGAAAATGCCGTGCCGCACGCTCGCCGGAAACGATCGCCGCAGGCGGTTTTCCCGGCAGTCGGCCAGATAGCGCGGATAGCCGGCGAAATTCTCGTCGCCCCCGTCGCCGCCCAGGGCGACGGTGACGTGCTGCCGCGCGATTTGCGAAACATAGTAGGTGGGCACGGCGGAGGAGTCGGCGAAAGGCTCGTCGTAATGCCAGACGAGCTGGTCCAACACCTCGAGCGCGTTGGGCCGCACAACATGCTCGTGGTGGCTGGTCGCGAACTGCCGCGCCACGCCGCGGGCATAATCCGCTTCGTTGTAGCGCTCTTCGGCGAAGCCGATGGAGCAGGTAATCACCGGCTTTTTCATGATCCGGGCCATCGTGGCGACAACCGCGGAGGAGTCGATCCCGCCGCTGAGAAAGGCTCCCAGAGGCACTTCGCTCATCAGGCGGATGCGCGTGGCCTCGCACAGCTCGTGACGAATGCGCTCGCACCATTCCTCTTCGCTATGGTTTTCCACGTGGCCGAAGGACAGGTCCCAGTAGGGCTCGACGCGCACCCCGGCCGCCGACGCCACCAGGAAATGACCCGGAAGCAGCTTGCCCGCCGCGCGGTAGATGGTTTTCGGCGCCGGGATGTACCCGTAGGAGAAATAATCCGACAGCGCGCAAAGGTCGATATCGCGCGACAGGCAATCGGACGCCAGCAGGCTCTTCAGCTCGGAGCCGAACACGATGCGCTTGCCGTTCTCCGCGTAGAACAGCGGCTTCTTGCCCACCCGGTCGCGCGCCAGCACGAGCTTGCGCTTGATGGAGTCCCAGAGAGCGATGGCAAACATCCCCCGCAGCCGGGAAAAGCATTTCTCTCCGAGCTCTTCGTAGAGATGAACGATCGTTTCCGTGTCGGAGCCGGTGGCGAAGCGATGGCCGCGCGCGATCAAATCGCGGCGAAGCTCGGGGTAATTGTAGATTTCCCCGTTCAGCATCACCCAGATCCGCCGGTCTTCATTGGGGATCGGCTGATGGCCTCCCTTGACGTCGATGATGCTCAGGCGCCGGAATCCGAGCCCGATGCCCGGACCGGTGAAGATTCCCTCGTCATCCGGCCCGCGATGAATCATTGTCTCGGCCATCCGATGAACGAGGGCGTGCGGGATCTCCCGGCCCGGCTCGAATTCAAAGATTCCGCATATCCCACACATTTCGTTTCGCCCGCCTTACCGGCTTTGCGCCCCGATTCCCCCCGCCACCCGCGCTGCTACGAAGCGGTCTCCGAGTTTCCGCCCCTCTGCTGATCTCGCCGCGCACCGCGCAGCCCCGCTTGCGCACAGATAGGCCTCTTCCAACTGGCAGCCGATGTGCTCCCACGCGTATTCGCGTTCCACCAGTTCACGCCCGGCCTGTCCGAGCCGTTCGCGCTGCCCCTGATCGGTGAGAAGACGGCATACGGAGTCCGCCATCTCTTCCGGCGCATCCGCGACCAGGACATCCCTCTCCGGCCGAACCCGAAGTCCCTCACACCCGATTCCGGTGCTCACGACGGCTTTCCCCATGGCCATGGCATCCAGGATTTTGAGCCGTGTCCCGGCCCCCTCGCGGATCGGACAGACATAGACGCTCGCCCGCGCAACCAGTGGCCGCATGTCGTCGGGATTGGGAAAGACCGCAATATCCGATCCCGCGTGCCCCAGTTGCAGAATATCCTGCGGCGGTTCCCTCCCCGCGATATGCAGCGTCGCCTCCGGACACCGACATTTCACCAGCGGCCATACCTCTTTAGCGAAAAATCGCGCCCCCGCCGCGTTTGGCGCCCAGTTCAGCGACGCCGTATAGATCACGCTCCACGGCTGCTCCGGCGTGCCGCCGGGCCGGAAATACTGCGTATCGACGCCGTTCTCCACTACATGGATATGCGCCGCGGGATTGATGGCGAGCAACCTCTGGCGGTCCTGCTCGCATACGGCCGTGTTCACGTCGAAGCGCTCGAGGAGGGCACGCTCCCACCGGGCCAGCTTGCCTGCCTCGAGCCGAAGATAGGCTTTCTTGATCGGGTTCGCCTCGGTTTCCGCACGCCGGAAAGCCAGGACCGATTCGCAATTGTGGTGATTGAGGACGCGGTGGAAACCGTCCGTGGCCGGGACGAACAAGGCCAGATCGATGGCGTCGACGTGCACCAGAGCCCCGCGATGCCGTGCTAAGGTTTCTTCCCACTTCCGGCCGAGTTCCGGTGAGTACCGCGCCCGGCAGGAAAACGGGGCCCCGAGCGCGGCGCTGCGAAGCAGTTCCATCTGCCAGCGCATGCCCTTCCATGGATAGGGAGGATCCCAGATCTCGACTTCCCGGCAGTATTTCTTGAGTTCCCGGGTGTATTCGGACAGTCGCGCGGGATTTTCTCCATTGACGTTGAGCGCCGCCAGCGAAACCTCGTGCGACTTGGCTACCTCGCGGATCAGATTGAAGCTCCGCTGCAGATTCCCGCCGCGCGGCGGAAACGGAATCAGGTGGGAGAGCCACAGGATTCTCATTGGCCCTCGCTCAGAGCGCGGTACAACTCCATCGTTTCCGACGCGCACCTTTCGGAGGGATACCGTCGGCTCACCTCCGCGGCGCCGGCCGCGGCCATTTGCCTTCGCCGCCCCTCGTCCGCGAGCAGATCGCGGCAGGAAGCGGCCAGGACGCCTGGCTCGGCGGAATCGAGCAATATGCCCGTGTCGCCATTCCGGATCACTTCCGGGATGCCGCCCACGGCGCGAGCCACGACCGGCACGCCCAGGCAAAGGGCCTCGAGCACAACCCGCGGCAATCCCTCGTGATCCGAACAGAGGACGAAAACGTCGAAGGCGCGCATCACGTCGTAGATTCGCTCGCGAAAACCGAGAAAACGCACCCGGTCCCCCAGGCCCAATTCGCGAGTGAGCGCCTCGAGGCGCGCCTGCTCCGGCCCGTCGCCCGCGATCACGAACACAACATCCGATTCCACGTCGGCGATTTGCCGCGCCGCCTGGAGGAAAATGTCGAGCCGCTTGATCGGCACAAGCCGTCCGGCGTAGCCCACGACCTTGGCTTGCCCGGAAATTTCGAGGCGCCGTTTGGCTTCGGCTCGGGTCAGTTCCGAACGCACCTGCCCGGTGTCGATGCCGGTCCGTATGGTGACGATTTTTTGCGGCGGAAGACTCCCCAACAGACCCTCCCTCATCTCGTCGCTGACGCTGATGACCCGGTCGGTGAAGTGGCGCGTCAGCAGTTGATCGATCGATCCGAAGGCGGCGCGCTTGATTCGCCTCCAGCCCCGGAACGGCTCGGGAGCGCCGTGCCGCGTGGAAACCAGAAACGGAATTCGGCAGCGGCGCGCCAGCAAGGCCGCGAGCAGATTTTCCTTGTAGCGGTGCGCGTGCAGAATCCGGACCTGCCGGGGACGGAGGAAACGCGCGGCCTCGTTGAAAATCCCCACAAAGCTACGCTCGGACTCCGGAACCACCTTCACGTCGATGCCGCAACCCCGCAGCCGGCGCGCCATTTCACCTTCGTTGAGCAGGATCGCGCTGAGCCGCAGATCCGGCAGGCGGGTCAGGGCCTGGAGCAGGGTGGTCGTGTTGACCTCGGCCCCCGCCCACAGATCGCCCGAGTCGATGTGGCACACGGCAATGGGCGCGGCGCGCCCGACCGCGATTTCCCCGGCCGGGAACTCGCGCTCACGCTCAACTGCGACGCGTTGGCTGCCAGGTGACAAACCTTTCTCCCATGATGTAATACGACCACGCCATCACCGTCGCCGCGTTGCCGAGCAAGAGATACCCGGCCAGGCGCAGCGGCTTCCACTGTGTCAACCGGCCGGCGGCGAGGCCGAGGATCCCGGCGGCGATTGCCGCGATGAGCAGAACCGCGCACAGGCGATAGAAAACGGCTGCATGCCAAAGGGACAGGCTCGATACCAGAAGCGCCAGGGCCGCAAAGGGCGTGAGCCAGCGGCATAGTTTGTGGCTCACGAGCTGCCATGCCGTCAGGGCGTGGCGGAGGGGATTCAGCAGCGACCCGTGCGAGAAGAAAACATACAGACCGATCACGACCGTGCGCACCTTCCGCCGGAGTTCAGCCGTTTCCGTCCGCGAAGCCGCATAGCGGCCCACGCTCGCCGGATCCACGACGGCCCGCATCCCGAGCGCGATCGCATTCAAGGGTACGAAAAAATCGCTTGTCTGATCCACGGGCCACGTTTCGCACACGCTGCGCCGCGCGGCGAAAAAGGAGCCGCTCGCCGTCACGAGCGACCCGAGGAGCGATTCCTGCCGGCGCATCCACATTTCCAGCCGCACGTAGGAACGCTCCCCGATCCAGCCGCGGCTTTCCTGAATCAGCTGGTCCTCGCTGCTGACGCATCCGACGGCCGGGTCGGCAAAGTTCGAGACCATCTCCCGCAGGGCGTTCCTCGGCAGTTGCGTTCCCGGATCCGTGAACACGAGGATTTCGCTGCGGGCCGCCTTGATAGCCTGCAGTTGCGCATTCTGCTTTCCGCCGCGCTCGGCGAGGTCAATCACTCGCACCCCCTGATCGGCGAAGGAACCCGCCACCCGAACCGTGGAATCCGTCGAGCCGTCCGAGGCGACAATGATTTCACGGCGGTCTTTTGGGTAATCGAGCTCCAGACAGTTCTCCATTTTCTTGCCAATGAGCGATTCTTCGTTGTGCGCCGCGATGATGATCGAAACCAGCGGCTCTATCGGGGCGCGCATGTGCACCCGCTTGCGCCACCGCGCCAGCAACAGCAGCAACACCGGATAGCCCGCGAACGTATACAGCAGTAAGGCCGCTGCCAGCCAAAAGATCCATATCATCGGCTAAACCCCATTCAACAGGCGCTCGTAGAGCCCCTCGTATTGCCCGACCGTCTTCTCGATCGTAAATTCCGCTTCCACTTTCGCGCGGCCCGCCTTCGCCAGCCGCGTGGCCCATTCCGGGTTTCCGAGCAACTCCGTCACCGCTGAAGCAATCGCCGCCGGATCTCCCGGCGCAACCAGAAGTCCCGTGACGCCGTCCTCGATCACCTCTTCCGGCCCGCCGCAGCGCGTCGCAACCGCCGGTTTGCCCGCGGCCATCGCCTCGAGCAGCGCCAGCGGAAGCCCTTCGCTGGTCGAAGCCAGGACGAATACGTCCAACTCACTCAGGATCCGCGGGACGTCGCCCCGGAAACCCAGGAAATGAAACTGATTTTTCAGCCCGAGAGTCTCGACCTGCTCGAACAAGGGCCGGCTCAGGACCGGATCGATGTCCCCGACGGCGACGAAATGCGCCTGGGGGATTCGGTCGATCACCATTCGCGCGGCGCGGATCAGAAACGCATACCCTTTCGGCGCGCGAATGTTCGCCACGGTCCCCACAAGCAGGGAACCCTCCGGAAGGCTCAGGCTATGCCGGAGGTGTCCGTTACCGCGGACGCGCATTTTTTCCATGTCGATTGCGTTGTAAATGCGCACCACACGTTCCGCGGGGAAATGAGCGCGCCGCAGGAGAGTTCTCACATCCTCGCTCACGGCCACCACCGCGTCCGCCAACCTGCTCACCACAGCCTGCCGAACCCCATCTTTCCATCCCTTCGATTGCTTCAACTCCAGCGCCCCCTGATACGTCGCCACGGTCTTCCGCGCGCTCAGCGATCCCACCAGGCAGCTGTAGAAATTCTGTCCCGGCAGTTGCGAATGGATCAGATCGACCCGTTCACAACCGATCACCCGGCGCATTTCTTTCACTAGCCGGAGGTCGTACCATTTTTTCGAGTCGGCGAAATAGACCGGCACGCCGGCTGCCCGCAGCTGCTGCGACAGCCAACCTTCCCGCGGCAGCAGCGCCACCGAGCGGAACCGGTCACGATTCAGCTTCGAGGCCAGCAGCAGCAGCGACGTTTCGGCCCCGCCAGGCCCGGACGTCTCGATGGTGTGCAGGATCGTGCGCGGGGTCATGGGCGGAGTTCCATCAAAAAAGATCGGGCGGAACGCAGGTACCGAAGCTGCTCGCTCAACAACTGAAGCCATTTCGCTTTGACCGGCGAGATATCGGCCCTGGATCCGATGCGGACGAAACGGCTACCAATCTGATAGCGGCCACGACGCAGGCCCTCCAGAATCGAGTCGGCGGAAAGAGATGGCAGATCCATCTCCAACCCCACATCGTAGAACGATTCCCTCCGGTGCAGGTCGTGTCCCGCCAGGGCCAGCAATCCGGGATTTACTTGCCTCATCGCCGCGAACCCGGCGAAGGCGTTTGCCGGCGGCAGAAATTTACCGTCATACCCGACGTTCCAGATCTCTACGGCGTCCACCGCCTGTAAAATCCGCGCCGCGCACTTCCAGCCGACCCGGCTCGGATGTGCCAGGACAGCCATGCCACCAGAACCGTGGATCATCTCGATGGCCTCCAGTGCATCCGTTTGACTGGCACCGACTGCCCCAATTCCGAGAATGTGCTGCTCGGCGCAGGTGAACTCAGCCCCTGGAATCACGCAGAACCCATCACGGGACCATTGCCGGCATCGTTCCAGGAGCGTTTGCTTCTTACCGTCGTCAAGATCTTCCGCATGTTCGGTTATCGCAATATATCGATAGCCCCGTTGCCGAAATAACCCCGCCAGTTCCGCAATCGTCAGCGTCCCGTCGTTGGAGAAAGTCGAATGCAGATGCATTGCGCCCCTAATTTGCACCGTCAGTCTCCTTCCCCCTTCTCGCCGCCCGCTTCAAATCCCGGATGTAGGATCTGCACTCCTGCCAGCCCGGCCCCCGGTCCTCCCAGCGAAACACCTCGTACCGCGTGCCGGGCTCGTAAAACTTCAGGAATTCCCCGCACGCGCGCAGGCGAGACATTCCGTTTTTTTCCAGACCGTTGCTTCCCGAACCGTTGCCGGAACGATGCATCAGCCGAATCAGCAGATGATCGAGGTCGCCCAGCAGCCATCGGCTCCTGATTCCCACCGCGTAGTCGAACTGCGACGGCACGTCTTCTCCCGTCGCCAACCGGAACAGAAGCAAGGGAAAATTCATCCCCGCGTCGATCGCCAGCTGTAAGGAACCCCAGAAGCGGCCGTTAATCTCCATCAACTTCGGCAGCCCATCCCGGCTGTCCACCTTGAACTCGACCATGGCCGGCCCTTGCCATCCGATGGCCTGGAGCAGGCACGCAGACTTGGCCACCAATTCTTCGTCGAAAGCGATACTTTCGCGGTAGACGCTCGGTCCTCCCCACGGCGGTTTCTCGCGAAGCCGGCGGTGGCAAAAGGCCGCCTTCAACTCTCCGTTCCACAAAAGCAGGAAAACCCCGAGCCCTTCCCCGGCGATTCGCTCCTGCACCATGGGAAACGGAAGGCGCGCCTGCGATGCCCGATATTTCTGCCGCAAATCCTCGGCGTCACGGGCGAACTCCACTTCACCGGCGGCCCATTCGCCGTTCTGCTCGTACCGCGAGAATCTCGGCTTGATCACCACGGGATAGCGCACCTGCCCGGACACCTCTTCGATCCTGTCTTCCTCGTCCAACATCCAGGTCTCCGGACAACGAATGCCCAGCCGTCGCGCCAGAAGCAGCACCCGCCGCTTGTCTTGCGACCATTCAATCTTTTCCTCGCCGGGGAAGGGCACTATCGCGAAAGTCCCCAGTTCAGGCCTTCGCGCGACCAGGCGCGTCGTCACATCCGTCATCGGGAGCAAAATCCGGTACCGCCCTCCTGCCAATTCCCCGGCCAGGGCGGCCAAAAATCGATCCCCGTCGGTCGAAGGCGATGGGTACCGCACCTGGCGGGCGCAGTACCTCGAACTGCCGGCCAGACTCGATGCGCCGGTTTCTCCAACCGTCACTCCGATCCCCGCCCGTCCCAGCGCCCGGACTACCGCCAACGTGGATCGTTGATCTCCGTCCGTGACAAGAACTTCCATTTCCTTCTCTTCCTTCATCCCCACGCGCTGAGCGTCCAATCGACCATGGCCGGCGAAAAGTTGCCTCTGGAATCGGTCACGTTGCCGTCATGAATGAGGATTCGCCCAATGGCGTAGGGATCCTGTCCTCGCCGGCACCACCCCGGCCGGGTCGTCACGGCACTGGCAAAGCCGGTCCGTTCGACCCATCGGCGTATCCGGCCGTCCCAATCCCCGTTCGGATAGGCAAAGCAGTGCACCGGCCTATTGAGTTTTTCTTCGAGCGTTCGCTTGCTGGAAAACAGCTCGTGCTCCACCGTCGCGTCGTCCTCATAGGTGAGCAGCGGGTGTGTGACCGTGTGCGCGCCGATTTCCATTCCGGCGCGGCTCAGTTCGATCGCCTGCTCCCAGGTCAGCATCGAATCCACGCCGCCGTCCCCGGCCTCGTCTCTCCACGCCGGCAGCAGTTCATCCAGCCGGAGTTGGCGTTCGCGGGCCGGCATGTGCATGAGCCATTCGAGAATTTCCGGAAAATCAGATGTTCCGGTCCGCACGAAACCCCAGTTGGCCAGAGACGACCGGGTTCGCTTCCACAGGTCCTGCTCGACCCATGCCTGCTTCAACCGCTCGATCCAGAAGCCCTTCTTGCGTCCGACCACCCCGGTCGTCAGAAAGATCGTGGCCGGGATCTGGTATTTCTTCAGGCAGGGAAAAGCGATCTCGAAGGTGTCGCTCCATCCATCGTCAAAGGTCAGAGCGCAAAAGGGCCGCCGATCGATCGATGCCGTCCCTTCCCCGGCCATCGCGCCGAGCGGCGTCATCCGAAAGCGTTCCCGAAGGTATTCCAGCAGAAGAACGAAATGCCCTTCGCTGAGCACCATACCCTCGACACAATTCGACTTCGGGATGTCAGCCGCCTTTAGCACGCGGTGCAATCCCAGAACGCATCCGGTTTCTTTCCCCAGTACTCGCGCGCGAACACGGCGATGCAGTGAAAGAGCCCCGGAGCGGTGGCCGAAAGCCGCCGCCGTGCAATGCAGCCAACGCCGGTGCCTAGCGTCCATAGGTCAAAGCCTCGTCGAACGTTTCCGCCAGAATCTTCGCTTGATGGTCCCAGCGAAACTGCGCTACGAATTTCGACGGGCGCACAGGGGCGGTATTCGCATGGCCCTCCATTTCCATTGCCCGCAGCAGGGCGTCTTGTATCGCCCCGATGTCGTCGGGCGGCACAACCCAGCCGGCTTGCTCCGCCTGGACCAACTGTTTCACTCCCCCCTCGCTGGTGACGGCTAGAATTGGACGGCCGATACGCAGGTACTCGTATGTTTTGCCGGCCACCGCAAGACGTGAAAAATCCCGCCGGCCCCAAAAAAGCAGCAGGCAATGGCAGGCGCGCATCATTTGCAGGGTTTCGACGTGAGGGAGAAACCCGTGGATCTCGGTGATTTCCCTGAGCCCGTCCTGCTGCACTTCCCGCAGTACCTGTTCGGAAGCGGCTCCCACGATATGCAACCGCAGGCGTTTGCCGAGCCATGGCCGCTGGTTTAGTAGATCCGCGAGGGCCTCGAAGAAGAGTCCCTGGTTCCCCGGATAGACCGTCCCGAAGTGGCCCAAATGAACGAAGCCCGCATCGAGAGAACGCCGGGGCAGCGATTCCAGTGAGGCAAAATCCTCCTCGAAGAAGCCGTTGCGCACCACGGCCAGCTTTTCGGGAGGGAGACGGAACTGCTGGCGCAATTGCTCGGCATGCTCAGGCACCATGACGACGATGCGGTCGGCTGTGTGCG
>DATLRW010000172.1:0-6477 GCA_035534495.1 Candidatus Dormiibacterota bacterium | reverse complement strand
GAAGCGGATGTCGCCGTCCGGCAGCAGGCGCACCAGATCGAGCAGTTTCTTGGCAGGCACGGTGCCGGAGCCCTCTTTTTTCACGCTCGCCGGGCACGAGGTTTGAATGCTCAACTCGAGATCGGTTGCGGTGAGCGTCAGCCGGCCGTCCTCGACCTCCAGCAGGATATTCGACAGAATTGGAATCGTCGTCTTCCGCTCAACCACGCCCTGGGTGAGCGAAAGCTCCTTGACCAGGTCCTGCTTCCCAACGGTGAATTCCATCTCCGACGTCCTCGCCTTTCACCCTGGCCCGTTTTCGACGAGCCGAGGGTTCGCTTGCCGGCTGAAATCCTCAGGCTGTGCTGGTTACTCTACATTCGGCTACGACGGTTCTCAAGACTGCCATATAAAATAAATACCTAAATACCGTAGTAGTCGTTTCCTTGCAAACGGAGGAAAATCGCCCAAGTCCTTTTCCCGTGTCGCGGTTGGCGTCCACAACGTCGTTGAGGAAAAACCCGCGCCGGTGAGGAAAAGCGATTCGCCCTCTATTTTCATCCACCGCTTCCGCAATTCGTCCACAGCGCTTTCCCCAGCTTCTCCACAGGCTCGGCGAGGCGGGCCAAACCCGCCTCTCAGGCGACTGCCCGAACCGGTAGCCGAGCAGATCCCGGCCTGCCGCTCCCGGCGAAGAGGCCCGCTCGGCCGCCCGTCCGGCTGGCGAAAGGCTAAGCAAGAGAGTCGAGCAGACGATTCACAGTGCGATTGAGTTCCTTGTCGCTCCGGCGGAGCGAATCGATCTTGTTGATTGAGTGGAGGACGGTGGTGTGATGCTTGCCGCCGAACTGCCGGCCGATTTCCGGCAGGGAGGCCGAGGTGAGCTGCTTGACCAGATACATCGAGACCTGGCGGGGGAAGGCGATGGCCTTGGAATTCGAGCGCACCTTCAGATCCTGCGGCCGCAGGCCGAAATGCTCGGCGACGCGCTTCTGAATGCTCTCGATCGTGATCCGGCGGTCTTGCGACTCGAGAACGTTCTTGAGCACCTGCTGTGTGACCGCCAGACTGATTTCCGTGCCGGTCAGCGATGTGTAGGCAATCAGGCGGATCAGCGCCCCTTCCAGTTCGCGGATGTTCGAGCGAATCGAACGGGCAATGAACTCGGCGACATCGTCGGGCAGGGTGACCCGTTCGCTTTCCGCCTTCTTGTGCAGAATGGCGATCTTGGTCTCCAGGTCGGGCGGCTGGATGTCGGCGATCAGGCCCCATTCGAAACGCGAGCGCAGCCGCTCCTCGATGGCCGAGATCTCCTTCGGCGGGCAATCGGAACTGATGACGATCTGTTTCTGCTGGTCGTGAAGGTCGTTGAAGGTGTGGAAGAACTCTTCCTGGGTCCGCTCGCGGCTGGCGATGAACTGAATATCGTCCACCAGCAGAACGTCAACCGAGCGGAAGCGGTCTCGAAAGCCCGGCATGCGGTCGAAGCGGAGCGAGGCGATCATGTCGTTGGTGAATTTCTCGGCGCTCAGATAGGACAGCCGCGCGGCCGGATTGCGGCGCTTGATCGAATGACCGATGGCCTGCATGAGGTGGGTTTTTCCCAGTCCCACGCCGCCGTAGAGGAAGAGCGGGTTGTAGGCCTTCGAAGGCCGCTCGGCGACCGCCTGGGAGGCCGCGTGAGCGAACTGATTCGACCCGCCGACGACGAACGTCTCGAACCGGTAGCGGGGATTGAGCTGGTGGTCGCTCGAATCGAAATCCAGCTTGGCCTGCGCCGGCGCCGGGGCGGCCGGTTCGGGCTCCTGACAGATGAATTCCAGCCGCGTTTCCGGCAGGCCGACCTCGACGAGCACCGCCTGGAGGATTTCCCCGTAGGTCTCGCTCAATTTGCGGCGGAAGGCGCGCGTCGGAACGCGGACCTTCAGGCTGCCGTTGTCGGTTCCCTCCTGGTGCGTGGGCCGAAACCAGGTGGCAAAACTGTGCGGATTTACCCGCCGTTCCATGTGCTGCAAGATGTTTTCCCAAGCATTCATACGCTTAGCTCGCTATTTCCACAGTTGTGGAAATGATGTGGAAAAAAGGCAGATGAGCTCTCCCCCGATATCGTCGAGAACTCCGCGGTCTGCACTCCCGGTTCGCCGTCCGCCGGGTGGGTGTCCGGCAGAAGCTTTCGGGCCAGGATTCTGCACAAGTGCGGCGAGCAGGGCAATAGGAAATTCGGAGAAATTCTCAACCGCCCTGCACATAGCTTGCACAGCTTTTCCACAACCCCTCTTTCCTCAGTCCAATCGATAGACGGAGCGCTCGATCGATTCGGCCCGTCCCGTTTCGGTGTTGATCTCGATGCGCACCGCATGCATCGCCAGGCCGCTCGCGGCCACTTCAAAGCGTGATGGCAGCCCTTTGAGAAAGCGTTCGAGCACGGACTTCTGGTCCATGCCGATCACCGAGTTGTGCGGGCCGGTCATGCCGACGTCGGTGATAAAGGCGGTGCCGCCGGGCAGGATTCGCTCGTCGGCGGTGGCGACGTGGGTGTGCGTTCCGACGACGGCGGACACGCGCCCGTCCAGATACCAGCCGAGCGCCTGCTTCTCGCTGGTCGCCTCGGCGTGCGCGTCCACCAGAATCACTTTCACCGTTTCCGGCAGGCGCGCGAGTTCCCGGTCGGCCGCGCGGAACGGGCAATCGATCGCGGGCATGAAGGTGCGGCCCTGCACATGGAGCACGGCAAAGGGCAGGCCCCGGCGGGTTTCCCCGACGAACAGCCCGCTGCCGGGGACGCCGCCGGGGAAATTCGCCGGGCGGAGCAGGCGGGGCTGGTGGGGCAGGTAGTCGAGAATCTCCCTCCGGTCCCAGATATGGTTGCCGCCGCAAAGCACTTCAATCCCCAATGCGAGCAGCTCCTCGGCCAGGCGCGGAATGATTCCGAAGCCGCCGGCGGCGTTGTCCGCGTTCGCCACGGCCAGGTCGATCTGTTCCTGCACAAGAATATCCGCCAGCCGTTCGTCAATGACGCGGCGGCCGGGAGAACCGACGATATCCCCGATGAAGAGTAAGCGCATGGAGTCAAGAACCGGGACGGGACACGCGAAAGCCGGAACATTGTAGCAGGCCGGGGGGAAACACGCCGCGAGGCGTCAGTCCGGGCGCTTGAGCGCCGATTCCACCAGCCGCACGCATCGCTCGACGCGGCGGCGCAATTCCCCCCGCTCCTTGCGGTAGGTTTCCAGCTCGTCGGCGAGGTTCAGGGCGGCGAGCACGGCCAGGCGGGCGCTGTCCACCGATCCGGAAACGTCCGCGATGGCGCGGATCTTCTCGTCGACCCGGCGCGCCAGGTCTTGCACGTACGCCTCGTCCAGATCGCCCTGCACCGTGTAGGTCTTGTCAAAGATTTGAACCTGAATGTTCTTCACAATGCCCCGCCCGGATGCCCCTCCATTCTGCGATTGGTCCGGCCGGCTGGCAAGTCTGCCCCATGCCGGCCGCCGGGCGGGCCGGAACGGCGCAACGAATTTTGGCGATTTGGCCCGGGCGCGAAATCCTTCCGCGCGCCTGCCGGTCGGCGGCGAAGGACTGCTAGAATAGGCGTGGTGGCGCCGCAGGCGGCCGGCGAATCGCCGGGCCGGAAAAATTCAGCGGTCTGGTCGGCGGCGGCAACAGCTTTCTCCCGGGGCGATGGTCGGCCGCAAAAGATTTTTTGTCCCGAAAACTCCTATAGGGAAGAGGATGAATACGATGGCGACGGAAAACGCTTCAGGCCGGCAGTACGATCCATTTCATGCGCGCCTTGCCTTCAAGACCGCATCGGGCCCCGCTTCGATCTATAGCCTGGAGGCGCTCGAAAAAGCCGGGCTCGGCCGCGTTTCCCGGCTGCCCTTTTCCGTCAAGGTTCTGCTCGAAGCCGTGCTCCGCCATTGCGACGGCCGACTCGTCAGTGAAAAGGACGTCGCCGCGCTGGCCGCGTGGGCGCCCGACGCCTCGACTCGCCCCGAAGTTCCTTTCAAGCCGGCCCGCATCATCCTGCAGGATTTCACGGGGGTTCCGGCGGTCGTCGATCTGGCGGCCCTGCGATCGGCCATGCAGCGCCTGGGCGGCGATCCCGCGAAGATCAACCCGCTGGTCCCGGTCGATCTGGTCATCGATCATTCGGTTCAAGTCGACGTGTTCGGCGTCGCGTCCGCCCTGGAGCGCAACGCCGAGATCGAATTCGCGCGCAACCGCGAGCGATACGAATTTCTGAAGTGGGGACAGCGGGCGTTTTCGAATTTCCGAGTCGTCCCCCCGGCGACGGGGATCGTGCATCAGGTCAACCTGGAATTTCTGGCCAAGGGCGTCATCGCGCGCGATGACGGATCGGGCATGGTTCTTTTCCCGGACACCCTGCTCGGCACCGATTCACATACGACGATGATCAACGGCCTGGGCGTGCTGGGCTGGGGCGTCGGCGGAATCGAGGCAGAGGCCGCCATGCTCGGCCAGCCCTGTTACCTGCTCTCGCCGCGCGTGGTGGGCGTCAAGCTGACCGGCAAGCTGCGCGAAGGGGTGACCGCCACGGACCTGGTGCTCACCGTAACCGAGCTGCTGCGGCGGCACGGCGTGGTCGACAAATTCGTCGAATTCTACGGCAACGGCCTTTCCCAAATGCGGCTGGCCGACCGCGCGACGGTCGCCAACATGGCCCCGGAATACGGCGCGACCATAGGTTTCTTCCCGATCGACGAGGAGACGCTGCGCTATCTGCGCCAGACCGGGCGCAGCGATGAAGAGGTCGATCGCGTCGAGCGTTATGCCAAGCAGCAGGGCCTCTTCCGCACCGACGGCACGCCCGATCCCGAATTCAGCGAAACGGACGAGCTGGATCTGGGCACGGTCGAATCCAGCCTGGCCGGCCCCAAGCGCCCGCAGGACCGCGTCCCGCTGACGAAAATGAAAACCGCCTTCGCCCGGGCTCTCACCGCGCCGGTCAAGGAGCGCGGCTTCGGCCTCTCGCCGGACGATCTGGCCCGCAGCGCCACGGTGGGCGCGAACGGGGCTTCGACCCGGCTCGGCCACGGCGCCGTCGTGATCGCCGCGATCACCTCCTGCACGAACACCTCGAACCCCTCCGTGATGGTGGCCGCCGGCCTGCTCGCGAAAAAAGCGGTCGCGCGCGGCTTGCGGGTGCCGTCCTATGTGAAAACCAGCCTGGCGCCCGGCTCGAAGGTGGTGACCGAATACCTGAAGGCGGCGAACCTGCTCGAGCCCCTGGCGAAGCTCCACTTCAACCTGGTCGGCTACGGCTGCACCACCTGCATCGGCAACAGCGGACCGCTTCCGCCGGAGGTGGCCAAAGCGGTCACGGAAAATCATCTGGTGGCCGCGGCCGTCATCTCGGGCAACCGGAACTTCGAAGGTCGCGTTCATCCGCTGGTTCGCGCCAACTACCTGGCTTCGCCGCCCCTGGTCGTCGCCTACGCCTTGGCGGGCCGGGTGGATATCGACCTGTCGAGCGAGCCGATTGGCCGCGACGCCTCCGGCGTCCCCGTGCATCTGCGGGACATCTGGCCCACGCAGGAGGAAGTTTCGAGCGCCATCGGTCAAGCCGTGCGGCCGGAGATGTTCCGCAAGGTCTACGGGAACGTCTGGGAGGGGAGCCCGACCTGGAAAGCCGTCCCCGTGTCCGAAGGGGCGCTCTATCCCTGGCGCGACGATTCGACCTACATTCAAGAGCCGCCGTTTTTCACCGATCTTTCTCCCGAACCGGCTCCGATCGCCGACATCAGCGGCGCCCGCGTCCTCGCCCTGCTGGGCGATTCCATCACCACCGATCACATCTCTCCGGCCGGCGACATCCCCGAGGACGGCCCGGCGGGCCGCTACCTGGTCGAACACGGCCTCGCCAAACACGATTTCAATTCCTTTGGCTCGCGCCGCGGCAACGACCGCGTGATGGTGCGCGGAACGTTCGCCAACATCCGGCTGAAAAATCGGCTGCTCCCGGGAACCGAGGGCGGCCTGACCCTTCATTTTCCGGGCGGCGAGCAGATGGCTATTTTCGACGCGGCCATGCGCTATCGCGAAGAGGGGGTTCCGCTGATGATTATTGCGGGCAAGGAATACGGCTCGGGCTCCTCGCGCGACTGGGCGGCCAAGGGCACGCAGCTTTTGGGGGTGAAAGCCGTCCTCGCCGAAAGCTACGAACGCATTCACCGCAGCAATCTGCTGGGCATGGGCGTTCTCCCGCTCCAGTTCCGCCAGGGGGAAAGCGCCGCTTCGCTCGGCCTGACGGGCCAGGAAGTTTTCTCCGTCAAGGGCCTCAGCGACCGGATTCACCCGCGCGCCGAAGTGACCGTCACCGCGAAGGGTCCGGGCGGCGAGAGCCGCGATTTTCAGGCCGTCGCGCGCTTCGATTCGGAAATCGAAATCGATTATTACCGCAACGGCGGCATTCTCACCGCCGTTCTCCGCAACTTCCTCAAGCAAAACTGACCGGCGGCCATCGGTCGCCATCGGCCA
>DATLRW010000171.1:0-19831 GCA_035534495.1 Candidatus Dormiibacterota bacterium | reverse complement strand
GGTCGAGTCCGAGCTGCAATTCTCCGAGCAATAGACGCAGATGACGGAATAGCCTGGAGGAATAGGTTTCATCCCCGGCCGTTCCGAGCGTGCCGAGCAACCGATCGTCCTCGAGCACGGCCAAGCTGCCGGATGGGGTGCTCGTATCAATCGCCAGCGAAAGCATAGGGAAGATTGTAGCTTAGCGGGGCACTGGTTCGGTTCGGGGAGAAGCCCGGGGTGCTATTTCCCTCCTATGGCCGTACATTTGCCGGAAACTCCCCGCTTGCGGCAATTTCCGTCACTGCGGCGCGCAAGACGGGATGTAAACGATTCGCGACCATCACGGTCGGGTTACGACGTATCTTCGCCTGTTTTTTCGCCCCCCTCCTTGACGCATGCAACCCTCGTCCTTAGAATTGGTTACGTAGGCAGGGGCGCCCATGGTCGAATATAAGATCGGGGACAAAGTTGTATATCCGAATCACGGCGTGGGTACTATCGAGCAGGTCAGCTTCAGCTATCTCAACGGTCGGTCGGAACGTTGTTTCATGCTTCGCATTTCTACCAACGGGCTACGCGTGATGATTCCTGAAACAAACGCTCATACGGTTGGACTGCGTCGCGTGATTTCTGGTACCGAAGCCAGGAAGGTCATGGGGTTTTTAGAGAACAATCAGCACTCTGGCAATTCCCATGTCGACTGGAAGCACCGCTTCAAGGAAAACTCTGAGCGGATGCGCACCGGTGAACTCCTGGACGTTGCGGCGGTTTTGAAGAGTCTGCTTGCACTGAGTCGCGCGAAACCCCTTTCGTTCCGCGAGAAGAAGATGCTCGAGCGGGCGAAATTTCTATTGGTTAGCGAACTCGCCACAGCTCAGCGATCCAGCGAGAGCAAAGTGGAAACCGACGTCGTGAGGGCACTGGCTAAGGCCAAGCTTCAGTTCCCGGAAATCGGTGTTACCGCAGCAGCCGAGTAGCCCGTTCTGAAATACCGACGCCTGAAAGCAGCGCCGGACCAAGTCGTAAGTGGTGCGCCCACCCCGCGAGTGCTTCAGCATCCATCCCGTAACAGTAACAGGTTTAATTTCTTATTTTTCCCTTCCCTGCTTTGCCCTACCCCAACCTCCGTTACCCGGCGTCAAAACTCGTAGTCTGGTTCCCGCCGGCACCCTGAGGCTGCACTTCGCCGCTACAGTTTTCCATTTGCCGTCCAGGTTGAGTTCGTTTCGTCCCACGGCGCCGCTCTTGCCCCCCGCCAAGCCGTAGGGTGGAAACTGGCGCCGCTCGCTGAGCAGTCCGAGTTGCGCCGGAGCCAGAAACTCGATTTCCCGGATAATACCCTCTCCGCCGCGCCATCGCCCCGCCCCTGCCGAGCCACGGCGCAATGAGTAGCGCCGCACTCGGACCGGAAAATCGTGTTCGAGCACCTCGAGGGGCGTGTTCAGGGAATTCGTCATGTGCGTATGGACGCCGCTCAACCCGTCCAGGCCAGGTCTGGCCCCCATGCCTCCGGCAACGGTTTCGTAGTAGGCGAAAACGGTGCCAGGCCGCCTCGGATCGACACCGCCGAAGGTCAGATTGTTCATGGTTCCCTGACTGGCGGCGGGAATCCGTTCGGGCAGGGCCAGAGCCAACGCTCGCAGCACCGTATCGACGATGCGCTGCGAGGTTTCCACGTTTCCCCCGGCCACCGCGGCCGGGGGCCGTGCGTTGACCAGAGTTCCCTCCGGGGCTATGACGCGCAGCGGGCGCATCAGGCCGGAAGTGGCCGGCACCTGTTCGGGAACGAGACACCGAAAAACATAGAACACCGCGGAATAGGTGATGGCGTAAACCGCATTGAGATTCCCCGGACACTGCGGGGCCGATCCCGTGAAATCGATTTCCGCTTCGTCCTTTCCGACGCGTATGGCGACGCGAATGGGCAGGGGCCCGCTACCCCAGCCGTCGCCGTCGAGCCGGTCCTCTCCGCGATAAACGCCCGGGGGAATTCCTCGCAGGACCATTCGCATCATCCTCTCGGAATAATCGAGCAGATGCCCCTCGTAGGTTCTCACCTCCCTCAGGCCGTACTTGGAGACGATCTCTTCGAGGCGCCGCCCGCCTGTGCGGCAAGCGGCAATCTGCGCCGCCAGATCGCCCTCCCGGTCGCGGGCAATCCGCACATTGGCCAGGATGAGGTCGAGAACATCGCCCGCGATCCGGCCATGGCTGAAAATCTTCACCGGCGGAATGCGGATTCCCTCCTCGTACATTTCGCGCGCCATCCCCATCGAACCCGGCTGGCTTCCGCCCACGTCGGCGTGGTGCGCGCGAGCAGCGACAAAAAACAGCGGCCGGCGCGACTTCAAATGGACCGGCATGATCATCGTCAGGTCGGGCAGGTGCGTCCCGCCGCAGTAGGGATCGTTTAACACGGCAATATCTCCCGGAAAAAGTTCGAGTTTGCCGATGGCCGCGGCCACCGACATCGGCATCGAACCCAGATGCACCGGCATATGGTCGCCCATGGCCAGCGCTTGGCCCTGGCGATCGAACACGGCGCAGGAATAGTCCCGCCGTTCCCGAATATTGGGAGAGAAGGCCGAACGGCGCAGCGCCGCGCCCATCTCCTCGGCCACGGAGTGAAACAGGCTCTTGAATATTTCCAGACGAATCGGGTCGGCTTTCATCGGCTGCCCCGCTCCAGAATGAGGTTCTCGAAACGATCCACCCGGCCCCTCCATCCGGGCGGGATCGCCGTCGTCGCGCTGTATTCGAAAACAATGGCCGGACCGGCCACGCGCCGGCCGGGTCGCAAGAGGGAGCGGTCGTAGATCGTTGTCGCCACCTGACGCATCGAGCCGGCATCGGGAAAAAACGCCCTTCGCCGGCGAGTGGCCGCGGCTTGTCCCTTGCGCGACGATCCGCGCCGGGGCCGAAGCAAAAGTCCGGGCGCCGGGCCGATGAAACGGGAGCGCACATTCACCAGCTCGACGCGCCAGGAGCGGTCCGCATAGCCGTAGCGGCGCTCATGCTCCCGGTGAAAGGAAGCGAGAAAATTTCCAGCGGCGGGTACCGTCAGTTCATAGCCCTAGCCCACGTAGCGGAGATCGAGCAGGCGCTCGATCCGGACACGGCGGCGAGGAAAACCCTCGGCGCGCATATCGCGCCAGCCGCGCGCTTCGATCTCGCCGAACGCCCTTTGCAGGGGAGATCGCGCCGCGGCCCTCGATTCGATTTCCATCCGCAATGTGCGCGAGTAATCCTTCACGACATCGGCGGAAAGAATCCCCAGCGCGGAGAGCCCGCCCGGAAACCGGGGAATCAGGATTCGCGGAATGCCTAAGGACGCCGCCAGGCGGCAGGCGTGCAGTCCGCCGGCGCCGCCGAAGGCCACCAGAGTGAAATCCCGAGGATCATGGCCGCGCTCGATCGATATGACGCGAATGGCCTTCTCCATCGCCGCGTCGGCCACCGCCAGAATTCCCGCGGCAAATTCCTCGACCGAACCGATGGGGCCGCGCGCCCGTTCCATGTATCGCCTGGCGCGCTCTTCATCGAGCGGAAATCCGCCGCCCAGCAATCCCTTGAGCGGGAGACGTCCGAGGACCAGGTGCGCGTCGGTCACCGTCGGCAGCTCGCCACGGCCGTAACAGATCGGGCCTGGCTCGGCGCCGGCGCTTTCCGGGCCGACGCGCAGGGCGCCCGCGCTGTCCAGCCGGGCGATCGAGCCCCCTCCGGCGCCGACCGTATGAATTTCGAGCATCGGCACGGCAATCGGCAGACCGGCCACGCTCGATTCGACTGTGGTGCGGAGATCACCGTCGATCAGGGAAACGTCGGTCGATGTCCCACCCATGTCGAAGCTGATGATCCGGTTCCATCCGGCCAACTCCGCCAGGCTGCGCGCTCCGAGCACGCCGCCCGCCGGGCCGGAAAGCACCGTTCGCACCGGCTCCCGCGCCGCCAGAGACGCGGAAACGATCCCTCCGTTCGATTGCATGACCCGCACGCGGCCGCCCCGCCAGCGAGCCGATTCCTTTTCCATCCGCTTCAGGTACCCGCTCATCGCCGGCGCCAGATAGGCGTTGGCCACGGTCGTTGCGGTTCGCTCGTATTCCCGGAACTCGGCCGAAATCTCGTGCGAAACGGAGACGGGCAACCCGAGAAGGCGCACGCGCCGGGCGAACTGTCTCTCGTGCTCCGGATTGGCAAAGGAGAAAAGCAGGCACAGCGCCACGGCCTGCGGGTGCGATCTCTCGACCTGGCGGACGACGCGCTCGATCTCCCGCTTTTCCGCCCGCCGGGCCACATTTCCGGCCGCGTCGATGCGCTCGCACAGGCCAAACCGCCGCGGGCGCGGAACCAGCGGCTGGGGACGCGTCACCAGCAGGTTGTACAACTCCGGGCGATCCTGCCGGCCAATCTCGATCACGTCTTCGAAACCGGCCGTCGTCACCAGCGCCACCCGGGCGCCTCGCCGCTCAAGCAGCGCATTTGTGCCGACGGTCGTTCCGCAGGTCAGTTCCGGATGGTCTGCGCCGCCGGGCCGGCCAAGAATGACTTCGAGGGCTTGCGAGACGGCCCGGGCGGGCTGGCCCGGCGTCGAAGGGATTTTGAGAAGCTCCAGCCTTCCGTCACGCAGGAAGAGGCAGTCGGTGAACGTTCCGCCTGTATCGATCGCGATGCGCATAGCGCGAGAACCGCTTGCCGGAGCAACCGAAAAAAAACGGCGTTTGGGCGAAGCCTGCCGCTCGGCGCCGTCAGGCGAGCGCCCGTTCAGGCTAGTGCCCGTTCACGCCAATGGAAGCACCGCCTCGGCATTCAGTTCTTCCCCGGTGTACTCGCCGGCCAGCAGGCGCGGATAGGCCGCGGCGGCGATCATGGCCGCGTTATCGGTCGAAAGAGCCCGGCTGGGGAAGAAGACTTCGAGGCCGCGCCGCCGGGATTCGCTCTCGAACGTTTCCCGCAGTTCGCGGTTTGCCGCCACGCCGCCCGACACCAGCACCGACCTTGCCGCCGACTGCTCGGCGGCGGAAAGCGTCCGGGCCACCAGACCAGTGACAACCGCCCGCTGGAAGCTGGCCACCAGATCCAGCGTGTGCCGGCCGCAAAGCGGCAATAATTCCTGCGCTCGCAGCCGCTGCTCGCGCATCGCGTCGCGGCGCCGCTGGATTTCCGGTTCCAGCTCGGAATGCTTCCGCAGGTGATAGAGCACCGCCGTCTTGATTCCGCTGAAGCTGAAATCGTAAGGATTGCCCTTCATTTTCGGCTCGCCAAACCGGATCGCCGACGCGTCGCCATGCACCGCCAGTTGATCGAGCACCGGCCCGCCGGGATAGCCGAGGGCCAGCATCTTAGCCACCTTGTCGTAGGCTTCGCCCGCGGCGTCATCCCGCGTCTGCCCGAGCCGCTCATACCGGAAAGGCACCGCTTCGACGGCCCCTTCGGTCGCCGCCCGCACGGAATAGAGCACCGTGTGGCCGCCGGAAACGATCAGGCAGAGGGTCGGCAACGCCGGCTCGCGGCCCGCGGCAAGCGCCTCGAGGATCACCGCCCGTACGTGCCCTTCGAGATGGTTCACGGCGATCAGGGGCTTCGAGCCGGCCTGCGAAAGCGCCTTGCCGAACGTGACGCCAACCAGCAGCGAGCCGATCAGGCCCGGCCCGCTCGTTACAGCCACCGCGTCCACGCCCGCCAAAGACAACCCGGCCCCCGAGAGCGCCTCGCGCACCACCGGAACGATGCGCCGCAAATGTTCCCGCGAAGCCAGCTCCGGCACCACGCCGCCGTATTTGCGGTGCAGGTCGATCTGCGAAGCGACGACGCTCGAAAGGATCGTCCGTCCGCTGCGAACCACCGCCGCGGCCGTTTCGTCGCAAGAGGATTCGATTCCGAGAATGAGCGCGTCGCGTGCCATCGCCACTTCCAAAGGGCCACTTCCGAAGGCTATCCTAGCACGCTGCCGTTGCCGTTTTGCGCGAGCCGCGGCAGAACAAGTTCACGCCGGAGGAACGAGCGATGGCCGGTCCGATGCGGCTGCGGTCCTGGTGGGAAGTCGCCTTTCTTCTCGTATTCGTTTTTGTCGTCGGCATGTCCCAGGTCAACCCCTTTTTGAAACATTGGGGTAATGCGATCGTCATCGGGATGTTTATCGTGGCGTTGATTGCACTGCTGTTCGGCGAAACGCGGCCATAGATTTTCCGCCGCGCACACGGCCACTGCGGGACAGGGCACGGAGCACTTTCGCGCGTTAAGCGAAGGCGATGGGCGTGGCGCCGTTGGCGATCGCTTCGATGATCGTCGCCGCCCCGACGATGGTGACTCCGGGGGCCGCGTCGGCTTCGGTGATCCCCCGCGGTTTGGTGCAAGCGCCGCACAGCCAAACCTTGCCGCCGTTTCCACGAAATTCGTCCATCAAATCCGTCAGGGGAGGCAGACCCTTGGCAAGCACGGAGCCGGCGCCGCCTTTGGTACCGAGCCACACCGCGTCGATGGTGCAGACCACCGTCGCTTCGATACCGGCCGTGGCCGCCACGTTGGCCGCTACGAAGGGCAGAATGGCACGCTCGGGATTCTCTTTCCCATAAGTGCACTGGAAAATCATTTGCTGGCTCATTTTGAACGCTCCACGCGAATCATAAACTCCCCTTCGGCTCCCGGTTCGACCGACCGAACCTTGTGGCCCAGAAGGCGAGAGATAGAGGGCAGATCTTCCTTGGCCGAAGGATCCTTGGTAACGACTTCCAGAACATGTCCAACCGGAATTTGCCCGATGCGCGCCCGGAACTCCCGCGGTAGGCCGGACCCACAACCGAGGTCGCCCGCGTCGAACCGGTGCACCGATGCTTCGGTTTCCACCACCCCCTCGGGACGGAATCCCGAGCAAACCAGGTCCATCACAACGAATTTCCCGTTTTCAATGCTGGAGCAAATTCGCTGCTCGACCAGATACGCCTCGTTCCCCTTGTGGAGGCGCAAGCGATACTCCAGAAACAGCCGGTCAACGAGCAGCTCGTCCTTGCGGTGGACCAGTTCCAGACCCGTCTTATCGCCAAACCAACGCCGAAAGCAGCCGGCGGTTTCCCGGGCCGTAGCGACGTTGACAAGTTCTCCGGGTACGAGCGCGCGAAATTCTACTTTGGGTTCCAGAGTGGACTCCAGACCCTCGAAATCGAGATTCAAAAGGGCGTCCACAAAAGCCTGTGCCGCGGAAGCTGACGAACTCATGGATATTCTCCGCGCAGAAGCCGGGATGTGGATTTCAACTCTCCAGATTCCAGAAAGTGTACATCCAATCGCTTCCCGTGGGCTGTCGATTTCACGATTTCCGCCTGGAGCGAGCGTGGCGGCTCGGGATGGGGCTCTCACGACAGCGGTGTTGCCTCCGTCCCCCGGCCCGGCGCCGTTCGTTTGACTCTCTCCGCCGAAGCCGCTATCTTGCAAGCCAGCGAAAGTTCACCAATGACCACCCGTTTCCAACCCGTCAGAAAGGCCGTTCTGCCGGCCGCCGGACTCGGCACGCGCTTCCTGCCCGCCACCAAGGCCCAGCCCAAGGAGATGTTGCCGGTCGTCGATAAGCCTCTCATCCAATACGCCGTAGAGGAATGCGTCGCTTCGGGGATCAAAAACATCATCATCGTCACGGGCCGCGGGAAAAACGCCATCGAGGACCACTTCGACACCTCGCCCGAACTCGAAGCCTTCCTCGAACGCAAAGGCAGGATGGATCAGGCGGAACTGGTCCGCCAGATCAGCAATTTGGTCCGGTTCAGCTACATGCGGCAGAAAGAGCCGCTGGGGCTGGGCCACGCGGTGCTCGAAGCGCGCGATATCGTCGACGCGGAGCCTTTCGCCGTTCTCCTGGGCGACGTGATCATGACCGGGCCGAACCCGGTCACGCGCCAATTGGTTGAAGTGTACGAATCGACAGGCGAGGGCGCGATCGCGGTCATTCCGGTCGCCCGCGAGCAGGTCGGTCTCTACGGAATCGTCTCGGCCGATCCGCCCATCGAGCGCGGCGGGCGCCAGATCTATCGCATTCGCGACCTGGTGGAAAAACCCTCGCCCGAGGAAGCCCCCTCCACGCTCGCCGTTGCGGGCCGCTACGTTCTTCCGCCGGAAATCTTCGATTATCTCGAGCACACGGCGCCGGGCCGCGGCGGGGAAATTCAACTGACCGACGCCCTTCGCCAACTCGCCAGGGAGAAGGGGTTGTGGGCTTGCGTGTGCGAGGGAAAATCCTACGATGCCGGCGACAAACTCGGGTTTCTGCAAGCGACCGTGGAGATCGCCCTGGAAAATCCCGAGTTCGGAGGCGCCTTCCGCGACTGGCTCCGAACCCTCCCGCTATAAAACCCTTGCCGCAGCGGCGCTAAAAATGGACCCGAGGGCCGGGGAACGTCAGGCTTTCTTTTCCACGCTCGGCTTCCCGGAACTCGGTTTCGCCGGGGTGGCCGCGCTCGAAGAATCCGGCGATTTGCCGGCTTTCACGTCGGCGCCTGAACTCTTCCCGCCGTAATCGGTGACGTACCAACCGGAACCCTTGAACTGGATCGCCGGAGCCGTTAGAACCCGCCCGGCCGTCTTGCCGCATTTCGGGCATTTTTGCTTCTCCGGCGCGGAGTAAGACTCGATCTTCTCGAAACGATGATGGCAACTGGCGCATTCGTACTCGTAAAGCGGCACACCCATTCTCCTGAAAGCGAACAGCGGACGGCGCTCTAATCGTACCACGCCCGCCTGCGGCGTGGCGGCCGGGCCGCGTGCTAGACTCGCTCTCGGCCCATGGCTGGCGAAGAAACAAACGCGCGGGGCAGACTCTATCTGGTGGCTACGCCCGTCGGCAATCTGGAAGATATAACGCTGCGGGCGCTGCGCGTGCTGCGCGAGGCCGATTGGATCGCTTGCGAGGATACGCGCCAGACGCGAAAACTTCTCGCCCGCCACGAAATCGACCGGCCCCTGGTCAGTTATCACGAACATAACGAACGCGAGCGCTCGAGCGAACTGATTGGCCGTCTCGAGCAGGGAGCGACGGTGGCGCTGGTGAGCGACGCCGGCACGCCGCTGGTCTCCGATCCCGGCCGGGATCTGGTCCGGCTCTGTCTCGAGCGGCAAATTCCCGTCATCCCGATTCCGGGACCCTCCGCGTTCGTCGCGGCGCTGGTGGCCTCGGGCCTGGACACCGGCGAATTCCTCTTTATCGGGTTCCTGCCGCCGCGCGCGGGCGAGCGAAGACGCCGCCTGCGGGAACTGGCCCCGGAGCGCCGCACGCTCGTGATGTACGAAGCCCCCCATCGCCTCACGCAGACGCTGGGCGACGCGCTGGAGATTTTCGGCGACCGGCAAGCGGTTGTGGCGCGCGAGCTGACGAAGATTCATGAGGAATTCAGCCGTGGCCGGCTTTCGGAACTGGCTCGCCGGTTTCAGCAGAACCCTCCCCGTGGCGAAATCACCCTGCTGATCGCTGCCCCCGAGCAAACGGCGGCGGAAACGGCCCCGGCCACCGCCACGCTGGCCCAAAGAATCGCGGAACTGGAACGCGGAGGGCTCGACCGCAAAGCGGCTCTCAAGCAGGCCGCCCGTGAATACGGCATTCCCAAGCGCGAGGCCTACCGCCGGCTTCTTCTCGAGGATCAGGAAACATAAGCCGCGAATATCCGGTTCGCTGTCTTGTTCCCGTTTGGATTTTTCCCGTCGTACGATTCAATCTCGACGGGCCACCTCCACCTATTTGCATCCCGCCGGAAATATTCCGCATCCCACTGATGGAGAGATCGCGATCCCTCCGAGCGAAGAAGCGAGGAGGAATAGCAATGTTTACGCGAAACGGAATTGTGCGTAGCTTATCCGTTTTTCTCTCAGCCGGTTTGTTGTGCTTTATCGCGGTCCCGAAGGCCCGCGCCACTGGATGGCACCAGGAGATTTTTGTCACCGTGAGCGGGCCGGTCGAAATCCCCGGCCGCGTTCTCGGGCCGGGAACCTACATTTTCCGGCTCGTGCACCCTTCCTACAGTCCCGATGCCGTACAAATTATCGACAGACATACCTCGCAGGTCGAAGGGCTTTTCCTGACATTGCCGGCGTACCGGGCAAAAGCAACCGGCAAAACCATCGTCAAACTGCAACGGCCAAATTCCGGCTACGCCGTTCCCGAAATTAAAAAGTGGTTCTATCCGGGGAACAACGTCGGCCATACATTCATCTATTCACCTGCCGCACGGGAATTCATGAGCTCGCTCCGGCAGCAGACACACTCGGCCAAAGGGTAAACAGACGTAGCCGGCGCCATCCGGTCCCCTGTCCAAACACGGGCGGCTGCGGTTTCCGCACTATCGGACCGCGGCCGCTCCCCCGGCGGTTAAAACTTGGTCATCTCGGTGAAGTGGAAATTACGGACCTTCATGGCAGGAACGACCATCTCGAACGATTCCTCGCCGGCCGCCCGCACGGGCGCCCCGAGGGCCTCGACCGAAGCCATCATTTCGATGATGCTCTGATTGAAGCGGAAGTTCTTGAGCGGGCCCGCGACGCGGCCGTTTTCCACCAGGAACGTTCCGTCGCGCGTCATGCCCGTGAGGATTTTCTGATAGGGATCGACTTCGCGGATATACCAGAACCGCGTCACCAATATCCCCTGCCCGGTCGAAGCGATCATCTCCTCGACGGATTCTTTTCCCCCGGCGAACACGATGTTCAGCGGCGCTTCGCCCCATTCGTTCGGCAGGGGCAAGCCGTGGCCGGTCGGCTTGGCCTTGCGTTTTTTCGCGCTGGCGCGGGAATAGACCAATGACTTCGGCACGCCGCGGTCGACCAGAAGCACCTTCTCCCGCGGCACCCCTTCCCCATCGAAGGGCGCGCCCGTCTGCAGCGGGTGATACACATCGTCCCAGATGGTGATGTGGCGGCCCAGAAGCTGTTTTCCCAGGCGGTCGGTGAAACAGGACCGCTGGTCTTCCATGGCGGTGGCCGCAAAATCGTAGAAGAGAAAGCCGACCAGGTCGAGCACGGCCGCCGGTTCGAGAATCACCGTGTAATGGCCGGCGGGAATCTCCCGCGGCTCGCGCGCATCGCTGGCTTTCCGGCTCGCTCGCTCGGCCAGCGCGTCGGCATCGATGAGCTGGATATCGCTAAAATTCGCCTTCGCCCAGCCGGAACTGCCACCCTCGAGGAACGTAACGGAAAACTCCGCCCGCGTCTGCTCGTAATAGGCGAACAGGCCGTGCGAGTTGGCCAGCGCCGTCTGCGAAAGGCCGGCCGTGAAGATGCCGGCGGCGGTCTGCCCGCGCTCGTTCGCCAGGTCCACCACGCGCACGACGGCCCGCGCGCGGTCCTCGGGCGTTGCCGCGGCCGTGGCGGGGAAAAAGCGTTTGACGGGAAGATATTTCTGCCGCCCGAGCATCGGCAGCAGGTTTTCGTTGCGAGGCTGCAGCCGCGCCAGTTTTTCGGCCGCGCGCACGGCCCGGGCCAGCGATTCGTTGTCGGTCTTGTTCGTCGAAACGCGCGCGGTCCGTCCATCCACGGCCGCCCGCACGGAAACCGAAACCTCGCGCTCGGCCACGTTCTGATGGATGGTGTTGTTGGCGAAACGCGTGAGCGCGTCGGTTGTGGCGTCGATCGAGACTTCGGTTTCGTCCGCCTGGCTGCACCTAAAGACCCGCTCGGCAATTCGTTCGAGCTCGGAACGGGCGATCCGATGCTCGGCGGCTACGGGCGCTCGCGGCGTCCTGGGTTTCGGCGCCGCCTTTGTCTTCGATCGTTTCGCTGCCTTTTTTGCCGGCATGATGCCGTTTCCCAACCCCTTCAGCGCGAGAACGCGATGCCCACGCGGACGTTGCGGAACCGCGCCGGCGCGGCGCCGTGACCGGTGCCCATGGTCTGCATGGGCTGGCCCTTGCCGCAATTCGGCGTTCCCCACAAGGTCCAATGCTCGCGCGAGCAGATGGCGTCGCAACTGTTCCAGAATTCGGTGGTGATGCCGCTGTAGCTCGGATTTTTCAGCATCCGAACCTTTTTGCCGCCCTTGATCTCCCAGCCGATTTCCGTGCCGAACTGGAAGTGGTAGCGGCGGTCGTCGATCGACCACGACCGATTGGTTTCCATGTAAATCCCGTCGTCGGTGTCGGCGATCAGGTCTTCGAGCTTCCACGTGCCGGGAAGAAGGCTGATATTCGTCATCCGGATCAGCGGGAGCCGGTTCCACGATTCGGCGCGCATGGTTCCATTCGAGCGGCTCTGCCCGATGGCGGCGGCCGTTTCCCGGCTGGTCAAATAGCCCCGGAACATGCCGTCGCGGATGATGTCGGTCGCCTGCGCGGGAACGCCTTCGTCGTCGTAGCCGAACGTGCCGAGGCCGGGCCCGTGCTCCAGGCGCGCGTCGGCCACGACTGTGACCGGATCGGAGGCGTACCGCAGCGTATTGAGCTTGTCGAGGGTCAGAAAGCTGGTGCCGGCAAAATTGGCTTCCGTGCCCAGCACGCGGTCGAGCTCGATCGGGTGCCCGATCGATTCATGCACCTGCAAGCCGACCTGCGAGCCGTCGAGCAGGATGGTCCGAACGCCTTCCGGGCATTGCGCCGCCTGGCGCAGCGCCACGGCTTCCTCCGCCACGCGGGGAGCGTTGCCGACCAGATCCAGTTCCTCGACCAGTTCGTAGCCGCGCAGGGCGTGCTGGCCGCCGAAGCTGTTCGGGTACGACCTCTTCTGCAATTCGCCATCGGCGAAACAGGAGGCGACGATTCCGGCGCCCGATTGCATCTTCACCTGGTGAATGCGCGAGCCGATCGTCGAGGCGAAGAACTGCTCCATGCGGTGGAACACCATGCCCGTTTCGGCGACCGTCACGCCGGCCACCCGGCGCATTTCCTTGTCGGCTTCGAGCAGCAGGGCGATCTGCCGGTCGACGGGGATGTGAAAGGGGTCCTTGACGAAGGGCGACTGCCAGGAGTCGATGTAGGCCTGCTCCGGGGCGAGAACGACGTCGTGGCGCTTGGCAAGCGCCGAAGCGCGGGCGATCGAAACGGCCTGCGCGGCGCATTTCTCGATTTCGCGGCGGCTCAAACCGCCAACCGACGCGAAACCCCACGCCCCGTCGGCGATCACCCGCACGCCGATTCCAAACGATTCCCCCTCGACCAGCGTGCCCACTTCGCCGTTCTTGGTCGAAAGTTCCCGCTGGCGCACGTCGATCACGCGCGCGTCGGCGTAGGTGGCGCCGCGCGCCGTGGCCATATCGAGAGCCAGATTCGCCCAGTCTTCCATGCCGGGGGAGAGAGCCTAGGTTCCTTCCGACCAGGAGGCCAAATATTGCTCCTGCTCCGATGTGAGTTTGTCGATCAGGATATTCTTCGATTCCAGTTTCAGCTTGGCGATTTGCCGGTCGATCGCTTCGGGCACGGGATAGACGCGCCGTTCGAGGCTCGACGCATTCTTCAGCATGTATTCGGCCGAGAGCGCCTGGTTCGCAAAGCTCATGTCCATCACGGCGGCGGGATGACCTTCGGCCGCCGAAAGGTTCAGCAGCCGGCCCTCCGCCAGCAGGTAAATCCGCCTGCCGCCCGACACCACGTATTCCTCGACGAACGGCCGGGTGGGCCGGTGGGAACTGGCCATGCGTTCCAGGGCGGGAATGTCGATTTCGACGTTGAAATGACCGGAGTTGGCGACGACCGCTCCGTCTTTCATTTTTTCAAAGTGCTCGCCCGCGATAACGCTCTTGTTCCCGGTCACGGTGATGAAAATATCGCCGATTCGCGCCGCTTCCGGCATCGGCATCACGCGGAACCCGTCCATGAGCGCCTCGAGCGCCTTCACCGGGTTGATTTCGGTGACGACGACGTTGGCGCCCAGCCCGCGCGCCCGCATCGCCAGGCCGCGGCCGCACCAACCGTAACCGGCGACGACGAAGGTCAAACCGGCCAGCAGGAGATTGGTGGCGCGAAGCAGGCCGTCGATGGTCGATTGCCCGGTGCCGTAGCGGTTGTCGAAGAGGTATTTGGTGGTGGCGTCGTTAACGGCGATCACCGGATACCGCAGGGACTTGTCGCGCGCCATGGCGCGCAGGCGGATGACGCCGGTGGTGGTTTCCTCGGTGCCGCCGATGACCCCGTCGATCAATTCCTTCCGCTTGGCGTGGAGCATGGAGACCAGATCGGCGCCGTCGTCCATCGTGATGCGCGGCTGGTGGTCGAGCGCGGCGTGAATATGGCTGTAATAGGTGTCGGTGTCCTCGCCCTTGATCGCGAAAACGGGGATCTGGTAGTCGCGAACCAGGCACGCGGCCACCTCGTCCTGCGTCGAAAGCGGGTTCGAGGCGCAGAGCACCACATCCGCCCCGCCGTCGCGCAGCGCGATCGCCAGGTTGGCCGTCTCGCTGGTGACGTGCAGGCACGCGGAAACCCGCAGGCCCTTGAGCGGCTGCTCCTTGATGAATCTCTTGCGAATCGTTTGGAGCACCGGCATCTGCTGGTTCGCCCACTCGATCTTTCGCTTGCCCTGATCGGCGAGTGCGATGTCCTTTACGTCGCCAGCCAGTTTTCGAACGGTTTCCATTCCCCTTCTCCTCTTCTGGTGCGCGAAAAGCCGCGGGTTAGTTGCGAGCGCCCACCCCGGCGCCGCTGGAGGCCGTCAGGCCGGCTTCCTTACGGACTTGCGCCACTTTGTCCACCCGCTCCCATGTGAAGCCCGGTTCATTGCGGCCGAAGTGTCCGTAGTTGGCCGTCTGGCGGTAGATGGGGCGCCGCAAGTTCAGTTCATCCATAATGCCACGCGGGGTTAGCGGGAAGACGGCACGCACGACCTCGGTGAGTTGCTCGTCAGGAACCAGGCCCGTGCCGAATGTATCGACCATGACCGATACCGGCTCGACGACGCCGATCGCGTAGGCCAATTGAACTTCGGCGCGCCGGGCCACGCCCGCCGCCACCAGATTTTTCGCCACGTAGCGAGCCATGTAACAGGCCGAGCGGTCCACCTTGGTCGGATCCTTGCCCGAAAGGGCCCCGCCGCCGTGCCGCGAATAGCCGCCATAGGTGTCCACGATGATTTTCCGGCCGGTCACGCCGGCGTCGCCCATCGGGCCGCCGATCACAAAGCGGCCGGTGGGATTGATATGAACCTGGGTCCGGTCGTCCATCATGGCTTCGGGGATCATCGGACGGATCACTTCGTACAGAACGGCATCGTGGAGGTCTCGATTGGAAACATTATCGGAATGTTGCGTCGAAACCACCACGCAAGAGACGCGCGCCGGACGGCCCTCCACATATTGGATCGTCACCTGAGATTTTCCGTCGGGGCGGAGGAAATCGACCACGCGGCTGCGGCGGACTTCGGCCAGGCGCCGCGTCAGGCGGTGCGCCAGGGTAATTGGCATGGGCATGAGTTCTTCGGTTTCATCGCAGGCGTAGCCAAACATCAGCCCTTGATCGCCAGCTCCGCCGCCGTCGACGCCGAGAGCGATATCGGGCGATTGACGCTTGAGCGAGGAAATGACGGCGCACGTATCGGCGTCAAACCCGTACTTGGCCCGGTTGTAGCCGACTTCCCGAATGACGTCCCGGGCGATGTCGGTGTAATCGAGATGGGCCTCCGTCGTGATCTCGCCGGCCAGAACCACCAAGCCTGTCGTGACCAGCGTCTCGCATGCCACGCGCCCGGTCGGATCTTCCTTCAAAACCGCGTCGAGGATGCTGTCGGAAATCTGATCGGCGATCTTGTCGGGGTGGCCCTCGGTCACCGACTCCGACGTAAACAGGAAATTCCTGGGGCTGTCAGCCAAGAGTATTCTCCTTGCGAAGTTCTAAGCGTGCCGGAGGGATCGTCCGCACGTTTGACGCCAATAGGCGCAACACCCGCCATGGCGAAGCTAGCACATGGCTTTCAGAGGTGTCAACGCATTGCAGCAGAACCGCTTGTGTGGATTTCGAACGGCGAATCGGGAGGGGCCAACGGGAAGCGGGCCGATCCGATTTGCGACCGGCTGCGCTGCAATCTCTTGCAACCCCTCCGGGCCGTAGTGCCTCGTCGCCCGAATCCTCAGCGCGGGAACCGCGCAAGCATATGCGCTCCTCCTGCTGGAATAGCTCGCCGCCGGCCACCTTCGAGCCTGCGGCAATTGGCGCTCGAGCGGGCAAAAATAGACCGTTCATTCTCCCTTTTAAAATGAACGAGCAGCCGGCCAACCGCAACCCGCAGTGCAGCAACCACTTGAGTCTCAATGATTCCGTTCCCTCTGGCATCGATCTTGCTCTCTTTGCCAGCAGGGAGGAACCATCATGCCCAAGGCGAGCCAGACGATTACCAACAAGCCTATCGAGTATACCGTCGAGACGGCCAAGCCCTTCGATGAGGCCGTGCGCGCGGTCGAAGAGGCCGCCGGTAAGCACGGTTTTCGCGTCCTGCACACACACGACGTTGCCGCAACGCTCGCCGAAAAGGGGTTTCATCGCGACCCCATCAAGGTCATCGAAATCTGCAACGCCCGCTACGCGAGCGAAGTCCTCGAAAAAGATGTGCGGACGTCGCTGATGCTGCCCTGCCCGATCACCGTCTACGTTCAGCGTGGCAAGACCTTTATGGCCACCCTCCTGCCCGAGGTTATCGCCAGCTTCTATCCTGAAGCGGGCATCGAAGCGATCTCCGCCGAGGTGCAAAAAATCGTCATCGCCATCGTCGATGAAGCCAAGCGCTAGCCGTTTCGCAGCCAAGCGATCGCATTGGATCTTCCGTAGCACGCTCTTCGAGCAAACGAGCGACCACCACTTTAGTGCCATGCTAATCAACTTATTCGAGCGAACTTTCTCCTCGGATAGGCACCTAAGTGACCCGTTCGAGAAACAATAGTAGACAGATAAACCCCACTTAAGTGCTGTGCGATTTCACCTTCCCACGCGCGACTTTTCTCTCCGATAGAGACCTAAGCAGACCTTCCGAAATGGCATAGAAAGAGACAAACACGACCACGGCCGGAACACCGGAAATTCACTACGGCGACGCCTTTGAAAATGCATAACAGCCTCGTATTTACTGGCGAAACCAACGGCGCAGAGATCGCCGCGCGGAATCATCCCCGCCCGCCCCACACGCCTGCGCGGGGAATGTCGATCGCGCCCATCGAGTAAAAGCGATTCCAGTACATTTTCCATTTCGTACTAAGACAGACTAGGTACGACAATGTTAGTGACAAGTGAGTAGGCTTTTATCGATAGAATATCTGATCGGAATATGTTTATTCAGTCAGTACCAAAACCAGCGTACCGTTCCTCCAACATGAAAAAGGAATTCTGGCCCTCAGCCAATTCTGGTTCCACTTTCTATCCTGCAAAGCAGGCAAAGAGCCCGCCTACAACCGGGGCATTTCCCCTGACTTCTCGCGCGTTGCCGCGAGTGTCAAGGCGGGCCAGAGCCGGCGATGCCATCGAGAATTGGAGGGCCGAACGTATCCCTAGAGGAGGCCCTCAAAATGTCGGACAAATGCGTACGCGAGCAAGGCCAGCCCTTGATACCTGCCGCCGCGGCTTTGGCTTTGCTCGTCCTGCCGGGAAGCGCCGCTCGAGCGGCTGATCCCGGCGAACTGCGGAAAATCCTACGGAAGATACAGCCGGCGGCCGACAGTGCCATGGCCGGCACGTGGCATATCCACGACGGCGACGTTCCAGCCGTTGCCACGTCCGGCGCCTCGACACGGGGTTTCGTGAGCCTCGCCGCTCCCGGGGGGCCCTTCGATCCCTCCCCGCGCACGCTGGCGGGCATGACGCGCACAAGGGGAGGTAAAAGGTGACTATCTCCCCCGTGAGCGAAAAACCACGCCTGGTTGCCATCGACGATGACGAGCAGTCGCTCGCCTTGATGCGTGAAGGGCTCGGACCGAAAACCCTGGCCATGTTCACAGCGACAAACCCGGAAGAGGGTTTGCGGCTCGTCGAGGAGAAGCATCCCGAGATCGTCGTGGTGGGCAGCCTGTTTGCCGGCCTCTGCGGCATCGATCTTCTCGAACAGATCCTCGGGGCTCACCCCGGGACGGACGGGATTATTCTCGGCGGATGTTCTTCCACCGAATGCGTGGTCGACGCCATCAAGAAGGGCGCCTTCGACTACATTGTGAAGCCGGATTTTCTGGATCGGCTATCGAAAGCGGTCGATCGTCTGGTCGAGAAGTGCGATCAGGGAGGCCGGCGGCTCCGGGCGCTGGACGAGCTCCTCGGTTCTTTCGAATTCGCGGGAATCGTCGGACAAAGCCCGTTGCTCATGTCTGCGCTGGATACCGCCTGCCGGATCGCGCCGCACTTTCGCACCGTGCTGATCACCGGGCAGACGGGGACGGGCAAGGAACTGACGGCCAGGCTGCTCCAGCGGATGAGCCCGGTTTCTTCCCGCCCGTTCGTCGTCGGCAACCTTTCCGCGCTCGTCGAAACGCTGCTGGAGAGCGAGCTTTTCGGGCACGTGCGCGGTTCATTCACCGGCGCGACCCACGACAAAGTGGGGCTGTGCGAATATGCCAACGGCGGCACGCTATTCCTCGATGAAATCGGGGAGATGCCTCTCGGCGCGCAGACCCGGCTGTTGCGGTTCCTGCAAACGCAGGAAATTCAGAGGGTGGGTAGCCCGCAAATCAGACAACTCGACGTGCGGGTGATTGCCGCCACGAACCAGGATCTCCGATCCCTGGTAACGCAGGGGAAATTTCGTGAAGACCTCTATTACCGGCTCGCAGTCGTCGAAATCAAGCTGCCTTCCCTGGCCGAACGCAAGGGGGATCTGCCGCTTCTGGAACGGCATTTCCTGAGTCGTTTCGCCCCGCAATTTGGCAAAGCGAGATTGCGGGGGCTGACCGAGCGGGCGCGGCTCATCCTCCGGCGCCATGGATGGCCGGGAAATATCCGCGAATTCGAAAACGTCCTCTGCTACGCGTGCATGATGGCGGAACGGGATCTGATCGACATCGGCGATTTGCCCGAACATATGCGTTCGGCGAAGGCCGAGGACATGCTGGAAGGGAAAAATCTGGTCCCGCTCGAAATCATGCAACGGCGCTATGTCCGGCACGTGCTGGATCAGATGGGCGGAAAGAAGGGCCTGGCAGCGTCCGTATTGGGGATCAATCGCATGAAGCTCTATCGCTTGCTGAAAGAGCAGCCGCTGGAAGTGCCTTCGGGAAACGGATCGGGAAGCGCCGACCATCGCTGCATGGAACACCAAATTCCGGCCATAGATCATGACATTCCGGTCCTCAAGATGGGGCTCGCACGGGCCGGGAAATAATCGGTTTGCAGCCAAGCGAAAGGATATTCCCCCTGGGCCCGGCCGGACCAGGGGCAACGACAGGTGGGAACTGTTTCCGCCATGGATAGACGAATCTGTAACGTTGTAACGCCGGCGTGCAAACGGGAGCCGTCTCAGGCGGGCCGGAGGACTCGGCTCTCCGTATCCTACTGCTAATGCGTGACTTATTCGTGGGCCGTCATCCGCCATTGGCACCCAAGCTGCTGATCTAAGGATTGCCAGGCAAAGGCCAGAAGAGAAAGCGAAGCTTTGGGTGGGCCATGCAGCCTCTTTATCGAAACTTCAGACCTCGGGAGAGGAAGCCTGCGGAGGCTGTCGTGGCGGAATCGGGCGCCACAAAGGGGTCCAGCCTTCTCCCACGCCCCGCAGACCCGGACGGTGAGGCCACGGCGGAATTCGTCGTTCGCAGAATCGCCGGCCTGCTGGGCCGGTTGAAAGAAAAGGACCGGCGACGGCTTCTCCAGGCGGCCAAGCGGCTAGGCAATGATTATAACGGGGGATTAAAAGGGGAGATTAACAGTGGAACAACGGGGAATCACAGGTCCAGGCTGGAGAGCGGAGACGAATGAAGAAGCCGGAAATT